>JBOGIF010000176.1:0-29358 GCA_050742415.1 Acidimicrobiales bacterium | reverse complement strand
GCGTCGACAAGGATTGTGACGGCCACGTTGACAGTTTCGTCGATGAGCGTCCGCACGCGCCCGGACTAGCCGGACTCTCCAGACTCGGAATCGTAGGACGGCGGCGGGCGGCTTAGGCGCTCATGCTCCGGGGCGGGCCGCCTGGACCGGAGGCGGCAGGTGTGCAAAGGCCGCTTGACATATTCCGCTATCGGAATATCACGTGCCCATGGCTCGCAGCGCAACGACGACAGATGCGTTCACCGCAGTCGCCGAGGCGAGCCGCCGCGTCAACAACCGTCACGGTTCGGCCGTCATCACCCTGCCGTCCGACCCCGAGATCATGATCACCCGCGTCTTCGACGCCCCCGCCGACCTCGTCTTCAAGGCCCTGACCACGCCGGAGCTCGTCAAGCGCTGGTGGGGCTTCGAGACCTCGGAGTGGTTGGTGTGCGAGGTCGACCTGAAGGTGGGCGGCCAGTGGCGGTTCGTCATCCGGGAAGGCGACATAGAGGTCGGCTTCGGCGAGTACCGGGTAATCGCCGCGCCGCATCCGCACGTGTCCACCGAGGTCTACGAGGGCTTCCCCGACGCCGGCTCGCTCAACACCGCCACCCTCGACGAGACCGACGGCGTGACCACAGAGCATCGGGCAGCCGGGATGCGCGACAGCGTCTCGGTCCGCTACTCAGCGGTCTCCCCCGTCGGGTCAGGCCCGATGGTACGTGCAGGACCCTCAGACTCACCGGGGGAAGCCCTGCGTGCGAGGGCTCTGGGCTGACACCATGGACCTCTGCCCCGTGAGGGAGGAGCTTTGGCCGAGCGGTTCGTCGTTGTTCCTTGGGCTCCTCGGGCGCTGATCGTCCCGCCAACAGACGAACGGGCACCCGACGGTGTCGACCAGCTTGTCGATGAGCTACTCGGCCCCGATGTCGACGAGAAGCCTGGATTGTTCGACCTGGCGCTGCTCACCGGTGGCACCGGGCTGTTCCTTTGGAGTCTGGTCACCGGGGCATCCGCCGCACTCAAGGTCGTCGCAGGGATCGCCGTTGTCCTCGGTTGTGCCATTCCGATCCGTACAGCGTGGCGAGCTCTCCAACGACGCAGGGTGCGACACCGGCACCAGGCGGTGATGACACGCGGCCTACCGTTGGTCGCCGACCACGCGGGCACGGCTGAGCTGATCTCGGCCTACGCCCGGCTACTCGAAGCAGGAGCGCTGGCCAACGTCGGCGCGTTCGCCGAGGCGGCGCTCACCGCCGCTCATCGGGCGGTGGTGGAGGTGGCCACGCTTCTCGACGGCGCCGCGCCAGACGGAACCGCCGAAGAGGAGTACGTGGCACAGCGGGCAACGGCCGTGGAGAGGCTGGCGCTTGCTCTCGAGCACCATCATCGTGCCCGCGCTGCAACCGAGGCTGGCGACGCAGCCGCAGCGGAGGAAGCGGAGCGACGGCTCGGACGCGAAGCCCGGCTCCAAGCGGTCGAGGAGATCGATGCTCGAATCGGACCCGTGTCGCTCGAACGGATGACCTACCTTGCCGAGGCCCTCGAAGAAGGCCCCAATGACCTCGGCGGTTGAGCCCAAGACTCCCAACCTGCCGGACACCGACGCCGCGCCCGGCCCCGACGACGAATATCGACCCGACCGAGTCAGCGTCCTCGGATGGATCATCGGGGCGCTCCTCCTTCCTCTCGTAGGGCTTTGGGAGTTGCTCAAGGCAGCTTCCCGGGCAGTACCGCGGCTCCTCGGTCGTGTCGGAGCACTGGCCCGGGGGGTTGGTGCGCGGGCGGCGGCGGCGGCCGAACCCTGCATGCGGGCACTCGGCAGCGCCGTTCGCACCGTCGCCAGACCGCTCCGCTGGACTTGGTCAGGCGGAGTCCTTCTCGTGCGGCGGGGCCGCGTGGCCATACGTGCGGTCGCCCGGCCCCTCCGCGCTGCGGGGCGACGGGCGGTCGTCGCTGTTCGCATGGCGCTCCGAGCCGGCGTGGCAGCCACGCGCACCGTTGCGCGAGTAGTGGCCCAACCGGCAAGGAACGCAGCCCGAGCGCTTCGCGCTGTCGGCCGCCGGACCGTCGTCTTGGTTCGGAGCGCGGCCTACGGCTTGGCCGGCACCGTCCGCAGCGGTGCCCGAACAGTGGCCCAGCCGCTCAGAGCGGCCGGTCGGCGCGCTGTCGTGATCCTCCGGAGCGCGACCCGTTTAGCCGCCGCGCCGATCCTCGGTCTCGGTCGGACTGTCGCTCGGTGGATGAGGACTGGCGCTCGGTGGACGAGGAGCGTGGGCCGCACCGTCATCGTGCCCCTGAGGTCGGCCGGATCATTTGTACAACTCCTTGCCGCTCGTATCCGTACCGCCCTTGTCGCTGCGAGCCGTGCACTGGCCGGCCATGTCGGGGTTGCGGCGTCGTTCGCATCCCGGGTGTTGAGCGCAGCCCTGCGGCCCGTCGTCGGCGCCTTGCTCCTCTGCAGTCACGCCGTCACCACCCGCGTAGTGAAAGCCGGTCGGGCAATCAGCCTGGCTGTCAGGAGTTCCACCCGCCGGCTGGCTCGTAGCGCGGCATCGTTGCTCCGGCTGATCGCCTCTCCGATGGTCGGGGCGGCGCGCTCCTGTATGAGAACGGTGGCGGCAGTTCAGCAGGCGGCTCGTCGCTCGGCCCATACGGCATGGCTTGGCCTGGTTGGCTCCCTGCGAAGCATGAGCGCCAGTGTTCGTGGCCGCCTGCGCGGCGTGCGTAGCGGCATCCGCCTGACCTTGCAGCGACGCCGGCACGGTAGCGCGCGAACATCGCAGAGCGGCGGCGACCGAGCGGACAGCGAAAGGCAGGCATGGTGACCACCCTCAACGATAAGCAGGAGGCGCTGTGCGAGCAGCGCCAATGGGATTTCTCCAGCCTGCGGGCGCTTTTCGTCAACTGCACGCTCAAGCGGTCGCCCGAGCTGTCCCACACGCAGGGCCTCGCGGACATCTCGATGGAGATCATGCGCCGCCAGGGCGTGACCGTGGACCTCATTCGGGCAGTGGACCACGACATCGCTACGGGCGTGTGGCCCGACATGACCGAGCACGGCTGGGAGCGCGACGAGTGGCCGGCGATCTTCGAGCAGGTACAGGCCGCCAACATCCTCGTTCTCTGCACATCGATCTGGCTGGGCGAGAAGTCCTCGGTATGCACCCGGGTGATCGAACGCCTCTACGGCAACAGCCACCTGCTCAACGACGCCGGCCAGTACGCGTACTACGGCCGGGTCGGCGGCTGCCTCGTCACCGGCAACGAGGACGGCGTCAAGCACTGCGCCATGAACGTCCTCTACTCGCTGCAGCACCTCGGCTACGTCATCCCGCCCCAGGCCGATGCCGGATGGATCGGCGAGGCCGGCCCCGGGCCCTCCTACCTCGACCCGGGCTCGGGCGGGCCCGAGAACGACTTCACCAACCGCAACACCACCTTCATGACGTGGAACCTCCTCCATCTGGCTCGCATGTTGGCCGACGAAGGCGGCATCCCCGTTCACGGCAACCAACGGTCGGCGTGGGACGCCGGTTGCCGCTTCGACTTCCCCAACCCCGAGCACCGCTGAGCAGGCTCGTCCCCGCCGCTCACCTTCACGCCGAGGCGCTGTCCTCCAGATCGGCCATGGCGAACGCGACCAGCTGCGACAGCGGCGTGCGGGCGGACTCGTCGGGCCCGGTCCCGTAGTGCACGTCGGCGACCGTCCATGATCTGGCCGGTCCTGGGTCGTCGCCCTCCCCGGGCCGGGCGGCGACCACCAGGTCGCTGAACGACGGCTCGGTCTCGTGCCTGGGACCGGCGGGGGCACTGTCGCCCAGGAAGCGCCGGATGCACTCCCTCACCGCCGCTGGGTCCGCCCCCTTGGGGACTTCGAGACGACCGACGAGGCCTTCGGGCCGGCTCGAAACCGTGTAGCCCGCGTTGGCGCGACTCACGCCGATCCGTCCGGACCGGCTGTGGGAGGCGATCACCGCCTCCACCAGGGGCTCCTCCTCCAACTGGCGGCACAGGTCGTTGAGGGCGGGCTGAATCGCCTTCCACAGCCGGGGAAACCCTTTGGCCGTCGGGTCGGCGCCCGAAAGCACCCAGTCCTCTCCGCCGCCGCCAGAACGGAGGCGGGTGCCGAGCGACCTCAGGCGGCCGGCCAGATCGGCTTCCTGTAGATGCACCGAGACGATGTCGCCCAGCACCTGCAACCGGGTGCGCCGAGCACCCGCTTCCTCGGGCATCTCGTCGGAGCTTCCCGACGGGTCGAGGCTGGCCAGCGCGGCGTCGACCTGGTCGCGCGAAACGCCCAGGGTGGCGAGCGCCCGGGCGGCCAGGCTGTTCTCGTCGGCGAGCAACCCGAGCAGGACCTGCTGGGAGCCCACCGCCTGTGTGCCCGCCATGCCGCGGGCGGAGTCGACGGCGCGCGCCGCCGCCGGCGTCATGGCCGAGGGCATGGCGTATCCAGTAGGGGTGCTGCGCGCGCCCACGCCAGCGAGCAGCTGGATCACGAGCTGCCGGGCCCGGGCCAGATCGGCGCCTTGCTTCACCAGCACCTCGGCGGCCAGCCCCTGGCCCTCACGGATGAGCCCCAACAGGATGTGCTCGGTGCCGATGTAGTTGTGGCCGAGCGCCAGGGCCTCCCGCAAGGACAGCTCCAGCACCTTCTTGGCGCGAGGGGTGAACGGGATGTGGCCCGCCGGTGCGGCTTTCCCAACGCCCACCACCTTGGTGACCTCTTCCCTCACCGAATCGAGAGAGATCCCGAGGCTCTCCAAGGCATTGGCGGCAAGGCCTTCGCCCTCTCTGAGCAGGCCGAGAAGGATGTGCTCGGTGCCGATGTAGTTGTGGCCGAGCTTTCGCGACTCCTCCTGCGCGCTCACCACCACCCGCCTGGCCCGGTCCGTGAATCGTTCGAACATGGTCGACATTGTCGTACCTCTGTCAAGACCCTGCTTTCTGATAGGGTCAGATCCGGATGGACCAGGATGACAGCGCTGCCGAGGCTGACCGCGTCCCCTGGGACGAGCTGACGCCGGCCTGGGAGGTGGAGGCCACTGCTGCGACTCCTACCTGGATCAGCCTGGCGGACGCCGAATTCCGGGTGGGCGTGTCTCGGTCGGCACTGCGCTCGTGGTTCCGCAGCGGCCAGGTGCCTTCTCGCCTGGTCGACAGCCGGCACGGCCCGCAGCGGATGGTGTCTCTCGACGCGGTGATCGACCGGGCCCAGCAATCGCCCCGGCTTCAGCGACGAGCCGCGAAAGCCCTCACCATGGAAGCCGAGGTCGTGCTGCTCCACGAGCGGCTAGGCGAGCTGGAACGACGGATCGCTGACCTCGAGGCCGAACGAGCCTGAACAGCAGGCGCCGGGGCCCCAACCGAGCGCCTACGCGGGTAGCCCGATCAAGGTCCGTACCGCGATGTGGCCGGCCACGAAGAACGGAAGCGGCGCCGCCCTGCCCGCGACCCGTCCGGTTCCGGCACCGTTGGGACTGCTCATCTCCACGCTCCCGTACACCGAGGATCGTACGACGGGCAGCGCGAGCGTACCGGGCGATGAGTTCTCGTGGCCGGGGCCGTCGGATCGGGAGATACTCACCTCACCCCTGACCCAGGAGGAACCGATGGCCTTTCACCCGTACCTGTTCTTCGGCGGCAACTGCCGCGAGGCGTTCACGCGGTACCAGGAGATCTTCGGGGGCGAGCTCGTCCTGCTGCCGATGAAGGACATGCCGTCGGACGAACCGGTTCCGGCCGCTCAGGCCGAGCTGATCATGCATGCCGCGTTGATGTTCGACGGCAATCTCCTGATGGCCTCCGACGATCAGAGCACTGACAGCTTCGGCCCGGTGCACGGGATGCAGGTCAACTACGCAGTTGCCGACGTCGCCGAGGCCAAGCGTGTGTTCGAGGCGTTGGCAGACGGCGGAAAGGTAACGTTGCCGATCGCCGAGACCTTCTGGTCGCCGATGTTCGGCATGTGCGTCGATCGGTTCGGGACACCGTGGATGGTCAACGCCGAGGCACCTGCCGCGACCTCGTGAGATGAAGCGTCTAGCCGAGGTCTGCTTCCGCCGTCGTGGCCGAGTGGTGCTCGCCTGGGTTCTCGGTGTCGTGATCCTGGGAGCCGTGACGGGTGCAGTCGGGACGGGCTACCGCTCGGACTTCACGCTGCCCAACGTCGAGAGCAAGCGCGGCATCGACATCCTCGACGCCAGGTTCGGCGGGCAGGGCGCCGGTCAGGTCGGCAACATCGTCTTCCGCGCCGAGCGCGGGGTCAACGACCCTCAGGTTCGGCAGCCCATGGAGGGCTTCCTCGCCGAGGTGGCCAGGATGCCCGGCGTGCAATCGGTCACCAGCCCTTACGCGCCGGAGAATGAAGCCCAGATCTCCGACCGCGGCGAGGGTGCCGGCAAGATCACGTACGCCGGCGTCGCGGCCGCGTCCGACGCTACGTTCGAGCAGACCGCGGAGGTCGGCCGCAGGATCAGAGAAGCCATGCCGACCGTGGAAGGTCTTCGGATCGAGCTGGGCGGTGCCGCCTTCGCGGCGTTCGAAGTGCCGTCGTCGGAGGCCCTCGGCCTCGGCTTCGCCATCGTCATCCTGATCATCGCCTTCGGCTCCGTCCTGGCCATGGGCCTGCCCATCGGCGTCGCCCTCGCGGGGATCGCCTCCGGGACGATGATCGCCGGGCTGCTGTCCCGGGTGGTCAGCATGCCGGACTTCGCGTCGACGATCGGCATCATGATCGGCCTCGGAGTCGGCATCGACTATGCGCTCTTCATAGTCACCCGGTTCCGCGAGAACCTGCACAAGGGACTCGGCTTCGAGGCATCGACGCTGGGCGCCATGGCGACCGCCGGGCGGGCAGTGCTGTTCGCCGGCACAACCGTGGTCATCTCCCTGATGGGCATGCTCATCATGCAGCTCAGCTTCATCTCCGGCCTGGCGATCGGAGCGGCGGTGGTGGTCGCCATGACGATGCTGGCGTCGCTCACCCTTCTCCCAGCCCTGTTGGGCTTCGCCGCTGGCCGTGTCGAGGTCACCAGGAGGCGAGGTCTCATCGCCGCCGGGCTGGTCGCTGTCACCCTCATCGGAGCCGGGCTAGGGATCGCCGTGCTGGTGGTGGCGTTACCGGTGGCGGTGGTCGTGGTGCTGGCCAGCTTCGCGGTGGCGCCGCTGCGCCAGCAGGTGCTCAACCGACCTCCCAAGCCCTTACGCGAGACGGTGGCCTACCGCTGGAGCAGGCTCATACAGCACCGGCCCTGGACGGCCGTGGTCGTCGGGATCGCCGTTGTCGTGACCCTCGCCACACCCCTCTTGGGTCTGCGGCTGGGGTTCTCCGACGAGGGCAACTACCCGGCGGACACCACCACCCGTCAGGCCTACGACCTCCTGGCTGAAGGCTTCGGTCCTGGGTTCAACGGCCCGCTCATCCTGGCCAGCGAGGTGGCCCCTGAGACCGACCGCACCAAGCTCGAAGCCGTAGCCGGCGCCTTACGGCGCGACCCAGGCGTGGCACAGGTGGTCGGGCCGATCACCAACGACCAGGCGAGCCCGACGGCGGTGCTCTGGCGAGTCATCCCGCGGACCGCGCCCCAGGACAGGGCCACCGCAGAGCTCGTCAGCCGCCTCCGCTCCGCCGTACTCCCGTCGGCCACCGCCGATGCGGGGCTCGACGTCGCCGTCGCCGGCGGGGTCGCCATCGGGGTCGACTTCACCGAGTACCTGGCCGCCAGGCTGCCGTGGTTCTTCGCCGCGGTGCTGGCGGTGTCGTTCCTGCTGCTCATGGTCGTGTTCCGATCGGTGTTGGTCCCCCTCAAAGCGGTGGTCATGAACCTGCTGTCCATGGGAGCGGCTTACGGCATCGTGGTTGCCGTCTTCCAATGGGGCTGGGGCGGTGACCTGCTCGGGATCGCCGGCGCCCCGATCGAGCCCTTCGTGCCGATGATGCTCTTTGCCATCGTGTTCGGCCTGTCCATGGACTACGAGGTCTTCCTCCTGTCACGGATACGTGAGGCGTGGGAGCGCACCGGGGACAGCCGGACATCGGTGGCCGACGGGTTGGCCTCGACCGCCCGGGTGATAAGTGCCGCCGCCGCCATCATGGTCGTCGTCTTCGGAAGCTTTCTGGGTGAGGCTGACCGTGTGGTCAAGCTCTTCGGCGTGGGCCTCTCGATGGCCGTGCTCATCGACGCGACCATCGTGCGCCTGCTGCTGGTGCCCGCAACCATGGAGCTTCTCGGCGACCTCAACTGGTGGCTGCCGGCATGGCTCGACCGCAGGCTCCCGAAGGTTCAGGTCGACGCTCAGCCCGACCTCGCCGCCTGAGGTGGACGTCGTGGTCGTGGGCGGCGGTTTGGCCGGCCTCACCGCCGCCGATGCCCTGCGCTCCGCTGGGATGGCCGTCACCGTGGTGGAGGCTCGCGGTCGGGTGGGAGGAAGGCTCTCCACCGTGCGGCCCGAGGGGTTGGCCCCCAACGCCTGGTTCGACCTGGGGGCCACCTGGCACTGGGCCGGTCAGCGGGCAGTGGAGTCGCTCGCGCTGGACGTGGGGTTGGCGGCGTTCCCCCAGTTCCTGGATGGCCAAGCCGTGGTCGAGGACGCCGAGGGACGCCAGCCGCAGGCCGTTGATCTGCCACGGCCGGAACCGGCCGAGCGGCGATGGACCGGCGGGGCGGAGCAGCTGGCGCGCCGGCTCGCCGACCGGCTGGAGCCCGGCGCGCTGCACCTCGGGTCCACCGTGTCACGCATTGCCGACCGGGCAGGACGGCTCGACTTGGAGATCACGGCGACCGGGTCCGGCCCCTCGGAGCTCTCCGCTGACTTCGTCGTGGTGGCGGTGCCACCGCGGCTGGTGGGCCGCGTCAGCTTCGAGCCGCCTCTACCTCAGGACGTGTCGGCGGCGATGGAGGCAACCCCCACCTGGATGGCCACCGCTCTCAAGTGCGTGGCCGTGTACGAGGAGTCCTTCTGGCGAGCCGCGGGACGGTCGGGGCGCGCCTTCAGCCAGATGGGACCGTTGACCGAGGTCCACGATGCCTGCACCGACGACGGGGAAGGGATCGGGCTCTGGGGCTTCGTATCGGCCGATCATTTCTGGCGCGACCTGCCTCCCGGCGAGCGGGTCGAGCGCGTCCTCGAGCAGCTCGGGCGACTGTTCGGGCCGGCGGCGGCCGATCCCGTGCAGTACTTCGAGCGGGACTGGTCGAGCGATCCCAATACCAACGACACAGTCGTGTGGCTGGGTGGCGAGACGGCGGCGTACGGCCAACCCGCCCTCGGCCGGCCGTTGTGGGCTGGCCGCTTGGTATGGGCCGGCGCCGAGACCGTCGTCGAGGGCGGAGGCCACATGGAGGGCGCCGTGCTGTCGGGCCGTCGAGCGGTGGAGCAGGTGCTGGCCGCGGCCGGCTGAGGCGTTCGGGGTCGAGCGCCCGGGCTTGACGCTCCGTGTGCCCCGGCCAAGCCCGTTCCGGTGCGGCGACCGCCATGTGCGAAGGACGGGGCTAGCGCCCGTCGGCGGCCGCGAGGGGATCTCGCCCCAAGGCCCGGCCGAGCAGGTCGGCCAGCAGGCGACGCTCTTCAGGGTCGAGAGCCGAAAGGGCGCGGGCCTCGGCCTCCGCTCTCAGGACCTCGAAGTGACGAGCAGCGCTTTCACCCTGGGCGGTGAGCACGACGGCATGTCGGCGTCGGTCTTCGGGATCACGGCGGCGCTCGACCAGCCCGGCCGACTCCAGGACATCGACAACACCGACCATGTCGCTGGCATCCACGCCGAGGCGATCACTGATCTCTCGTTGGGAGACCGGCTGGCGCGCCGCGATCACCGCCAGTGCCCCCATGCAGGGTGGGCGGAAGCCGGCGGAGGTCGCCCACTGGTCCTCGGCCATCAGATCGGAGATGTGACGGCGCAGCTCCCTGGCCAGGAGGAAGACCCCTGAGCACGCGTCGATCGGGCGCTCGTCGCCTTCACCTCTCACGAGCTACATCCTAGCCGGCTGCCGTATTCCATAGGCTTTCTATACAGTAGGACTTTCCAAGTATATAGTGGAGCCGTGACGACGGCGCGGCCACCGGCCATCCTCGTGCAGAAGCTCGAGAAGCGGTTCGGCGACGTCGAAGCCGTCCGTGGTGTCGACTTCGAGGTGTCCGCTGGCGAGACGTTCGGGTTCCTGGGGCCGAACGGCGCAGGCAAGTCGACCACCATCAACATGCTCTGCACACTGCTGCGGCCGACCGGCGGACGGGCGGAGGTGGCCGGCTACGACGTGGCGACCGAGCGCGACGAGGTTCGCCGAGAGATCGGGCTGGTGTTCCAGGACTCGACGCTCGACACCTATCTCACCGGGGCCCAGAACCTGCGGTTCCACGGCCAGCTCTACGGCGTGCCGTCCGACGAGCTCGACGTCCGGATGCGACAGGTGCTCGAGCTGGTCGGCCTGTGGGACCGGCGGGACAAGGAGGTCCAGACCTACTCGGGTGGCATGAAGCGGCGCCTGGAGATCGCCAGGGGCCTGCTCCACTCACCGAGGGTGCTCTTCCTCGATGAGCCCACGGTGGGCCTCGACCCCCAGACACGCGCGTCGATCTGGGAGTACCTCGACGAGCTTCGCAGACAGGAGGATCTCACCATCTTCCTCACGACCCATTACATGGACGAGGCGGAGCATTGCGACCGCATCGCCATCATGGACGCCGGCCAGATCGTCGCCCTCGACACCCCTCAGGCGCTCAAGGCGGCGATCGGCACCGACCGCGTCCGTCTGGTGACCGCCGACGACACCGCCGCCGCGTCGGCCATCTCCGAGCGGTTCGGGCTCGAAGCGTCGATTGGGGCAACGGGACTGGAGCTGAATGTCGCCGACGGAGAGGCGTTCGTCCCCCGACTGCTCGCCGACTTTGGTGTGCCCGTGCAGTCCGTCAGCGTCACGCGACCGACGCTCGACGACGTGTTCATGACCTATACCGGGCGAACGATCCGCGACGCCGAAGGCGGGGGCGGCTCGGACCTGGCCACCATGTTCAGGGCACGGAGGTGAACCCCATGACCACGAACGGACGGACCAAGACCGACGTGGATCCCAACGCGCCGGGTCCCGCCGCCCGCCTTCCTGTCACCCCCATCCGGCTGGCGCCGTCGGGTCTGCGCAGCGACCTGCGCGCCATCCGCATCGTCACCCACCGGGAGTTGCTCCGGTGGGCCAAGGACCGCCGGCGCCTGGTCGCCGGGCTCGTCCAGCCCCTGCTGTGGCTGTTCGTGCTGGGAACGGGTCTGTCCCGCGTCGTGTCGGCCGGGTCGCAGGGGGTCGATTTTCGGACGTTCCTGTTCCCAGGAGTTCTGGCCACGTCGGTGATGTTCACCGCCGTGTTCTCCGGAGTATCGGTGGTGTGGGACCGCGAGTTCGGGTTCCTTCGGGAGATGCTCGTGGCGCCGATTCCCAGGACCTCGATCATGGCCGGCAAGTGCATCGGCGGGGCCATCGTCGCCACCGCTCAGGCGATCGTGATCCTGGCCATGGCCGGGCTCGCCGGCGTCCCCTACTCCGTTGCGCTCATGCTCCAGCTGCTCGGCATCCTGTTCCTCACCTCGCTGACACTGACCGCCCTAGGACTGCTCCTCGGCGCCCGCGTCGCGAACATCCAGTCCGTCATGCCGGTCATCCAGACGGTGATCACGCCGATGATGTTCCTGTCGGGCGCCCTCTATCCCACGTCGGGGCTTCCGGCATGGTTGGCGCTGGCCACCAAGGTGAACCCGGTGACCTACGCGGTCCATCCCATGCGCCACGTGGTCTTCTCACACCTCGACCTTCCTCCGCAGGCGGCCAGCGTGCTCGACAGGGCGCTCACATGGAATGGGTGGACGGTGCCTATAGGCCTCCAGCTGCTGATCCTCTTCGTCGTGGGACTGCTGGTGTTCGCGGTCGCGGTCAAGCGCTTCAGCCGGACCGACTGAGCCGAACCTCGCCGGCGGGCTTTGTCTCGGTAGTGAACTCGAGCATCCGTCGACTTTCTGCAGCGGTCGACGCCTGGGTCCGCTTGGACAGCTGGACCCCATGTTCGACGACAAGTCCCGCGCCTTCCGGTCGCCACGCCCCCACGAGCATGCCGTCGTGCAGCACCGCGCCACGCACGGCTCGCAGATCGGCGCCGGTCAACCACGCCCTCGTCTCGTCGGACACGAACCGGCTGCGATCGGCGTCCGAGAGCAGGACGTGGGGGTGGGCCGCACGCCCGACGGCCCCACACTCCCCTCGGAGGAACCTGAACGAGGGCCAGGTGGTTCCGGCACGCAAGGCGAGGGCCGCCGGATCGAGGTCGGGGAACCGCTCGGCCATCGCCCCCGCAGCTGCGGTCCGTCTTCGGCGCAGCCAGAACGTTCCCGTAGGGCCTTGCACCACGTTGCAGGACCGTGCTTATCTACAACTCGATGGTTGTAGATAATCTGGCGAAGGACCAGGCGGACCGGGTGTTCCACGCCCTCGCCGATGCCACCCGCCGTGACATCCTCCTGCGCACGCTGGAAGGTCGGCACAACGTCTCCGCCCTCGCCCGCCGTTATCCGATGAGCTTCGCCGCCGTACAGAAGCACGTTGCCGTGCTCGAGGGTGCGGGGCTCGTGACCAAGCAGCGCAATGGCCGCGAGCAGCTCGTCCGCGGCAACATCGAAACCATGCGTAAGGCCTATCGGCTGCTCGAGCAGTTGGAAGCCGTCTGGAAGGCCCGTATCGACCGGATCGGCGACATGCTCGCCGACGAACACAACGGAGGACCGAACCCATGACCGTCACGAGCGTCCGCAAGGACCCCGAGGCCCTCACCATGATGATCACCGCCGAGCTCGACGCCACCGTCGAGCGCGCCTGGCAGCTGTGGGCTGACCCGCGACAGCTCGAGCGTTGGTGGGGCCCGCCGACCTACCCCGCCACCGTCGTGGACCACGACCTCACGCCGGGCGGGCGGGTCACATACTTCATGACCGGGCCCGACGGCGACAGGCACCAAGGCTGGTGGGAAATACTCGCCGTCGAGCCGCCGAACCGGCTGGAGCTGAGGGACGGGTTTGCCGACGACGCCGGCAAGCCAAACGACGCGATGCCCATAACGACCGCGGTCGTCACCCTGACGGAGCGCGACGGCGGTGGCACGCTCATGGCCATCGAGACGCAATTCCCGTCGCTTCAGGCGATGGAGCAGCTTGTGTCGATGGGCATGGAGGAGGGCATGGCCGCCGCAATGGGCCAGATAGAGGCGATCCTGGTCGAGAGCGCCACAACGCCGTAGCGACTGCCCGATCGATCACCTTGTGGTGGAAGACTGACGCGGACAGCAATGCCGCGTCAGCCGCACCCGAACCGACAGGATGGCTGTCATGCACGAGACCGCCGCCGACATCGAGGATCTCCAGCAGCTGCTCGACACGAGCTACGACGTAGCGGGCGAGCACCTCCGGGAGGTGATCACGCCCGACCGCCGGCTCACCGCCTCACAGGTGGTGTCGGCGCTGACAGGGATGCGGCTCCTGGTCCTCGCCACCGTCACTTCCGACGGACGGCCCATCTCCGGCCCGGTCGACGGAATCTTCTACCGGGGAAGCTTCCATTTCGGTTCCTCGCCCCACTCGGTGCGTTTTCGGCACATCGCCGCCCGGCCGCAGGTGAGCGCCACCCACCTGCCCGGCGAGGAGCTCTCGGTCACGGTCCACGGACGCGCCGTGCCCATCGACGTCAAGAGCCCCGACCAGGCTGGGTTCCGTCGCGCCCTTCTCGAGATCTATGTGCCGCGGTACGGCGCGTCGTGGGAGACCTTCATCGACTCGGGTCCCGTGTACGCCCGCATCGAGGCGGGCCGCATGTTCACGTTCTCGATGCCTGAATCAGCCATCCCCTGAAGGAGGTCGGTCGGCTCGTGGGCGTCCGGCGTAGGGTGGCCATGGCCAGAGGGCACCGTGGCTCCCGACGACGTCGAGGTCACCGTACGAGTCCGTGACGCGACTCGCGAGCAGCTCCGCTGGGCCGCCGCCCGCGACCTGGCGCCGGCGCGGGACTGGACAGCCTCGGAACGCAGCTCTCGATTCCCGGCAACGCGCTCCTCGGCGGGCTCGCACTGTTCGTGCTCAGCGAGGTCTTCGCCGCTGGCGTTCGCCCGCGCGACGACCTGGAAGGCACCGTCTGAGATGGCCTCTCAGTCCGAGCACGGCGTCGCCTTGCATCTCGACGAGCTGCTCGAGGCCAGGGGCCTGACGCTCGCCCAGCTCGCCGATCTGGTCGACGTCACAGTCGTGAACCTGTCGGTGCTGAAGAACGGAAGGGCCAAGGCCATTCGCTTCTCGACGCTGGCCGCCCTCTGTCGTGCCCTCGACTGCCAGCCCGGGGACCTTCTCTCCTGGACCGGACCGGCGTGAGGCCGAGATCAGCAGAGATCGGCAAGCAGATCGTTCAGTAGGAGCTCTTCGTGGACAGCGCGGCCGGCGCTTGCCATCTCCTCAGCGAGCTGCTCGTCCCAGGACGACCTCACCTGGGCGCCGTACAGCACCGGGAGTTCAACGACCACCGGTGCCAGACCGGCCAGCGCATTGACGTAGTCGGCAGAGCCGAACTGCCAGGGCCGGCACTGGTAGCTGCCCACCAGCAGGTTGGCGATCGCTATTCCTGGCCAGTCGAAGTCACCGTGATAGCGCAGCTCCGAACCGCACTGGGCCAGCCGACTCAGCAATGCCGTCACGACGACCGCCGGTTGTCCCTGACTACACACGAGGGCACTTCGGCTGCCCGCGTCTACCGCCGCCTCGAGAACGCGCGGGTTCTCGCAGACGTACACGACGCCGTCGTCCGGCGCTCTCACGTCGATACGCCGAAGGTCACGGACGGTCAGGTGCGACTCCCAGCCCGCTTCGGTGCGCTCGTCCAGCCACGATCCTTCCGCCGTTCGCAGCCCGGCGGTAAGGACTGCCGTGGACACCTCGTCGGTGAGGACACCCACGGCCCGCCACAGGGCTCGCCGCCCGGACGCGCTCGACGGGTAGGGCGTCTCCACGATGGCCGCCGCGGCCCGCAGCACGAGGGCGCCGAGAATGGTGCCGTCGTCGAGTCCGTGGGCGTCACCGGTGACCAGCGACGCCAGCTCGCCGCGGCCACACGCCGGATCGCCGCTCAGATGAGGGACGGCGGCAATGCACCGGACGGCCGCGCCGAACAGCCGCTCGGCTCGCTCGGCCGGCACCCGCCCGAGCGTCCCGGCTCGGCGCAGGTCGTCGAACCACCCCTCGGCCCACGGGGCCCCACCCAGGCCCGTCTCGTCCAGGCCGCTCCGGCCCGCGGCCCAGACGCGCGCCGCCGCATCGGCCCGTGCCCGGCGCCGGCCGGGACGGTCCACGAGCGGACCACGCATCGCCTCGGCCACGCCCACCAGTCCGGTGGCGGCGCCGCGGTCACGAAGTCTTCGGTCCAGGTCCGCCAGGTCGACAGTGGCTCGGTCGTTGGCCACCGGCCGTCCGAGGAGCCCGGCGAGAGCGTGGCGCTCCTCACGATCGAGTCCGTCGAGCCTGAGCGTGCCCGAAGGTCTGAGCCCGTTGCGCTGCAGCCGCTCGGCCACTACATCCCACAACCGGCCCAGACCTGGCCGGTCGAGCGTGGCTGGCGCGGTCACACTCCGACCAGGTGGCGATGGTGGCCGTCCCACCGGAAGTGGACGAGAGCGACACCTGGGTGGGCGGGATCGCGCACCGCCTCGTAGATCTCCAGGCTGGGCACGGAAGGGAAACAGCCCCACATCCGCTCGCTGGTGAGCACGAAGTCCATCCCGAGCTGGACGAGAAGGCCGAGGAGATGCCCGTGGGTGGGCTCATCGACTTTGGCGAAGGCATCGTCGAGGAGCAGGAGACGGGGAGCGGTCGGCGTCTCCCGGGCGATGGCCTGGAAGTGGGAAGCGGCGGCGGAGAACAGAGCCAGGTAGGAGAGCACCCGCTGCTCCCCTTGGGAAAGGCCCAACCGGCTCGACAGGGTCCGCGAAGAGCCGGGGTGGGCGACATCGGTGACCTTGACCGTGAACCGGTGCCAGTTGCGGAAGTCGAGCGCAGCCCGCAGGTGCTGCTCGTAGCCGGCACTGGGGTCGGCGGCGCGCTCGGCTTCGATCAGCGCCAGCAGGGCATCCCGAAGCTCGGCGTCGGCGTCCTCGTCCCGCAGGTCGTCGACCAGAAGGCGGGCGGCCACGCCGGCTGGTGCCGCCGCGTCGTCGCGCAGCTTCCACTCGAGATGCGCGCCCTTGCCATGTGAGGTACGTACCTGGGCCAGCGTGCGGTTGGTGCCCGTCACGAGGTCGTGGGCGTCGAGCAGCTTGGAGCGGACCTCGTCGGCCAGCTCACGGAGGAGGAAGCGCTCGAACACCTCGCGCTCGCGGGCGGCCAAGCGGCCCTTCGCCGCCTCGGCCTCGGCCGCGAGCCGGGCGGCGACGGCTGCCAGCGGTTGGCGGCCGCTGTCGTCGGCGACATGGACGACCTTGACGCCCTCGTGCTCGTCGATGGCGGTGTCGTAACCTCCGGCGAGGGACTCGCTCAGGCGGTCGTAGCGAGACAGGATCGTCCCGTCGGACACTTCGTCGTCGCCGTCGACGAGCGGAGCGACGGCGGCCGCGAGGGCCACGGCCGACTGGACGAGGCCTGTGGTCAGCTCGTTCGAGACGAGGTCGCCAGCCTGGCCGACGTCCCGGCCGGTGGCGGCGAGCATCACCCCCGGCTGCACGACAGCCGCCTCAAGAGCCCGCCCAGCGGCGACGACCGCCGTACCCGCGTTGGCCTCCGCGGTCGTGGCTTCGCTCATTTGAGCGTCGGCCGTCGCGTGGGCCCTCAGGGCAACCGTCGATGCATGCTCGGCCGCAGGCAGCAGCGACTCGTCGAGCGCAGCCAGGCGGGAGGTGGCATCGGCGTGCTTGGCGAGAACGTTCTCGATGGTGGCGGCCAGCGCGTCCCGCAAGGTGGCCAGCTCATGGGCTGCCGTGTGGTGCTCGGCACGGCGCTGGCGCGCTCCGGCAATGCACTCGGCCGCCTCGGCGCGGCGATCGGCCTCCTGCGCCCGATGGCCGGGAAGGCGCTGGTGCGCGCCGGCAAGGTCACGCAAGGCGGCGCGATGGTCTGACAGCGCCTCGCCAAGCTCGGCGAGGGCGCCGAGCACCCCCTCGAGGGCCGAGGCGGACGTCGGCAGCCCCTCGCCCAGCGCCTCGCTGGCCACCGCGGCAGCGAGGCGGTTGGCAGCCGTCCTGGCGACTTCCGCCCGGCGACGCTCCTGTTCGTGGCGGACGCGTGCGGACCCAAGGGCCCGCTCGGCGTTGCGCAGCTCCCCCGCCGCCTCGTCGATGGCGTCGGCGGGCGGCATGGCGGCAGGGAGCCTCTCGACAGCCTCACGGTGCACGGCGGCATCGTCGGCGCGCACGCGGGCCCTGGCGACGTCCTCCCGGCGAGCATCCACCCGGTCGCGGAGCTCGGCCAGCAACCGCTCGCGTGTGGCCTGACGGGCGCCGGCCCCGAGGTACTCCACGGTTTCCTTGTGCCAGGCGCCCCGCAACACCCCGAGCGACCAACGTCCACCACATGTGACCCAGGCGGCGCCGGGCTGGTCGCCCAGGCCGACCGCCCGCAACACCGCATCGATCGTGGCCGTGCCGACCGGGCCGACGCCCGCGGGCGCGGGCACGAGCACATCGGCCAACGTCGCCGCCCCGGCTGGTACAGCCGGCGCGTCGGTGCGTAGCAGGACCTCGCGGGTGTCGGGGTGCACCACGAGGCCGTCGCTGTGGACCCAGGCGTCGAGCAGCCCGGCGGCCTGGAGGGCGGCTTCGAGGCCGGCTGCGTCGTCGGGTATCACGCCGGGCGCGATGTCGACCAGCTCGTAGAGCGGCGCCCCGGCCGCAGGGTCGCGCTCGGCATCACGGTGGGGGGCCGGCGCGGGGCGGGCCTCGGGCTGCGACTCGACCTCGGCCAGGCTCGCCTCGGCCGAAGTCAGCTCGGCTTCCGCAGTGACAACTGCCAGATCAGCTTCGGCCGCTGCTTGACGAGCGCCGTGCAACGGAGAGGCGAGGCAGTCGTTAACCGATTGCCTCACCGCCGCTACCCACGCGGGGCCACCTTCGCGGGCGGCAAGCCGGTTGAGCACGTGGTCCCAGCGGGTCTCGAGGTTCGCCGCCGGGCTGGTCGCGGTCCACCGGGTCACGGCGGCGGCCCACGCGTGCTCGGCGTCTGCCAGCACGGACCGGGCCGTGCTGGCTTTGGCCCGTTCACCATCGACTTCGGCCTCCGACTCCGCAGCACGCTCCTCGGCGCCAGCAGCCCGGTCCTCGGCCTGCTCGGCCTGAAGCGCGAGCTTCTTGAGATCCGAGGCCCGCCCCCGGCGCATGTCGGCGAGGGTTCGGGCCGCTCGCGCCCGATCCCCGGCGCGCGTCACCTCGGCCGGGTCGAGCTCACCATCGGCCGTGGGCGCCAGCGGGGGGCCGAGCAGGGACGGCTCGAGCCCGGCATCGACTGCCAGCCCGGCGACGCTCATCGCCGCTTGGCCGACCTCGGCAACCGACCGGCGTAGGTTGCCATCCGCCGCCCTCATATCGGTGACGGCGCGCTGGTGGGCAGCCTCGGCTCGCCCGGCCGCCGACTCGGCCTCGAACGCAGCGCTCTCGAGAGCTGCCACCCGCTCCTGGCGGTCGACGAGGTCCTGGTGGGAGCGGTAGCCCTCGCTGCGTTCGAGTTCGCGCCGTTCGGCCTCGCGCTCAGTCCGCTCCAGCTTGGCGGCGGCGAGCGCGGCATGCGCCTGCTCGACGGCCTCGCCCGCCTCCTCGACGGCGCGGGCCAGCCGGCGGGTGGCGCGGGCGGCGCGTGCGCGGATGGCCTCGGCCTCCTCGATGGCTGCCGACCGTCGGAACAGAACGGTGCGGGTGTAGCCGCGGTAGGCACCCAGGAACTGGCCGAGGGCCTGGGCCGTGCGACCCGAGCGCTCGACCTGTTCACGGATGGAGTCGAGGTCGTCGAAGTGGCCGGCCGCCTCGGCGAGCACGCGTTCGTCGATCGGGGGCAGGGCCTCGGTCAGAACGCTCGCCAGCTCGCCGGCTTCGACCCGGTTGCCGATGTTCGGGTCGCGGAGGCGATGGAGGAGGTGGAGAAGATTGCGGTACCTGGCGTCGTCGAACAGCCCGAAGAGATGGCGCCCGACCCGGCGGCGGTGCTCCGCTCCCGACGTGGTGACGGCGTCGTCACCGAGCGCCTCCTTCAGCCGCTCCAATGACAAGCACTCGCCGGCAACCTCGAGGTCGAGGTCGACGCCAGGTCGGCGATCGGTGATGAAGAACCAGCTGTCGGCCCGCCGGGTGGCGGTGGACGCCTTCAGACCGGCACCGAGGGTCTGGAAGGACATGGTCCCGTCGGGGTGGAGGCACCGGAGCTCGAGCCACAGGTACCCGACGTGATTGCCATTGGGGCGCCCATCGGTCATCAGCCAGGCGACGGTGGTGCGGTCGCGGCCGGTGGCGTCGAGCTGGCGAGTGTCGCCGTCGAAGAGGAACGGGAGCAGAACCTCGAGTGCCTTCGACTTTCCCGCCCCGTTCTTGCCCCGAAGCAGCATCCGGCCGCCGGCAAAGCTCAGCGTCACCCGGTCGTACTGCCACACGTTCAGAATGCCGGCCCGGTGAAGAGACCAACGGCCCTCGGGCCCCGGGCCCTCGTCGGCCGGATCGGTGCTGTCGCCCTGGGCGACGTCCGGGAACAGGTTGGTAGTCGTCACGACGACGTCTCCTCGGTGTCGAAGGCGAGCGTGGCGGGGACCTCAACCACCTCGGGTGTGTAACGGTTGGCGACTGCAGTCAGGCGCAGCTGACCGTCGCCGGCTCGGCGCAGCAGGCCCATGGCGACCAGCAGGTCCTCGACGTCTCGGGCTAGCCGGCCGGGGTGGTCGAGGTATTCCTGCTTCCACCGCCGGCCGTGGCGCTCGTGGACGACGGCCACCACCTCGTCGAGCATCCCGACGGGAACAGCGACCGTGCTGGTCACCTCGTCGCGCGGCATCGCCTCCGGCCGCAGCCGCCGGGCAAGCTCACTGACCGCTAGCAGAGCTGCGTGGCCGAGGGTGCCCCCGCGCGGGAAGGCCTCGTCGGTGAGCTCGTCGCGCGGGTCGATGGCAGCTACGCCCTCGGCCCGGATCTCGAGCTCCAGACCGAAGAGCTCGGAGAACGTACGGGCCTCGCGCCGTTGCGACTGGCGAAGCCAGGCCCACGACTCCTCGTCGACGTCGTCGGACAGCACAGCCGGTTCCTCGACCAGGAGTCGCCGGACACGGTGACGGGCGCCGGCTCCCGCTCCAGGCTCAGCGGCAAGGCGGACGAGGTCGTCGGGATGGTCGACCTCCCGCAACGGGACCGCCAGCAGGTGACGCACAAGGTCCCGCCGCACGAAGAGCAGCGCATCGGCGGCGGCATCGTCGGCGAAGGCGCCGACAGTGCCGTCGTCCTCCACCAGCACTCCCCAGACGACGAGCTGGCGCAGCGCGGCGACGAACGCCCGCCGATCGGCATGGTTGTCGTAGCCGAGGTCGATGCCGGCCTCGGTGGCGGCGTGGCGGACCTGTTCGGCGAGGGCAGACAGCAGCATCTGCTGGCGCCCGGTCAGCAGCGCCGAGCAGCACAACGCCAGGTAGGCGTAGGTGCGGGGCGAGAACGGCGCCCCCGAGGTCCGCCTGAGGGGCCGAGCCCTCCCGGCTCCCAGCCCCGCCTTGTAGAGCCGGGCGAAGGTGGCCTCGACCACCAGGCGGTAGCCGAGAAGCTGGCGGACGTCGCGACCCAGCTGGTCGCGATGGCGACGGACGAGCCGGAATGCCTCGGCGTCGGGCCCGTCATCGGTGATCAGGGGGTGGCGCAGGAGATGGCGCAAGGCGTCCTGGCGGTCGGCGGAGTCGCGCGTGGGAGCCACGGATGCAGTCACTCGGCAGCCCCCTCGGCCAGACCGTCGACCGTCATTGCTGGCCTGCGGCCGGCTGCAGTCACGACGAGGCGGAAGCCGTGGATAGTGAAGTCTCCGGTAGCGCTGCGCATCGTCACGGAACGGTCGGACGGTTCGATCCATAGGACCACGTTGGCGTCGATCAAGGCCGCGGACGCACCCGCGAGGTCCGGGCCGAACCGAGATGTCGCCTGGCCCAGGAGCTCCACCAGCACCCGGAAGGCGGCGGCCGACAGTCGCACTTCGTCGAGGCGATCGCCGACAGCGAGCAGCTCGGCCACAGCCTGCTCCCGTCTGTCGGCCTCCAGGCGACGCTCCGCGGCGAGACGGTCCTTCTGAGCGCCGTGATCGGCGACTCGCACGACTCCGCCACGTGGGTTGCGATCGCCCCGTTCCCGGATGCTGACAGGGACCGGTGCGGGTGGCGCCTGCCACCAGCTGGTCGTCGCCGGAAGCGCCTCCGCTATCTCGGCTTCGAGGAGGACGCCGAGATGGCGGGCACCGTAGAGGGCGAAGGCAGATGTGTAGAGCACATGGGCGTCGTCGGGCATAGCCGCGTCGAACCAGGCCGCGAGGCGCAGGAAGTGCCGACGTAGGGAAGTCTCACGACTGCTGGCCGCGTTCATGCGCTTGACGTTGACCAGCAGGGCGCCGACGGCCCGGACCGCCGCGGCCCGAAGCTGGTGGGAGCCCGACGTGCGATCGCCAGCGGCCCCGAACCACGCCCGCAGCTCCACCCAGTCACCGAGGGCACGGCCCCGCGCTCGCTCGAAACCTTCGCCTCCGGGGCTGGCCGCGCGCAGGGCCTCGAGGGCCGGGTCGGCGGCGCCCGCCCGTGCGACGATCAGGGGGATGCGGGGCTCGAGACGGTCCAGCGCCAGCCGGATGGCGGCGGTATGGCGCGTCACGCTCTCGACGATCGTCTCCAGATAGTCGAGGAGAAGGTGCTTGAACCCGAGCCACTCCTCGTCGTCGAGGTCGGCACGGGCGAGGACAGAGCCGATGTAGCTGTAGAAGTCGGTGACCGCTCCGGCAAACGTCTCGAACTGGAGAAAGACCGTGGACACGGTCTCGGCCATGCTCGCGGGATCGGAGGTGGCGACCTCGGCCGGCGACATGGCCGCCAGGTCGGTGAGCCGGTGGGCCACGGCAGCGAGGAGCTCCCGGGGGACCTCCCGAGCGCCTCCAGTTGCCGCCAGGACCTCTTCGACCTGGCGGTGCACCCGCACGCCCAGGCTGGTGGCGGTATAGCGGGCGGGTTGGCGCTGGTACTCGGCGATAGACGTGACTCGGACTTCGCGCGGGCTGGCCAGCAGGTTGCCGTTCTGCTCGAGGTAGCGAAGGCGCTGGTCGATCGCCGCGGCGGGCAGATCGATGCCCCGGTCCACGAGATCGTGGGCCGACCACTCGGCCAGGAGCGCGCCCACGAACAGGCGCATGATGGCGACGTAGCCGCTCGCCTCCTGCGCCGTCGCGTAGGCATAGAGCCGCAACCGCTCGGCTTCCACCGCCTCAGACGCCATCGCCCCGCCATTGTGCCGCGGGGGTGAGACAGTGACAAGGGTGTAGTTACAAGTGTGCCACCCATGGGCAGGATTCTCTGGCGCAGGTCCGAGACGGCCGACTCCAGGTGCTCGACGTGGAGTTGCCCTACGGGATGCTCGGTTTCGGCCGCGCCTTCCGGTCCATCGCCCGATGGGCTTGCAGCGACGTGGACCTGGACGGCGTGGCGTCCATCACGGCTGTCGTGGTCAGCGCCGGTCCCGGCGGGCTGACCTAGAGAGCGGGAGGGCGTCCGCGAGGGCTGGCGGCGCGTCGGCATCGCGGCGACGGGAGACTCCAAACGCATGTTGTGTGTGAACCCTCTGGATCAGCAAACCGCGCGGGCGTACGATTCCTGTGCCAGCGGCAAGGAGGGGGAGGATGGGGTGGACCCTGAAGGGCACGTGGTACGAGTCGTGTAGCTGCAAGATGGTGTGCCGGTGCAACTTCGGCCCAGCCGAGCCGGACCAGGGCTGGTGCTCGGGGGTGCTGGCCTTCACCGTCGAGTCGGGCGAGTCCAACGGTGTCGACCTCGCGGGCACCAAGCTCGCCCTGCACGCCGAGTTGCCCGGCGACTTCCTGGGCGGCATGGACAAGGCTGTGCTTTACCTTGACGAGGCAGGCTCCGAGGAGCAGCGCAACGAACTGGAGGCCATCTTCCAGGGCAAGCGCGGAGGGGTCTGGGAGGGTGTTGCTGGCATGGTCGCCGAATTCCTTCCCTCCAAGACGGTATCGGTCGAAGTCAGCGGCGGGGAGAGCCCCCGGGTGAAGGTGGGCGACCTCATCGAAATCGCGCTCGAGCGGATGAGGACCGACGACGGCAAGCAGGCGGTGGTGGTCAACGCACCTATTACCGCCGGGTTCGCTGTCGACACCATGGAGTTGGCCACGGCGACCGGGGCCGCCTCTGATCCCGACCTACGGTCCTGGGAGACACTCGGCTACGGCGCTGCCGTCCCCTTCGACTGGTCTTTCTGAGACTCTCAGCCCGATCGTCATGAACGTGGCGTCTCCCGGGCTCACCTCGGAGCGGCGGCTGGTCCTGTCCGTGCTGGTGGCGCTCGCCGCTGCCGGTTGGGCACTGGTGATTTGGCAGGCGGCGGCCATGGACGACCATGGACACATTGGCCTTGACCTCACGATGGGGATGGCCGCCCCCCTCTTCTTGGCCATGTGGGTGGCCATGATGGTCGCCATGATGCTGCCCGCCTCGGCGCCCATGATCCTCGCCTTCTCGCGCTCCCAGGCCCGCAAGCGCGAGCGGGGCGCTCCCTACGTCCCCACATGGTTGTTCGTACTCCCCTACCTTGCGGTGTGGGGAGTCTTCGGTCTCGTCGCCTACGCACTGGCGGCAACCGCCGACTCGGTTGCCGACGACTCCATGTGGGCGATGGATCACCTCCCACGGATCGCTGGCGGACTGCTGATCGCTGCCGGTGCCTACCAGCTGACCCCACTGAAGCGGGTGTGCCTGGGCCGCTGCCGTAGCCCGTTGTCTTTCATGCTGACCTACTGGCGGGACGGGCGCTGGGGGGCGGCGCAGATGGGCCTCCGCCACGGCGTTTTCTGCCTCGGCTGCTGCTGGCTGCTCTTCCTCGTGCTAGTTCCTCTCGGCGTGATGAACGTCGGAGCGATGCTGGTCATCGCCGCGTTGGTCTTCGCCGAGAAGACCGTCCCTCAAGGGGAGCGGGTTGCGAAGATCGCCGCGATCGGGATGGTGGTCTACGGCTCCTTGGCACTGGCGGTACCAGCGACGCTGCCGACCATGGCATAGCGGGCCCGCAAGGAGGCAGCGATGACGGAGGTTCAGCGGTGGCGGCTCACCGGCGACTGGTTCGACCTGTGCAGGTGCCGTGTTCCCTGCGGCTGTACCTTCGCCCAGGCGCCCGACGAGGGGCAATGCGACGGACTTCTCGCCTGGCATGTGCGCGAGGGGAACTACGGCGACGTGCCCCTCGATGGGTTGAACGTCGTCGGGGTGGGTTCCTTCGTGGGAAACATCTGGGCCGGCGAGGCCACCAACTCAGCGATGGGGTTTTTCATCGACGAGCGAGCCGACGAGCGTCAGCGCCAGGCATTACAGACGATCTTCGGCGGGGATGCCGGTGGTTGGCCCGCCGGCTTCGCCCAGTTGATCGACGATGTCCGCGGGATCGAGTTCGCGCCGATCGACTTCCAGATTGCCGATGACCTCTCACATTGGAGCGTGGAGGTCCCAGGAAAGGCCCGAGGCAGCGCCGAGGCCCTAACCGGGCCGACGACTCCGGAGGGTTCGCGCGTGCAGGTCCACAATGCGCCTGGCGCCGAGGTTGGTCCCGGGCAGATCGCAACGTGGGCTACGGCCACGGAGGACGTGGTGGAGGCGTTCGGCTTCAAGTGGAGCTGGCCCGGCCGGTCGAGCAAGCACTTTCCCTTCGACTGGTCCGGACCTGACGAGGCCTGAATCCCCGACTGGTCCGGTCAGCGAGACGCGCGATTGGCCCGCCAATGCGCTGGCGTACGGCCGTGGGCGCGTTTGAAGGCGCGGCTGAACGCTGTGACAGATCCGTGACCCGAGAGCGGTTGCAAGCTCCCCGCGCGGTACGGGCGCTCGCGCAACGCCGACGGCGCGTCGTCGGTGAGGGTCGGCGAGCGCGGCAAGCGTTCGATCGAGTTGCGCAGGCCCCCCGGTCACGCCCAGTTCTCGGCCTCGATCCTCACGCCGATCGCCTGCTCGGCATCCGCCCGCGTGACGTCGCGGACGTGCATCGAGAAGGTCCACACGTGGCCTTCCGGATCGACAGCACGATAGGTGCGGTCGCCGTAGAACTGATCCTCGGGCTCGGCGGCAATTACGGCACCCGCCCCGCGCGCCCGTTCGCAGTGGGCGCTGATATCGGAGGGCAGCTCGACGTGCATGCTCTGGGTGTTCGCTCCACCGAGCGACGCTGGGCTCCTGGCCCACTCGGCCCACTCGCCACCGACCATGATCCGGCCCCTGCCCTGATAGCTCATCTCGTAATGGCACATGGTCGGGTCATCGTGGGGACCGTCGATGGCCATCGTCGTCTCGAAACCGAAGGCCTGCTCCAACCATGCCACGGCGGCCTTGGGATCGCGGTAGTACGCGCCGACCACGAACACGGGCTCACTCATGGAAGTCCTTTTCTCGAAGACGAGAACAAGTTTCCTGATTCGAGAAAAATCTGTCAATCCCCTCGAACCGATGGCGTTACTCGCTGTCGAGCATGGCCCTGCTCGACCACCGGGCTCGACGCCATGCCGTCGCCGCCTGCGGATGGACTTGGCTCGGACCCTGGTCCTGACTCGGAACGATCGAGTTATCGCCTACTTCAGCTTGACGAGGGCGGCGAACGCGCCGGATACATTGACGCGTTCGCGCGACACCGCCCACCACTGGTCAGTCGAAGCGTCCTCCACCCTTTTCGGATGCTCCGACGCTGCGCTTCTCCGTGGTGGCCGCCTCGATCTTGTCGCCCACGGCCTTGTCGATGTTGCGCCAGTACTGGAAGGCCCGCTGGAGGATGTCCTCCCGCTGGACACCGGTCAACGCACCGGAGACGTTGTTCACCAGGCGGGCCCGCTGCTCCTCGCTGAACACCTTGTTGATCATGGTGTTTGCCTGCCCGAAGTCGTCGTCTTCGGCGTGGAGCGAGTAGGCGGCCCGGACCATGTCGCCGTCGGACGCCCACACCGCGTGCTCCGCGTAGGCGATGGTGTCGGCGGCGGGCGCACCCTCGACCGAGTTCGGGTAGTACACCGGGTCGGTCACGTTGTCGATCCGCATGACCCCGTCCTTCGAGTAGCTGCGGACTTCGACCTTCGGGCGGTTGACCGGGATCTGCTGGTAGTTGACCCCAAGGCGGGCGCGGTGGGCGTCGGCGTAGGAGAACCCTCGGGCCAGCAGCATCTTGTCCGGTGAGAGGCCGGTACCCGGGACGAGGTTGTTGGGCTGGAAGGCCGCCTGCTCCATCTGGGTGTGGAAGTCGGTGACGTTGCGGTTCAGCGTGAGCTTGCCGACCTCGATCAGCGGGTAGTCCCCGTGCGGCCACACCTTGGTCAGGTCGAAGGGGTTGAACCGGTAGGTCTTGGCCTCTTCGAACGGCATGATCTGCATCTTGAGCGTCCAGCTCGGGAGTTCACCGCGCTTGATGGCGTTGTAGAGGTCCCGCTGGTGGTAGTCGCCGTCCTCGCCGGCAATCCGATCGGCCTCGGCCTGGGTGAGGGTCTCGACGCCCTGGTCGCATTTGAAGTGGTACTTGACCCAGAACCGCTCGTTGGCGGCGTTGACCCACATGTAGGTGTGCGAGGAGTACCCGTTCATGTTGCGCCAGGTCTTGGGGATGCCGCGGTCGCCCATCAACCAGGTGACCTGGTGCGCCGACTCCGGCGAGAGAGTCCAGAAGTCCCACTGCATGTCGGCGTCGCGCAGGTTGTTGGCGGCGAGTCGCTTCTGCGAGCGGATGAAGTTCTGGAACTTCAGGGGGTCGCGGATGAAGAAGACCGGGGTGTTGTTGCCGACGAGGTCGAGGTTGCCCTCGGTTGTGTAGAACTTGATGGCGAAGCCACGGGGGTCGCGCCAGGTGTCGGGTGACCCGCGCTCGCCGGCGACGGATGAGAACCGTAGGATGAGCTCGGTCTCGGTGCGGGGCTGGAAGACGGCGGCCTTGGTGTACTGGCTGACGTCGTGGGTGACGACGAAGGTGCCGAAGGCGCCACCGCCCTTGGCGTGCGGCTGGCGTTCCGGGATGCGCTCCCGGTTGAAGTTGGCCATCTGCTCGATCAGGTAGAAGTCCTGCAGCAGGATTGGCCCGTCGGGCCCGACGGTGAGCGAATGCTCCTGACTCGCCACGGGAGTGCCGGAGTCGGTGGTGGTCGGCGGCCTGCCGCTGGTGTCCTGAGTCATGCCTGCCCCTCTCTCTAGTGAGCTTCCACGGGTGGTCTGACCCGGGAAGGGATGTCGGTCTTGGACCCTGCGGCCCGCCCCCGGCGTTGACAATTGGGGCAGATGCCCCAGAACACGACTTCGGCTTCATCCACGTCGAAGCCGAGAAGCTCCGCCGGTTCGAGGCACGGTGCCTCACCGACGGCACAGTCGACATCACCCACGGAACCACAGGTGCGACACACCATGTGGTGGTGGTTGTCCCCGACCCGCAGCTCGTAGCGGGCCGGGCTCCCGGCGGGCTGGATCCGACGCACGATCCCGGCCTCGGAGCACACCCGCAGCACGTCGTAGACGGCCTGGGTCGACACGGCACCGAGCTCGCTTCGGACGGTGCCCATGATGGCGTCGGCGGCGGCATGGGGTCGCTCGGCTAGGACCCGTAGGACAGCCACGCGAGGCGCAGTGATCCGCAGACCCGCCTGCTGGAGGAGCTCCCTGGCTTCGCCCGACTTCACCATCGATTCCCTAGCCAAACACCACTTCTAGAACGAGTCAAGTTCGCGTTTCTTCGTCAGATCGGCTTCGCACCTCGACCCGGCCCGACAGCGACGCCAGGTCGGCGGCCGCCCTGCCCGCCGCCCATCCAGCCGCGTTGCTGGCGCTCATGGAACGACTGACGACGCTGGGGAACGCCCCGTCACAAGCCGCCTGGACCGCGTCACTACGACCGGCCAGGACCGGCACCAACGAGACGCCGTACCGCTCGGCGGCCGCGACCCGGCCGGCCGTCTCCGCCTCCCGCAGGCGGACGCCGATCCGGTCGGCGTAGGCGAGGAGGAAGGAACTCCGGAACGACCGCGTGCGGGAACGGCCACTGCGGTCGATCTGGGAGCCGGCCGCGACCATGGCTGACGTGGCCTGGACGAGTAGCGACGTGTACAGGACTTCGACGAAAGCCAGATCGGACTCGAAGCCCACGACGGTGCTGAACGCCAGATCCTTCGACCAGACGGCGCGGCAGTGGTTCGTCGACGCCACCACCGCCAGAAGAACTGACTTGGTGGCGGCGTAGGGCTCGTCGACTGGCAGCCGCACACCGCTGGGAGTGTCCTGGGCGCCTTCGGCGGCGCCGACCATGGCCTCGTCGATGGAATGCCTGGCGATCAGTTCCTGGGCCTTGGCGGACAGGGCCTCCGCCTCGTCCGGGAAAGTGGTGGACTCGGCCTTGGCCAGCAGGGCGCGGACCTTCTCGAGGATGCGCGTGTCGGGCCGGGCCGGGGGGAGCCCCGGCAACCGGCCGTCGCCAAGCCTGGGCAGCGTGGGTAGCCGCCACAGGAGCCCTAGGACATCGATCGCGCAGGCCATCGCGTCGATCGTCGACACGCCCTCGCGGGCTGCCCAGTGGTCGAGATGGGTCTGGCCCGACGGCCACCATCGCGTCCCACCGGCATCGCGCCCGATCACGTCGGTGACGTACCTGGCGTGGCGGTCCCCGAGCCTGCGCCCAACCTGGCGGGTCACCTCGACGGCATCCCAGTTCCGGCTCCAAGCCGTGCGGACTGCCTCGCCAAGGACGACGTCCAGCTCGACGGCGGCGCCGGGCATGGCCTCGGCCAGAACCGCCAGCAGCGCCTGGGTCTGCGCCGAGCCGACCGGTCCGAAAGCCCGGGCGGCGGTATAGATCACGTCTCTGACCGGCGGTCCGTCGACTCTGGGGTTGCTCGTGGGGCTGGACCTTCGCTCGTGCCGGCGACGCTTCTCGGCCCTGCGCTGGCGATTCCGGGTTCCCATGGAGGCAACGCTATTCAGGGGGTGGGACACTGCGGTTACCAGCGGGCGCGATAGGGGCGGGCACAGTCTCGGCCAGACAGACACTCTCCTCTGCGGCAGCGACGTCAACGGCGCGTGGCGGACATCATCGGGCCAGCCGTCGACATCCGCGCCGCGTGCGCCGCCAGCGCGCCGAGCATCTGGAAGTCGCCGT
>JBOGIF010000175.1:0-1886 GCA_050742415.1 Acidimicrobiales bacterium | reverse complement strand
AGCTTGCCGAGGTCGGCTTCATCGCCGCCGGCAGCGTCACCCTCCGCTACACGCGCTGCGCTTCACCGGGATGCCGCCTCGAGCTCGAAGGCGAGGACACTCCCAGCGAGGCCGCGCTGGCGGTCGGTTGGCCGGATCTGCGGGTGGGGCTGGCCAACGACGGCGACGACGCCTCGGCGTTCCACGACGCCGGCTGGCAGGTCGTCCGCCTCGGCCGGGGCGACGTCGACGCCTACGGGCGGGTCCTCGACGCCGTCGGGGCGGTGTCCTCGGCGGGTCTGGGCGGGGAGCGGCGCGACGCCGAACCGGTGCGCCTTCTGAGCTTGCGATTAAACCCCGGGGTCAGCGAACGGTCGCGTCCTTGAGGATCAGGTCGGTGGCCTTGGCCGCTACCTGGCGCATCTTGGTGATGACGGCGCCGAGCCGCCGGTCGTTGGCGATCCACTCCTGATAGAGGCGAGCCTCGTCCTCGCTCAGCCGTCGGGTGACGGTCTTGCCGTCGACCTTGGCTGTCCACTGGTAGTACGGGCCGTGCGGCTGGGACGGGTCCGCGTTGCAGCGGCATCCCGGTGAAGCGCAGCGCGTGTAGCGGAGGGTGACGCTGCCGGCGGCGATGAAGCCGACCTCGGCAAGCTGGCTGGCGAGCTGGGCGTAGCGCTCCTGGTAGGCGGCCAGTTGCGCCCTGGTCGATCTGGCCAACTTCTGCCCCTTTCCTGTCGGCGGCGAGTATCCCAGTGTGCCAGCCAGACAGTAGTCATACTGCCTGGTCATGGGACAACAGGTACCGGCCACCGGTAGGCCTCGCGCCGCTGAGACGCTCGTGGGGTTCCGCTCCGAGCTCCACAGCTGCCTGTTCGGCTGGGCCGACGCGCTCTTCGAGCTTTGCGACGCCTTGTTGTGCGCCCCCGGGCCGGTCGCCTCGGTGCCGGCCCTGAGCCTCGAGCCGGTGTTCCGGCGCAGCCACGGCAGCCTCTACAAGGCGCTGGCCAACGGCGGCATCGACACCGACTGGCTCCGCCGGGCCCTGGTGGCCCACCGACCGGAGACGTGGCCGTTGGTGTTCGCCGTCGACGCGTCGACCTGGGCGCGATGTGACGCCGAGTGCAGTCCCGAGCGTGGTTTCCACTACTCGGCGTCGCGCCATTCGGCGGGCCAGCCCATCGTGGCGGGATGGGCCTACCAGTGGATCTCCCAGCTCGACTGGGCGCATGACTCCTGGACCGCCCCGCTCGACGCCATGCGCATCAAGCCGAGCATGGACCCGACCACCGCCACCGTCGATCAGCTCAAAGGTCTTCTCGGGCTGCTCCCCCCCAACGGCGACGTCCCGCTGTTCGTCTTCGACGCCGGCTACGACCCCATCGCGATCGGCGCCGGGCTCGCCGAGGACCGGGCCCAGGTGCTCGTGCGCATCCGTTCGGACCGGGTGTTCCACTCCGACCCATCCCCTCCCGCCGCCGGCGCCGCCGGGCGTCCCCGCCGCCACGGGGCGCGCTTCGGGTTGTCGGCGCCCGACACCTGGACCGAGCCCGACCAAGAGCTGTCCGCCCACGATCCCCGCTACGGCGACGTGCGAGTGCAGGCCTGGCACGGGCTTCATCCCAAGCTCACCGGCCGCGGTCGCTGGCGCGGACCCGACGCACCGCCGATCATCCGCGGCACGGTGGTCCGGGTGGAGGTCGAGCACCTTCCCAAGCCGACCGCCCGTGCCGTCAAGACCCTGTGGCTGTGGTGGTCGGGGCCGGGCGCCCCCGATCTCGACGTGTGCTGGCGGGCCTATCTGCGCCGCTTCGACATCGAGCACACGTTCCGGTTCGTGAAGGGCACGCTCGGCTGGACCACCCCGGCGCTGTGCACCCCCGAGCAGGCCGACCACTGGACCTGGC
>JBOGIF010000174.1:0-1622 GCA_050742415.1 Acidimicrobiales bacterium | reverse complement strand
GCCCGGCGCGGCCTGCCCGGCGCGGCCTGCGCCACCCACAGCGGCCGGGCTACGGCACCGGTCGCCGCATAGCAGGGCTGGTTGCGGCCGAGCTCCTCCTCGTCGACCTCGTAGTCGGCGTCGCGCTCGAGAGTCCGGACTACGCCGGCGAACTTGGGCTCGGTGGTCACCACGCGTGCCGCGTCGGGTCGTCCCACAGCCCGGCACCGTGGCTCTCCTCCAGCTTCGCCAGCCGCTCGCGCAGCGCTTCGAGCCCCAGGGTCGACTCGGCCTCCGACAACCGGCTCCGGAGCAGCTTCAGCTCATCAGTGAGATCGTCCAATGGCTTCCCACCTCGGATCCCCGGGGGAGGAGGTAGTGCTCGACCGGCTCTACGCCGAGCACATGGAGCGCTTCAGCAACCTCGAGAACCGCGTCGAGGGCGCCCGCCAGATGCTGGCCCAGCTGGCGTTCCCTTCGGCGCCGGCCATGCCCTATGTCCACGTGATCCACAGTGCGGCTCAATCCCAAGCTGCCCATGAAGCTCGCGATCTTCGACCGCCAGGTGGCGCTGCTGGCCCCTCAGTGACCCCAACCTGGCCGACGTGGGCTTTCCAACGTCTCTACTGGTGGAGCACCCGGGCTATGCCACGCTCCAAGCCGTGGCCTTCGACCAGCTGTGGGCCGAGGCCAAGCCCTACGACGATTTCGTCGGCCTCGCTCCCATGGTCAAAGGCGCCAGCAGGAGCCGGCCGGCCCGTACCCGCCAGACCCGCTGACCCGGCGGTCACGCTAGACCGAATCTCGCACCGCGCCTTCCTCGCCCGTCAGAGCCCCTTCGATGCTGCTCAAGGGCTCCTCGCTCGGGCGGGGGACGAGGAGCGAGTGTGGCGGGATGCCGAGCTCGATGGCGACGCCTTCGATGGTGCTCAGCCGAAGGTTCTGCCTGCCCGCCTCGACGGCCTGGACAAACTGGCGCTTCTTGCCGATCCGCTCGGCGAACCGGTCCTGGGTCAGACCCAGGGCTTTCCTGTGGGCAAGGAGGTTCGCAGCGATTATCCGCTGAAGCTCCAGCTGCACCCGGCCACTTCACCGCGCAGCTACCTAAAGTCTGCCCCCTCATAAGTTGCATTTTGGTGCACACCGGGCGGTTCGAAAGTATCAGCCGCCGTGGCAGAGCTTGAACTTCTTGCCGCTGCCGCAGTGACAGGGCTGATTGCGGCCGAGCTTCTCCTCGGCCGGCTTGACGATCGGCGGGGGACCCTCGACCGCTGGGTGCGGGCCTACCGGCCCGGGGCCTGGCCGGGTTGGCCCCGGTGGCGCGGTCCGACGTCGGGGCGGTGCGCCGGAACACCGAGCTGCTGGCCGAGGCCGCCGCCCTGCGGGCCGAGGTGCCCGTGCGCCCCGCGGCGAGCCTGAAATTGGTCGTTTCTGAGACGGTGGCCCGGAACGGCCGCAGAGCTCCTCATCAGCTGGGCCGGCGGCGCGCTTACCTTCGGGACAGGCGGTACGGCGGCTACTTGGTCAGACGGTATGGCAAGGTCAGGTCAAACGGTCCAGTAGGTAGCGGGCAGGCGGTATACTACAGCCGTGGATTACCTGCGAAGGGTGGTTGACGAGGAGCTCGACGAGTTGTTGACCAG
>JBOGIF010000173.1:0-6621 GCA_050742415.1 Acidimicrobiales bacterium | reverse complement strand
CCGGCCGTCGGCGTCGGACGGCGTGATCGTCCTTGACGCCGGGGCGCTCGTCGCCCTGGACCGGGACGACGCCGCGATCTGGGCCCGGCTCAAGACCGCGGCCGAGGCCGAGCTTCCGGTGCTCATTCCGGTGGCCGCTCTGGCCCAGGCCTGGCGGGGAGGTCCCCGCCAGGCGCGTCTCGCTCGAGCCTTGCACTATCTCGACCGGGTGTCCTTCGACGAGCTGGCTTGCGCCGCGGGTGAGCTGTGTGGGCGCTCCGGCACGGACGACGTAGTGGATGCCTCGGTCGCACTCGTAGCTGCCCGGCCGGGAGTCACCCACGTCTACACGAGCGACGAAGGCGATATCGCCCGCCTGCTCGAGGTCCAGCGGGTGAAGCGCCGGGTCATTGGCTGCTGAGACTCGGCTCCGAACCTGGACATGCGGGTTCGTGCCCCTGGGCCTCGCATGATCGACCTGACCGACGAGTTGAAGGCGTTGAGGGCGCGCCTGGCCGAGGCCGGGTCCACCTTGGGGCTCGACGGGTTGCGGGGGCGGTTGGCCAAGCTCGAGGAGAGGGCCTCGGTCCCGGGGTTGTGGGACGACCCCGACGCGGCACGCGTCGTCACCACCGAGCTGGCGCAGGTGAAGGGCGACATCGACCTGCTCGACGGGTTGGGACGGCGACTGTCGGACGCCGAGGTGCTGTTCGAGCTGGCACGCGAGGAGGCGGACGACTCGGTTGCGGGCGAGCTGGCGCGCGACGTGGCCCGGCTCGCAACCGACCTCGACGAGCTGGAGCTGCGGTCGCTGTTCACCGGCGACCACGACGAGCGCGACGCGGTGTGCGAGGTCCACTCCGGGGCGGGCGGCACCGACTCCCAGGACTGGGCCGAGATGCTGTTCCGCATGTACATGCGGTGGGCCGAGAAGCGGGGCTTCACCGTGGAGGTCGAGGAGGTCACCTCCGGCCAGGAGGCGGGCATCACGTCGGCCACGTTCATCGTGCGGGGCCGTTTCGCCTATGGCCTGCTCACCGCCGAGAAGGGCGTGCACCGGCTGGTGCGCATCTCGCCCTTCGACTCCCAGTCCCGCCGCCACACCGCCTTCGCGTCGTGCGAGGTGGTGCCCTTCCTGGAGGAGGCGTCGGCCGAGGTCGACATCGACGAGAAGGACCTGCGGGTCGACACCTACCGCTCCTCGGGCGCCGGCGGCCAGCACGTGAACGTCACCGACTCGGCGGTGCGCATCACCCACGAGCCCACCGGCATCGTGGTGTCATGCCAGAACCAGCGCAGCCAGCACCAGAACAAGGCGGTGGCCATGCAGATCCTGGCGGCCAAGCTGGCCGAGCGGGCACGGGAGGAACGGCGCCGTGAGCTGGAGGCGCTGGCCGGGGAGCAGCGCGAGGTGACGTGGGGCAGCCAGATCCGCTCCTACGTGCTGGCGCCGTACCAGATGGTGAAGGACCACCGCAGCGACCACGAGACCGGCAACGTGGAGGCGGTGATCGGCGGCGACCTCGACGGCTTCATGGAGGCGTTCCTGCGCTGGCGCCGCCGCACCTCGGGCTAGACGCGGCTCGGTCTAGGATTCGCCCGCCGGGATGATCAGACTTCGGAACGTCACCAAGGTCTACAAGGGCAGCGTCGTCGCCCTGAAGGGCCTCTCGCTCGACATCGCCAAGCAGGAGTTCGTCTTCCTCGTCGGTGCCACCGGTTCGGGGAAGTCGACACTCATACGGCTGATGCTCAAGGAGGAGAAGCCGGACTCCGGGCGCATCTGGGTGGCGGGCAAGGACATCGGCCAGCTCAGCTCGTGGAAGGTGCCGCTGCTGCGCCGCAACATCGGGTGCGTCTTCCAGGACTTCAAGCTGCTCCCCAACAAGACCGCCTACGAGAACGTCGCCTTCGCCCTCCAGGTCATCGGCCGGCCGTCGCACGTGATCAACCAGCAGGTGCCCGCCGTGCTCGACCTCGTGGGCCTGTCCAAGAAGCGGGACCGCTTCCCGCACGAGCTGTCCGGCGGCGAGCAGCAGCGGGTGTCGATCGCCCGGGCGTTCGTGAACCGGCCGCTCATCCTCCTGGCCGACGAGCCCACCGGCAACCTCGACCCGAGCACGTCGGTCGGCATCATGCGCCTGCTCGACCGCATCAACCGCACGGGCACGACCGTCGTCATGGCCACCCACGACAGCGGGGTCGTCGACACCATGCGGCGCCGGGTCGTGGAGCTCGACCGGGGCGCGCTGGTCCGAGACCAGGCTCGGGGCGTCTACGGCGCCTTCACGTCGTGACCGGCCCGCGCTGATGGCCGTCAACATCCAGTACGTCACCCGCGAGACCGTCTCGAACCTGCGCCGCAACGTCTCGATGGCCTCCGCCGCGCTGCTGACCGTCGCCGTCTCGCTGACCCTGGTGGGCGGCGCCCTCCTGGTGAAGCGCGGCGTCGACCGGGCCACGGTGCAGTGGAAGGGCAACGTCGAGCTGTCGATCTTCATGAAGCCCGACGCCGCGCCGTCGGAGTCCGAGGCCGTCAACCGCCAGCTCGAGTCGATGCGGTCCCGGGAGGTCAAGAGCTTCCGGTACATGGACAAGGTGGCGGCGTTGGAGGAGTACCGCAGCATCTTCGCCAACGACCCCGACGTGCGCGACGTGCTGACCATCGAGACCATCCCGCCGTCGTACCGGGTGGTGCCGCAGACTCCCGAGCAGACCAACCTGATCGGCCAGCGGTTCGAGAACACGGCGGGCGTCCAGTACGTCAGCTACGCCAAGGAGGAGGTCGACGCCCTTGTGTCGGTCACCAACTTCCTCCAGGTCGGCCTGTGGGGCGTGGCCATCGTGCTGCTGGGGGCGGCGTCGCTGCTCATCCTCAACACCATCCGTATGGCGATCTTCGCCCGCCGCCGCGAGGTGGCGGTCATGAAGCTGGTGGGCGCCACCAACTGGTTCATCCGCATCCCGTTCATGCTCGAGGGGCTCATCCAGGGCCTGGCCGGGGCGGTCGTGGCCTACGGGATTATTTGGATCGGGCGGGGTGTGGTGGAGAGCCGGGTGGTCGGGGCGCGCAACGACGTCCAGCTGTTCAAGCAGTTCCTGGTCACCACGGGCGACGTGACCGGTACCGGGGTTCTGCTCCTCCTCGTCGGGGTGGGTGTGGGCACCATCGGCTCCGCTCTAGCGGTCAGCCGCTTCCTCGACGTCTGACGTTCGCCGGCTGAGCTCGGCCGTTGAAGCGGCCGCTGGGGCTGCTGTTGCTACCGTTGCTCCAGTGATCAACCGGCGGGTGCTTGCTGCAGCCGGCGTCTGGGCGGCGCTCGTTGCCTCCCTCGCGCCCGGCCGTCCGGCGGCGGCCCAGACCGAGGAGGACCAGCAGCGGGTCGAGGGCAAGATCTCCTCGCTGCGCCGCGACGTGAGAGAGGCCTCGGCCGAGGAGACCCGCCTCCTGCGCCTGATCGACGCCTCCAGCGCCCACGAGCGGGAGCTCGACGTCAGGGTACGGGCCCTCGACGGCCAGATCGGCAGCGTCCAGCGGGACCTGAACCAGGCCGCCGGCCGCCTCGGAGCCCTACGGGTGCGCGAGCGCGAAACCGAGGCCCGGCTGGAGGCCGCCGGCCGGGAGCTCGCGGTGTCCCGCGCCGAGCTGGCCCGCCAGGCCGTGGCCGCCTATACCGGCCAGAGCGAGTCCTCCCGGCTCACCGGGATGCTGCTGCGGTCCTCGAGCATGGGTGAGCTGGTGTCCAAGCGGTCCTACCTGCGAGCAGTGGTCGGCACCCAGACCGACGTGATCGCCACCGACGAGCGGCTGCGCGACGAGGTGGGCGACCTGCGGGACCAGCTCGAGGTCGGCCGCCGCGCTGCCCAGACCCAGCGCGACGTCATAGCCGGCCAGCGCGACCGACTGGCGGCCAGCCGGCGGGCCCAGGACGCCGTGCGTCAGGAGGTGGCGGGGGAGATCGCCGCCCGCGAGCGCCTGCGCAAGCAGGTGCTGGAGCGCAAGCGGGAGTACGAGGCGGAGGTCGGCGTCCTGGAGCGGGAGTCGGCGGCCATCGCCGAGGCCCTCCGGCGGCGGTCCGCCGGGGACGACCGCCCCCGGCCGGGACGGCTGCTCAGGCCGACCCCGGCGGCCACCGTCTCGGGGTTCGGGTCGCGCGTCCACCCCATCTACGGGACGGCCCGGATGCACACCGGGGTCGACTTCGCCGCCTCGATGGGTAGCCCTATCCGGGCTGCCGCCGCCGGGGTGGTGGTGAGCTCGGGCAGCTACGGCGGCTACGGCATCGCCACGATCGTCGACCACGGAGGTGGGCTGGCCACTCTCTACGCACACCAGAGCGCCACCCTCGTGGATGCTGGCCAACGGGTGGCTGCCGGTCAGGTGATCGGCAAGGTCGGCTCCACCGGAGCCAGCACCGGTCCGCACCTGCATTTCGAGGTGAGGGTGAACGGCGACCCCGTGAACCCGATGTCCTACCTGTAGGCCTTGTTGGTGGGAGACGGCTCCACCCACTGGGCCAGCAGCGGTGGTCCCCGCTCCGCCCAGTCCTCGGCGGTGATGGCGTAGCGGAGGTGGTCCTCCCAGACGCCGTTGATAGCCAGGTAGCGCAGAGCCACGCCCTCCTCGCGGAAGCCGAGCTTCTCGGCCACCCGGCGGCTGGCCGAGTTGCGGGGTATCACCGCCACTTGGAGGCGGTGGAGGCCCACGTCCTCGAAGGCGAAGCGGGCCGCGACCACCAGCGCCTCGGGGACGTACCCGTTGCCGGCCTCGGCCTCATCGATCCAGTAGCCGACGTAGGCGTTCTGGAACGGCCCGCGCTGCACGCCCGACAGGTTGAGCTCACCGGCGAGGCGCCCGGCCACGAAGATCCCGAACCCGTAGCCGGACCCGAGCTGCCATTCCCTCTCCCTCGCCCCGCAGCGGGCGGCGAACGCCGGGCGGCTGTCGGTGTCGTCGACCTGACCAGGCGGAGGCTTTGGCTCCCAGCGGACGAGCCAGGCGTGGTTACGCCGCCGTACCTCCCGCCAGCTCTCGAAGTTGGCCGTCACGATCGGCCTCAGTGTCACCCTCCGCCCGTGCAGCTCGGTGGGCAGCGGCGTCCGCAACGGCATCCCTATAACTCTACGGCTCGCTCTCGGGCCCTCCGAGTCCGGGGCCGCGGGCCTCGATGAGGCCCAGAACGAGACCGTCGAGGATGTCGGCCTCGCTCACCAGGCACTCGTCGAAGTCGAAGTAGCGCATCAGGGCTACGAGCACGACGATGCCTCCCACGATCACGTCGACGCGCGCCGGCTCGAGGCCGGGGTTGGATGCCCGGCGAGAGCGGGGCTCGGTGGCCAGCGTCCGGAAGACGTCCTCGGTGGCGTCGCGGCTGAGCACGAAGTGGTGGATGCGGTCGCGGTCGTAGGCGACGAGGCCCTGCTCGACGGCCGCGACGGTGCTCACCGTGCCGGCCAGGCCGACGAAGCCCCGGGCGGTCACCGCCGCCGGGATGTCGCGGGCGGCGTCGTCCAGGTAATCGCGCACGACCGACAGCGCCGAGCTCAGCTCCTCGGCCGCCGGCGGGTCCGAGTGCAGGAAGCGCTCGGTGACCCGCACGCAGCCGATGTCGAGCGACACCGCCCCCTCGGGCTCGGTGGAGCCGACCACGATCTCGGTCGAGCCCCCGCCGATGTCGGCCACGAGGAAGGGCCCGCCGGCCGGATCCAGCTCCGACGTGGCGCCGCGGAACGACAGCTCGGCCTCCTCTTGCCCGGTCAGGATCTCTGGCCGCTGGCCCAAAGCGCCTTCGGCGGCGGCGAGCAGCTCCTCCCGGTTGGCCGCGTCCCGGGCGGCCGAGGTGGCCACCGCCCTGACCCGCTCGACGCCGAGGCGATCCATCAACTGTCGGTACTCGGCGAGCACCGCCTGCGTCCGCCCGATCGCCTCGGGGTCGAGGCGGCCACTCCCGTCGACGCCCTGCCCCAGCCGGGTGATGCGCATGAGGCGCTCGACGGGCGTACCGTCGCCCTCGGCCACGAGCAGGCGGGTGGAGTTGGTCCCGCAGTCGACCGCTGCCAGCCGCCCGCTCACCGCTCGGCTGACGGCTCGGCCAGCCGCTCCGCCACCCACCGGCCGACCGGGTCGTCGCCTCCGGCCAGATGCCAGGCGTAATGGGCGTGGAGGCACTTGACGCCCTTGCGGGTGCCCCCGACCCCGCCGCTCGGCCGGGAACCGGCGTGGCCGGGGGGCAGGGCGCTGTCGCGCTCGGCGGCGTAACGGCGGTGGGCCTCGGCCAGCAGGGCGGGATCGACGGCCGCCTCGGCCCGGCGCACCCCGCCGCCCGCCTCCAGCCTGCTCACGGCCCGCCGAAGCTCCTCGTCGACCAGCCAGTAGCGGGTCGGCATGGGCGTGGCGTCGGCCAGCAGCGGGGAGTTGCGGATGACGGCGGGTCCGCCGTCGGGCCCTCGCACGATCACCTCGAAGTCGCCCTGCGGCGGTCGCCCGAGGAGCAGGCCGACCGCGATCTCGTCGCCAGAGTCGTCCGTCACCGGCCCCGCCGGGCCGCGGCCTGGATCTGGCGGGCGTAGCGGGCGCCGTCGCCCAATTCGTCGTGCTTAACGAAGGCGAACACGTCGCGGCCGTCGACGGCCGCCTTGGTG
>JBOGIF010000172.1:0-3454 GCA_050742415.1 Acidimicrobiales bacterium | reverse complement strand
AAGCCCGTGGGGACCCGGCCGGCCCGGCCGAGCAACGTCACGTACGTGGCGTACGAGCGGTTGGTGCCGGGGCCGGGTGGGCAGTTGTGCGCGACCACCGGGTACCGGGCCGTCGATCGGGGAGTGCACCCGGCGATTGCAACCGTTCCCGATCGCTACATCGGCAACGTCCTCGCCACTTATCAACCTTGTCCCAGCCGCGCCACGAACCAACGCGCAGCGCAGCCGGAGGCGATCGTGGCCGAGCGGTTCTGGCAGGAGGTCCCGCTCCCCGCCCCGCGGCCCCGGATCGCCCCGGGATGGGCGATCACCGGCAAGCAGTCCTTCCTCGAGACGAACGGGACGACCACCCACACCTTCACCCGCAACACGTCGTTCGGGCCCATGGAGGTGACCGCCACCGGGGACTACAGCGTCGACTGGGGTGACGGGACGGTCACCGGTCCGCACCGGGGTGAGGGCGGGCCTTGGCCCGGCGGGCGCATCACCCACACCTACCAGCGGGTCGGCCACTACGACGTGGTCGTCACCGAGCGGTGGACCGCGACCTGGCGGGTGGGCGCCCGTACCGGCCGGCTGTCGGAACTGCGGACCGCCGGGCGGATCGACGGCTTCCGTGTGGAGCAGGTGCAGGCCGTCATCGTCGGTTAGAGGCGCCGGGGAACCGCAGCCCTTCGGCCGTCGTCTCATCTGCAACCCGATCCCGGAGGTGCAAGCGATGAGAGGAAGCAGGATCCTGGCCGCGACGTTGGGCGCAGCGGCGATCACAGTGGCGACGGCCGGTCCGGCCCTGGCGTGCGGAGGCCTCATCGGGCGCAACGGCTCGGTAAACCTCGTCCGCACCAGCACGCTCGCCGCCTACACGGGCGGCATCGAGCACTACGTGACCTCGTTCGAGTTCGCCGGCTCCGGTGGCGAGTTCGGCTCGATCATCCCGCTGCCCGACGTGCCCACCAAGGTGGAGCGGGGCGGCGACTGGACCCTCCAGCGCCTGTCGCGCGAGGTCAACCCGGTCGCCCAGTTCGCTTTGGGTGAGGACTCCCTGGCCGCCAGGGCGGCGCCCGCTGAGGTCCTACTCGAAGCCCGCATCGACGCCCTCGACCTCACCGTCCTCCGGGGCGGAGCGGAGGCCGTCGGCGCCTGGGCCACCGAGCACGGGTTCCTGCTCACCCCCGACGCCCCCGAAGTCCTCGACTTCTATGCCAAGCGCAGCCCCATCTTCATGGCCGCCCGCTTCGACGCCGACGCCGCCCGCCGCAAGGGTGTCGCCCTGGGCGACGGGACACCTGTGCACGTCACCATCCCCACCGACAACCCGTGGGTACCCCTGCGCATCCTCGGTCTCGGCCGTCAGCCGGCCGAACGCATCGACGCCGACGTCTTCCTTCTCACCGACGACCGCCCCGCCCTTCTGCCCGGCGACGACAGTGCCGGAGTGACGGTCTCCCGTAGCGAGCAGGCGTCGGAGAGCCTTCTGGCCGACCTCCGCTCGGACAAGGGGATGGAGTGGATGCCCGCCGACATGTGGTTCAGCTTCCTGCGGGTCGACGCCAGCCCCGCCCAGCTCGACTACGACCTCGCCGTCGATGCCTCCGGCGCAGCCCGACCCTCTCGTACCGACGCCGGTCTCGCCGCACTGATGAACGACCGCCCGGACGGCGGCGGCACGACTGACTCGACGCCTCGCGGCCAGTTCGACCTGACGATGGTCGCCGCGACAACCGGCGGCCTGCTCGTCGTGCTCGTCGGCATGTTGCTGGTCGGTCGCCGGGGCTCGTGATGCGGCGGTTCGCCGGCCTGCTCCTCACCGTCCTGCTCTCCGCGCTCTCGGGCTGCGGAGAGCAGGCGAGCGGGCAGACCAAGGAGAAGGTCGTGACCCTCACCGTCCGTAACTCACGGTTCGCACCCTCGTCCGTCGAGGTGGCGCCGGGCACGATCGTGCGGTTCGTGGTCCGCAATCTCGACCCCATCGGCCACGAGCTGATCGTGGGCGACAAGGCCACCCATGACCGGCACGAGAGCGGCACCGAGGCCCACCACGGCGACCGCCCCGGCGAGGTATCCGTCGCCCTCCTGGCCACCGCCGAGACCACGTACCGGTTCGACGCACCCGGGAAGGTTCTCTTCGGCTGCCACCTCCCCGGCCACTGGGATTACGGCATGCAAGGCGCGGTAACGGTCGGCTAGACGCTTCGGCCTCAGGCGTCGCTCGGAGGCGGCCTCCAGCCGGTCTCATTGGACCACTCGTGGGCTCGGGCGAGCGTCTCCCAGATGAAGGGGTGCTTGGCTCGGGTGTAGGCGTCGCGGTCGGACCCATGGACCTGGGCGAGGGCGTGCTTGAGCCGGGCATAGGCATAGGCATCCGTGGCGTGGACCCGCAGGTAATCACGGAACAGGAGGTTCAGCTGCTCGGAGAAGCTGCCGGCCTCGTGAACGCGCAGGTGCACGCGTGGCCCGCCCTCTGGCTCCCGGAAGAACCAACTGGTCCGAATCGAGTTGTCCGCCCGGTACCGGTAGCCGAGGGCGACGAGGAGTTCCAGGTACGGACCGATCGGTTCCAAGGCATCGACCGATACCTGCACGTCGATGGCGGGCTTGGCGTCGAGCCCGGGCACACTCGTCGAGCCGACGTGGTCGATGCGCTGGGCGACTTCCCCGAGCGCCGCCCGTAGGTCGGAGGCGACAGCCCTGAACAGCAGCGGCCATCGGACGTCGTAGCCGTAGATCACCACCTCACCGTCGTCCACGGCTCGCCTCACCTTTCTGGCCGGATAGGCCGCCGGCGTCTTCGCGCGTTCACAGTCTGGAGCGGAGCTACCTCGCCCGGCTCGGACCGTGGCCCACAATCTCCGGACATGCCCGAACACGTTGCGTCTGCTCCACAGCCGGTGGACCGGTCGCGCTGGGCCATGCCTGACGCTGCCGACGCCGACCCGGACGGGCCGCTGGCCTTCGGCGCCGACCTGGCGGTGGAAACCCTGGTCGACGCCTACCGCCGGGGGATCTTCCCCTGGCCCCATCCGGACGTGCCGTTGCCGTGGTTCTCGCCCGACCCCCGGGGCGTCGTGCCGGTGGACGCCGTCCGGGTCTCGCGCTCGCTGCGGCAACGCCTGCGGCGGAGCGGATGGGAGACGACCGTGGACGCCGACTTCGACGCCGTGGTAGCGGCCTGCACGTTGCGGCCGGGTCGTGACGGGACCTGGATAACGCCGGGGATGCGGGCGGCCTACGGCCGGCTCAACCACCTCGGGTGGGCCCACAGCCTCGAGGTATGGGATGGCAACCGTCTGGTCGGCGGTCTCTACGGCGTCCGGGTCGGGAGCTGCTTCACCGGAGAATCGATGTTCCACCGCGAGCCGGACGCCTCCAAGGTGGCCCTGGCCGACCTGGCGGCGCGCTGGGCGGAGGCGGGAGGCGAGCTGATCGACGTGCAGATGACCACCCCGCACCTAGC
>JBOGIF010000171.1:0-5712 GCA_050742415.1 Acidimicrobiales bacterium | reverse complement strand
GTCGATGGTGTCGAGGGAGCGCCGGCCCTGGCGGAACGACCGGGTGTCGTATCGGGAGAGCGTTCCCTCGGCGTTGCGCTCCCACCACTCCCTCAGGTCGAACCACCGTACGATGCCGAGCCGGTAGCAGCCGGCGTCGAGGTGCAGCCACAGGTTGTCGCGGTCCACCGCCTCCTGGGCGCGACGGACGTGGCGGACCGGGGGTGGTCAGCTCGACGACGAGGTCCCACAGCCTGGGGACGCACATGCGCCCGCCGGCCAGGCGGGGGAACACGCGCTCGCGCACCGTGGCGAAGGGCCGTCGGGCCTTGTGGCCCTTCAGGACGCGGCCGTTGCCCCGGACCTCCATGGCGTCGACCGACAGTGACTGGGCCCAGCTTGGCTCGGCGCCGGTCAGTTGCAGCAGCAGGAAGTAGGCGGCCAGAACCTCGTCGCCGTTGGGGAACACCATGTCGTAGATCCGCCGCCGCAGCGTCCGGGGGAAGGCCGTTCGGCCCGTCTGGCCGATCGGCTTGCCCTCCGGCCACAGCTCCCGGATCGAGGGGTCGAGTTTCGCCCACTTCGACCGGGGTGGGAGCTGTTCCCACAGGTGCTCCAGGATCGCCGCGGTAGAGAGCCCGCCCCCGTGCACCGCCTGCCAGGCCAGGTTCGCCAGGGAGTTCCAGCCGTGCTCGGCGGGGTCCCTGCCGGAATCGATGAGGGCTGCGCCGCGTCGGACCTTGGCCAGCGCCCGGTAGAGGACGCCGAGGGAGGCGCTCTTGATGGCCCGATCTTCGTCGTCGGTGAACCCCACAACCTGGCCGGCGACGTGGCGGTGCCACTGGGCCCGAGGTCCGTGACGGGCCCGGTCCAACAGCTCGGGGTCGACGGCGATGCCGATGGCGTTCGCCTGGCGGATGAAGGCGAACAGCTTGGCCGCCCTCACGTGCGGCTCGTTGGACACCTTCCGCTCCCCGGACACGTCCACGAGGAAGCGGGCCGCCAGGTCGGCCTCCCAGTCCGAGACCAGGTCGAGTGAGAGGCTGGCGAGCCTCAGGGCCTCGGGATCGCCGGCGTGGGCGTCGATGAACCGGCCGAAGTCGGCGAGGGCGGACCTGTCGGTCTGGATGGTCTTCAACCTGGCGTAGGCGCTGTCGACGCCGGGCTTGCGCTGCGCGGCCCAGCCGTCGAGGAGGCCGGCCATCAACCCGGAACAGCGCCAGTCAGCCGGGTTCATCGCCACCGCATCGACGGTGACGCCGTCGGGGCGGACGCAGTCGATCGAGCGGATTCCGACGTGGGCCAAGGGCTGAGGGCCGGTCGGGCGTGCGCGAGCGGCGAACGTGCGGCGCCGGCTATCGCGGGCCATCGGCCGGTCCTGGTTTGCTCACCTGCTCGCCGATGGCGAGGAAGACGTCGGCCAGGTCGTCGACCGAGGAGATCACGCTGTGGTCCAGCTCGCCGAGGTGGTAGAGGTAGAGCCAGGTGGTCTTGAGAGACCGGTGCCGCATCAGCTCCTGCACAACCTGCACCGGCCACATCACCGCCTGGCCGTAGGCCCGGATGCCCGGTTCGTCGTGGTCTCGCAGCAGCCGGGCCAGCCGGTCGTCCCGCTCGACGAGGTCGTGCATGAGCGTCCACATCAAGTGCATCCCGAAGGTGTGGCGCATCCAGTGGGGAGTGACCTTGGAGGGCATGGCGATGGCGGCGGCACCCGTGCGCCATGACCAGATGCGCCGGTTGGCGGTCTCGAAGACCCGGTTGACGAGGCTCGAGGAGACCATCCCGCCTCCCTCGCCGACGAACAGGGCCAGTGGTTCCCAGCGCCCGGCCTCCCGCCGGAAGGCGCGTTCCCGCTCGCCGACGGACATGGCCGACACCGGTTTGGCAAACGCCCTCTTGGCCAGCCGGTCCCAGCCCTTGACCGTCTGGCGCCGTTGGTCGATCTCCTCGACGACGATCATCGCCGGCTCCTGCCGGGCCAGGCTGCCGGTGGAGTTGGCCACGGCCACGATCACGTCGCGGTCCGCCTCAACGTAGGCCCGCAGTTCCTCCCGGGTCCGGCGGGGCAAGACCACGTGGCCCTGTCTTCCGCCCTTGGCCGGGGCGCCCAACAGGAGGCGACGACCTTGCGCGGCCGGCGCGTCGAGGTCGACCTCGACGGTCGTGAGCGAGCGCATCTCGTTCCGCCGCATGCCGGTGGTGGCGAGCACGTTGGCCATGCACGTGTCGCGGCCGGGGTAGCCGCCCCGGAAGGCCGTGTCGATCGCCCCGTCGGGACGGTGACCTTGGACGCCGACCTGGAGGAAGTAGCGCAGCTGCGGCAGCAGGAGGTAGCGCACCGCCCGGGCGCCAATCGCCCGGGACCGCAGCTCCCGGTGAGCCTCGGGCGAGCCGAACGGCCCTTCGCCGGGCTGGATGCGCCCGTCGCGCACCAGCCACCGGTAGAAGTCGTGGATCGCCGCCAGCTTGCGGTTCCAGGTATCGCCCTCGTGGTGCCCGTGCGCAGCGTCCACGCCGGGCCCAATCCCCGCTACTTCGGGGTGGGCCGGGGCGTCACCTACTTCAACTACACGTCCGACCAGTTCGCCGGGTTCCACGCCATCGTCATCCCCGGCACCCTGCGGGACAGCCTCTACATCCTCGACGGTCTCCTCGAGCAGGAGACCAGCTTGCGCCCGACTGAGGTGATGACCGACTCCGCTTCCTACAGCGACCAGGTCTTCGGGCTCTTCCGCCTACTCGGCTACCAGTTCAGTCCTCGCCTCGCCGACATCGGCGACGCCCGCTTCTGGCGCCTCGACCGCCACGTTAGCTACGACGCCCTCGACCAAGTGGCCCGCCACCGCATCGACGGCGAGCTCATCACCGCACACTGGAACGACCTCCTGCGCGTTGCCGGCTCCTGCTTGGGGGGTCGGTTCGGGCCTCGGAGCTGCTGAGGGTTCTCCACAGCGGCGGTCGTCCCAGCGGCCTCGGCCGCGCGCTCGCCGAGGTGGGCCGGGTTGCCAAGACGATCTTCCTGCTGGCCTACCTCGACGATGAGGCCTACCGACGCCGCATCCTCACTCAGCTCAACCGGGGCGAGGCCCGCCACGCCCTGGCCCGCAAGGTCTTCCACGGCCATGGCGGCGAGCTGCGCCAGCCCTACCGGGAGGGCCAGGAGGACCAGCTTGGCGCCCTGGGGCTGGTACTCAACGCCATCGCCGTCTGGAACACTCGGTATGGTCGAGTGCGGCAGCCACCGCTCGAGCGCGCCATGGACCGGTGGTGGCGATGGCGTGACCGCGACGCCGCCGAGATGCACTGGTTCGCGGCCGAGCTGGGCAAGGCCGGCCCCACACCGCCGACGGTGGAGGAGGTGCTGCGGGCCATCACTGCCCGTCCCGCGGCCATGGCGCAGATGATCGACGTGTTCAACCACCGCCGGGCGCCATCCAAGGTCCTGACCCGGCGTCGGGTGGTCGCCGCCGCGGCCCGCCTCCTCCTCACCGGCCGCCACCGGCCCGGCGCCATCGCCCGCGAGGTCTGGCGCCTGGCCGGCGAGGACCGGCGGCACCGCCGGCTGGACCGCCGCCACCGGTACGAGCCCGCGGAGGCGGACGGCGGCAGCGATTCGGAGGCGCAGCTTCTCCGCCAACCCTCTCTTGACTAGCACTAGCGCTGGCCTCGAGAGGCGTGGTCCAAGCCGGCCAAGCCCGACACCAGCGGTTGTCGGAGGGCCCGACGTCCTCTAACCCGAACCTCTAACGAAGCGCGGAGTCTTGATGTGCTACGAGTAGGTCATGACGTCGGTCGGCGTGCGCGAGCTCAGGCAGCGAGCGAGTTCCTACGCCTGGTCGAGCAGGGTGAGACGGTTGAGATCACTGACCGAGGCCGTCCTGTCGCCCTGCTCGCGCCCCTCCCGGAGGACACGCCGCTCGAGGAGCGTGGTCTGGTCGCGCCTCAGCGCGATGGCGGCTGACCGCAGGACCGTCCGCGTATCTCCTGCATTCTTCGAACACTCGACCGGTCACTCGGTCCCGATCGAGGCAAAGTAGGCGAACCGCTGTGAGCAGCATCCGAGCGGCAGCGTGCCGGCCCGAGCAGAGAGGCGTCAGGAGGGCAGCGCGCCCAGCTGTTGCAGCAAGCCGAGCGCGTCGAACTGCGTCCATACTTCGGTGATCCGCCCCTCCGCCAGCCGGTAGAAGTTCATGCCCTCCGCCGAGATCTGCTTGCCCGTAGCCGGGACCCCGAAGAACTCGGACGCGTGCGTTCCCGTCACGTTCCACCGCGTCGCCACCTGGTCCCCCTCGCCGACGACGGCGGCTAGGTCCAAGCTCAGGCCGGAGAACTTCTCGTGGTACATGGCGATCGTCGACTTGAACCCAGCCAGGGTGGGTTCCTGGCCTGGCAGGGGATTGCGGTCGACAAGGCCCGGATCACACAGCTCGTCGATGGTGTCGACATCGTTCGCGATGAACGCTTGCTCGAAACGGGCGACGATCGTGTCGTTGTCCTCTGGCATGCTCCGACCCTCCTAGATGGCAGCTGCTGGTCAAGTGACGTAAGCCTACCGAGCCCCGGCGGGGCTGCCCCTTGCGTCTCGACGACTCCTTCCGACCGGGCCGCGGGGTGCCGGTATGCACCATCGTCGCCGGCGACATTCGCCAGCACCGACGCGTGGCTCAACACCGATCGTACACGTGAGGTATACGATACGTGTATGGGCAGAGCGCGCACGAACATCGAGATCGACGAGGGCTACCTCCGCACGATCATGGACCGTTACGGCGTCCACACCAAGACGGAGGCCGTCGACCTCGCCTTGCGCCACCTCGCCGGACAACCGATGACGCGCCAGGAGGCCCTGGCCATGCGTGGCGGGAACGCCATCGGTGAGGTGGCGAACGACGCGGGTCCGGCCGTCGAGTGATCCTCGCCGACACGTCCGCCTGGGTCGAGTATGACCGGGCGACAGGCAGCGCCGTCGATGAACGCGTGACCGAGTTGATCCGAAACGACGGCGCGCTCGCCGTGACCGAGCCCGTGCTGATGGAGGTGATGGCCGGCGCCCGTGACGATCGGCAGGAACAGGCGCTGCGCCGGCTCCTCCTGCGATTCGATCTCTTGGCCTTCGACGCGGCCGCGGACTTCGACGCCGCCGCCCGCATCTACCGTCGATGCCGGCGGGCGGGAATCACGCCGCGGGGCATGGTGGACTGCCTGATCGCTTCGGTGGCCCGCCGTCATGACGCGACCCTCCTGGCACAGGACACTGACCTGTCGAGAGTCGCCAGGCTCGTCGGGATCGACCTCGACCGGGCTTCCCTCACTGTCTGATTCAGCGGAGCTTCGCTGGTCTCGACCGCACGGCCGCAGACCCGCCCCAACGCCTGCCCGTCGCGCCAAGAGGCGGGCACGATGAAGCTGGGGGAGGGATCTGGGCGAAGTCAGGCGATGAGGTCGACGGTGGCGCCGTGCTCCGGCGCGGCGGCGATCCGGGCATCGAGGGTGACGAGCGGAGCGTCGAAGGCCAGGGCGACGTACGCGGCGTCGTACGAAGTGAGATTCGAGCGAAGTCGCCACATGGTGGGGAGTAGCGGTTCGTGCGGATGGTGGACGATGTCCAGGTCGGCGAGGTCGGACAGGGCAGCGGTGCTCCGTACGGCGATCAAGTCGCCCGACGCGACGTAGCGGCGTACCGCCTGGGCCACCTCAACGGCCAGGAGGTGGAGCGCGTGCAGAGTCTCG
>JBOGIF010000170.1:0-8206 GCA_050742415.1 Acidimicrobiales bacterium | reverse complement strand
TGTCGGCGTAATTCTTAACGCCGGCCTGGTAGCCGCCACTGCCGTTGCTCTGTGCCACGCGGTTTCTCCTCCGGCTGAAGCCCGATCGGGGGCCCGGTCTCGGACTCCGACTACGGGGGTCTGTCACCTGTGCTGGATAACTCTTTGAGACGCTACCCCTCCTGTGGGCGCAGAGTAAAATGAATCCTTTCTTATACCTCATCAGCATTTGCTTCTGACTGGCGCGAGGATTGGCGACCCCGGGACAGCGTCCACCGGAGCGGCCCCTGCTGCAGTCGCTCGAGCGTCGGGGTCGTACAGGAAGCGTGGTGTAGCTCGCCTCCGGATGCCAACTCCTGCCTCACGAGGGAACGGTTAGCTTCGAGCACCTCATGGCGATGACGTTGAGCCAGCTCCGCACATTTCTCACGGTCGCCGACGCGGGATCGGTCCGGGTCGCTGCCGAATCGCTCTTCGTCTCGCAGCCGGCCGTCTCGGGCGCGATCGCAAGCCTCGAGCGGGAGTTGGGGGTGGCGCTCGTCGTCCGCCACGGCCGCGGCCTCCGCCTCACCGCGGCCGGAACGGCCTTCGCCGATGACGTGCGCACCAGCCTCGGCCTCCTCGACTACGGCCGCCGCCGCGCACGCAGCATCGAAGACCCGGCACGGGGCATGGTTCGGCTCGTCGCGGTGGCAACCGCCACCGAGCGGTTGCTCCTGCCCGTCGTCGCCCGCTTCCGTGAGCAGAACCCCGAAGCCGGTGTCACCATCCAGGTCGGGAACCGGACGACGGTGTGGGAGAACTTGCGCCACCACAAGGCCGACCTCGTCGTAGCCGGGCGGCCGCCGGTGGGCGTACCGGCGGACACCCTGGCCCTTGGTGAGAACCGGCTCGTCCTCATCGGGCCCGCCTCGGCGACGCCGCGGACGAACGGGAACGATGCGGCGCACGACCCGGCCCGGGAGACCTGGCTGTTGCGCGAACCGGGATCCGGGACGCGCGCGGCAGCCGATGCCCTGCTCGCCGAGCTGGACATCGACCCGCCCACGATGATCCTCGGATCCAACGCGGCCATCGAGCGAGGCGTGGAGCTGGGGCTGGGGGTTGGGCTCATCTCCCGCGACGCCGCCGCCGAAGGCATCTCCCGGGGGGCCGTCACCGTCTGGGCGTGCCGTGGCACCCCGATGATCCGGCCTTGGCACCTCGTCTGCTACGCAGGTGAACCGCTCGGCCCGACTGCCCTCGCACTGGTGAAGTCGATGGTCGGGCCCGGCGGCAGCCTGACGGCTACGGCCGAGGGAAGGCGGGCCCTCCGGAGCTGAGGGTGCGACCAGGGCCAGCCGTCCAACGAGAAAGTCGCCGCGGCCCCAACGAGATTCGAACCCGTGTCGCCACCTTGAGAGAGCGGGCAGGCTGCTGCTGGCCAGTGGGCTCAGGTGCGTTCCCGCAGGTCACAGCGGGTGCGCCCCCCCCGGATGCCCCTCTGTCCAGCCCTTCTCGCCGATTGGAGTGGCAAATGGAGTGGCAAGCCAAATGGAGGATGTCCCGAATGTTGTTGGAGTTCGGTGACGGCCCGACCTCTTCTATGCGACCCTCTCATTCTCGCATGAGGGTGTGACTGCGGGATCGACGTGACGCCGGAGCGCGTCGACGAGCTTCGGCATCTCCTTGCAAGCCTTCACACGCCGGAAGCCTCGCTCGGCGTTCAGCATCCCCGCCGCGGCCCAGCGCTTCACCATGGTGCCGTCCGGCCAGCGCTTCACGTTGTGGGTGGTGGATCGCCCGACGGAGATCATCGACTCGATGGGGGTTGGTGCTGGTGAGCGTGCGGGCGAGGCGGTCGCCGATGCCAAGTCGCCGCACGGTGAACATCTCCTCCAGGCCCTCCCGCAGGCTCGCCGCCGCGTCGGCCCAACGCGTCCAAGCTGGCGGGCCAGGTCCCGGGCCATGCGCAGCCCAGGGGATGCGGTCTGGGCGTGCGGCCGTCGCATGCCGTGGCACTCACCTGCAACATCACTCGCTCAGCCTGTCGCTTAGGTAGGCTACGTACTTGGCGCTAAACGAGACTACCACGCTCCGGGTCCCAACCGAGCTGCGCGACGAGATCGCAAGGCTCGCGGACCAGCGGCGTACAACCATGGTCCACGTGGTGAGTGACGCCATCCACCGACTGAGCCGCGAGCATTGGTGGGGCACGGTCCACGAAACGATCGAGGAGATGACCGCCGACGACCGTGCCGCGTACGAGGCTGAGGTCGAGGCGCTGGACGACTCCGCTGGCGACGGTGTCCTTGGCGACTGAGCGCACACACGCACGGGGCGACATCTGGCACGTCGACTTCGGTGCTCATCCCGCGGACCCCGAACAGGCGTTTCGCCGACCAGCCTTGCTCGTCTCCGACGATCGCCTTCACCACCCGAACTTGCGTCTGGTCATCGTCGTACCTGGGACGTCAACGATCAGGCGACTCCCGCTCCACGTGGTGACCGAGCCCGACGAGAACAACGGCCTCGACCAAACGACCGCCTTTCAGGTCGAGCAGGTCCGAGCGATCTCAACCCGGCGGTTGGTCGGACGTATTGGCCGCCTCGATGCAGAGACCCGTCATACTGTCGACGAGATCCTCCGTAATGTGCTCGACCTTCATTGACGCGCGATTCAGAATCGTCAGGGTTGGACCCATCGGAGGGGAGCGGACGGCCCGCTGCTCGTGGCTCCATCGCACCCGGTCGAGGTGGCGGTGACGTCACCTTGTACGGGCCGGGCATCACGTAGGTGTGGGTCGACGGCACCGCCGTCCAACTGATGGCGTCGCCGAAGTCGCCGGTGAGATCCAGGTCGGCGTCTCGCGATGGGCGCGCGCTGGCGGGATCGTTGTCGAGGGAGGCGGGGCAGTGCAGGTTGGCGACCTTGACGACATCGGGGTGGCGCGCCGAGACCGTGATGCAGGTGCGGAACCTCATCGCGCTGTAGGTCCAGCTGTACTTGTCGCTGCCTTGGCCAGGAGAACCTCTCGCGCAGGTCCTCTCGGGCCTCACCCGCGGCGCGCTCGCTACCCGTGCGACATCCCGCCATGGACACGGCCACGAAAGCGCATGCCAGTCGCTCCATCCAGCTATTTCTCATCGGTCGAGTCCCTCGTCACGACTCGCCGGCCCGGACCATGCTGCTCGCTGGCGGCGGCGGCACTCTCGAGGACGATGAGGATCTCGTCTCCGTACTTGTCGAGCTTCGCGGGTCCGACTCCCCGGCATCTCGCCAACTCCGCCAGGGTCGACGGAAGGGCCGCGGCCAGGCCTTCCAGATACTCGTCGGAGAACACGACGTAGGCCGGCACGCTGTCTCGCGCCGCCGTCTCCTTCCGCCACACCCGCAGCGACGCAAGGGCCTCTTGGGGCGTCGGGCTCCCCGGCCGGATCAACCGCACGGCACGTCCGTAGACCTCTACCTCGGCGGACCACTCCACGAGCATCCGGGTCGAGCCTCCGATCGGGGCGACCACTACGCCTCGCTCGGCGATCTCCACGATCTCGGCGTCGATCCCGCCTCTGACCCGGATCGGCAGGCCGAGGTCGGCGTTGTAGGTCAAAGGGAGCGGAGCCCGCTTCGTCGGCGAGCCGGATGACCCGGCCCCGCCGGTCGCTCCCGTCGCGCTCCCCCGCGATCCATCGCCCGCCTTCGCCACCGGCCGACGACCCTTGACCGTTGAACGGCGAGGCGCAACACCCGTCAGCTCGGCACAGAACGGCGACGGATCGACGGTGTCGGTGACGACGACGGCCTCGGCGCTGGCCCGGGTGATGGCGACGTGGAACACCCGCCGCTCCTCCTCGACGCCGGTGGCGAGGCGATGAGGGAACGATCCGTCATCGGCGCCGAACACCAGGACGTGCGGCCACTCCTGGCCCTTGACGCGGTGAACGGTGGAGAGCGTCACGCCATCGGCGTCGCCCGGGCGCGCCAGGACGGCTCCGAGCCACGGCTCAAAGGTCGCGGCATCCGGATGAAGAGACGCCACCTGCTCCAGCGCCGCCAAGTCGTCAGTGTGGGTTGACCGATCGGCCTCTCGCCGCGAGTCGTCGAGCACGTCCATGGCCCCGCCGAGCCCGACATCCACCCGGATGGCATGCAGAGCCCGTGCGGTGTTGCCCGTCCGGACCGCGTCGGCGACGGTCTGGAGGTCCTCGGCGTAGGAGCGAACCCGCTCGGCATCGGCACCTGTCAACGCCGCCCCGAGCCGCCGGATGTCGGCGATGGATGTGAGCGGTCTCTTCTGCAGCATCTCGGCGACGTTGCGGGCGATTCGACGGCTCGGCCGGCGGATCGTCTCGGTCACGTCGTAGCTGGAGATGCGGCTGGGGTCGACCCCGATCCGTAGATAGGCGAGCGCCGAGCGCATACCGGTACGGGTGAGGATCTTCGGCCCGAGCGGCGTCATACAAGGGATCCCCGCCTCCATGAGGCTCACCTGCACCGGCAGTAGCGCCGAGTTCACTCGTGTAAGGACGGCGATTGCCGTCCAGGCCGAACCCCCCTCGGCCCAGCGCCGGATGTGCTCGACCGTCACCGCCGCGTGCTCGTCGTCGGGCCGGCGGTCGACTCGCAGCTCGCTGGGCAGTCCCGTGCGCCCCGGAGCCGACCGGATCGTCTTGGAGATGCGCCGCTCGTTGTAGCCGAGCAGGTGGCGGGCCCCGTCGACGACCGCCGGCGGGCAGCGGTAGTTCGTCTCCAGCGCGTAGGACGCGGCGTCCGGGAAGTAGCGCCCGTAGTCGATCAGGAACTCGGGACTGGCGCCGGCGTAGCTGTAGATCACCTGGTCGTCGTCACCGACGCCGAACACGTCGTAGGTGGGTGCGGCCAGAAGGCGCAGCATCAGGAGGTGGGCGGGGGTCAAGTCCTGGAACTCGTCCACGAGTAGGTGACGGCACAGGCGCTGGTCGTGTGCCCGTACCTCGGGACTCTGCAGCAGGGTCTCGATGGCGAGGTAGATCTGCTCGTCGAAGTCCAGCAGGCGTCGGTCGGTGAGGACGGCCCGGTAGCGGTCGAAGACCTCGGCGACCCCGGCGGCGTCCGGGATCGCCTCCTCGACGGCACGTGGGCTGGTGAGGCCGAGGCGGATGTCGGACAGCGCGTCGATGTAGGGCGCCATCGGATCGGTGTTCTGCTGGCGGCGGACCTCCACCAGCGATTCGAGGATGCGCCGGACCTCGACCTCCTCGATCACCTGCCTCGATCCAAGCCCGGTCGTCGCAAACCGTCCATTTCCGTTGACGATCGCCAGGCCGAGTGAGTTGAGAGTCCGGATGTGGGCACCGAGCCCGGTGGTCCGCTCGCCGAGCTGGTCGGCTGCCCGCTTGTTGTAAGCCACGGCCGTGACCGTGGTGGGAGTCACACGGCGGTCGGCGAGAAGATGACGCAGGCGCGCAGTCAGAACCCTGGTCTTGCCCGACCCGGCGGGCGCGATGATCCGGGCCGGGCCCGCACCGTGCGCGACGGCCGCCAGCTGGTCCGGAGCCACGTCGGCCGACGGGCTGGAGATCCGATCGGCGACGAGCACTCCCGCCTCGATGGCCTCACGGTGGACCACGGTCGCCCCGTCGCCGACGACGAGCGGCTGGCGGGGCCCGCCGTCGCACCACGCCGGCGTCCCATCGGGAAGCACGACATCGGCCGGTCCGTCGGAGGTGGCCCCGAGCCGCTCAGCCCGACGGGCGTGCCACCAGATCGGCACCCCCGTGCGCATGTCGTAGTTGTTGGACCAGACCAGGTACTGCAGGCGCTCGCGGGTGAGCTCGAAGTCCGGCTCGAGCTGCCACGGCTCAAGGTCGCAACGCTCTGGCTCCCGAAGAAGCCCCGGATCGGCGGCGAGGACGATCACGACCGGTTGGCGGCGCAGCCACAGGTGGTGGAGCTCGTCGGCGACCTTGCCCGGCGAGTCGAGGACCTGGTCGTCGATCTCGAGACGAGCCCAGTCGGCGCAGGCCGCCGGGACGGAGGCGCCAGGGAGCAGGACGACACCGCGGCCGAGAGCCGCGGGACCAGGGAGGGGCGGCATCGGCCCCGACAGCCTACGAGCGCGTCGGTCTTGGCTGCTCGGCGAGCCCAACGGGTAGACAGGCCGTGCCATGCCACCGACCGACCTGAAGCAGCCGACGACAACGACGCCCAGGCCCACGCCGACGCCTTCGCTCCGCGACCCCGACGCCATCGTGATCGGCGCCGGTCCCAACGGGCTGGTGGCGGCCAACGTGCTGTCCGATGCCGGATGGGACGTCCTGGTCCTCGAGGCGGAGGCCGAGCCCGGCGGTGCCGTCCGCTCCGGCGAGATCACCGTCCCGGGATTCCGCCACGACCTGTTCAGCGCGTTCTATCCCTTCTCTGCGATCTCCCCCCCGATCATTCGCCTGGCGTTGGAGAGCTATGGGCTCCGGTGGTGCCGGGCGCCTCTCGTGCTGGGCCACGTGTTCGACGACGGCCGCTGCGCCGCCCTCTCGACCGACGAGGAGGAGACGGCGAGCTCGGTCGAGGGCTTCGGCGTGGGCGACGGAGCCGCGTGGCGAGACCTCGTCGCCGAGTGGCGGCGCGTCCAGGACCCGCTCGTCGATGCTCTGATGAGCCCCTTCCCCCCGGTGTGGCCCGCCACCAGGTTGCTCGCCAAGCTGCGCACTCCCCATGCGGTCCTCGACTTCGTTCGGTTCACCCTGCTCCCCGTGCGCCGCCTCGCCGCCGAACGATTCCGGGGAGAGGGCGCGGCCATGCTGCTGGCGGGCAACACCCTGCACACCGACCTCGGCCCGGAGTCGGCGATCGGCGGGTTCTTCGCCTGGCTGCTGGTGATGCTCGGTCAGACCGTCGGCTTCCCTGTACCCGAGGGCGGGGCCGCCGAGCTGACCAACGCCCTCGTTCGGCGCCTCGAGAGCAAGGGCGGACGGGTCCAGTGCTCCCAGCGGGTGAACGCAGTGCTCGTGCGCCAGGGCAAGGCGATCGGCGTGCGGACCGCCCACGGCACCGAGATCGTTGCCCGCCGCGCCGTGCTCGCGGATGTGGCCGCGCCGAACCTCTTCCTGGAGCTCGTGGGGCCCGAGCATCTCCCTTCGGACTTCCTCGCCGACCTGCGCCGCTTCGAGGTCGACCACGGCACAGTCAAGGTGGACTGGGCCCTCAGCGCGCCCATCCCCTGGTCCGACGCTGACGCCCGTCGGGCGGGAACCCTCCACGTGGGCGGCGGGATGGACCACCTCACCGAGTTCTCCGCCCACCTGGCCATGGGGAGGGTGCCGCCCCGACCGTTCATGCTCATGGGCCAGATGTCCCGGGCCGATCCCACCCGTTCGCCCCCAGGGACGGAGACGGTCTGGGCCTATTCGCATGTTCCCGCGGCCACCGGCTCAGAGGCAGCCGCTTGGGACGAGCCCAAGACCAACTCTTTCGTGGCCGGTATGGAGGAAGAGATCGAGCGTAGGGCGCCGGGTTTCGGCGCTCTCGTGCTGGGTCGCCACGTCTTCACGCCACCCGACCTGGAACGTGCCGACGCCAATCTCATCGGCGGGTCGGTGAACGGCGGCACCGCCCAGATCCACCAGCAGCTGGTCTTCCGGCCGACGCCCGGCCGTGCCGGTGCCCAAACGCCCGTCGGCAACCTGTACCTCGCGTCGGCGTCGGCCCACCCTGGAGGCGGGGTCCACGGCGCCTGCGGAGCCAACGCCGCGGCAGCCGCGCTGAAGGCCGATCGGCGTCGCCGGTTCGTCGGCATGCTGTCCGGCAGGCCGGGTACCTGACGAGGATGGCAGTCAACGAGACGACGGTGGGCGTCCCACCCGAAGAGGTCTTCGCTCTGTTCGCCGACGGGAAGCTCTACGCCGACTGGGTCGTGGGCGCCAAGCGCATCCGGTCGGTCGACCCGACGTGGCCTCAGGTGGGCTCGAAGCTGTACCACACGGTCGGCGTCGGGCCTATCGAGGTGAAGGACAACACGCAGGTCCTGGAGTTGGCGGAACCCGAGACGATCGTTCTCCTGGCCCGGTTCCGCCCGATCGGCCGGGCTCAGGTGGAGCTGACCGTGACCTCCGGCTCCGAGGCCGGCAGCAGCCGGGTGCGCATGACCGAGGAGCTGGTCCGGGCGCCGAAGTGGCTGAAGAAGCTGTTGGATCCCACGATCCACGCCCGCAACGCCGAAGCGCTACGGCGCCTCCGTGAGCTGCTGGAAGAACAACCCGACGGTTGAAC
>JBOGIF010000169.1:0-2421 GCA_050742415.1 Acidimicrobiales bacterium | reverse complement strand
GCTTCACACCGTCGAGGTAAAGCGAGATGGTGGTCACGCCCACGTTGTCCGTCGCCGTCACGACGGCATTGAACGTGCCGGCCACCGGGCTCGGTGGGACCGTCACCGACACCGATGGCGGAACGGTGTCTCCGGTCGGCGGCGGTGTGGGCGTCGGTGTCGGCGTCGGTGGCGGCGTCGGTGGCTGCGTCGGAACAGGTGCCGGCGGCGGTGGTGACGAAGCATTCGAGACGGTGAACCCGACCGTGCTCGACACGCCCTGGTTGCCCGCCGCATCGGAGGCCCGCGCCTGTACCGTATGTGCGCCGTTCGTCAGCGAGGTCGAGTTGATCGGGATGGTCGCGTTCCCGGCATTCGGGAATGGCCCGTGGAGCTTCACACCGTCGAGGTAAAGCGAGATGGTGGTCACGCCCACGTTGTCCGTCGCCGTCACGACGGCGTTGAACGTGCCGGCCACCGGGCTCGGTGGGACCGTCACCGAGACCGATGGCGGAACGGTGTCTCCGGTCGGAGGCGGTGGCGGCGGGGGAGGAGGCGGCGGCAGCGGAGGCAGTGGTGTTCCACCACCAAATGGTACCGTGCCGATGAAGACATTCTCGTAGACGCTGTTGACGAGCACGACCTGGTCGGTGCCCGGGATGACCCGGAAGCGCCCATACGTTCCAGCGCTCGGTGCCGCCGAGACCGTGACGCCACCCATCGCGACCGTCTTCGCCACGCCCGTCGCCGGATCAATCAGGAGCAGGTTCTGCCCCCCGGTCCAGGCCACGATTTGCCTCGTTCGAGCGTGCCAGGAGACGCCGGGGCCGGCGAGGTAGGTGCCGTCGAGCCCCGGGAAGTTCACGGCCCACGGTTTGCTGCTCAGATCCGTGTAGGCCTTGGTGTCGAGATCTATCACCTCGGCCAGGCGGTCGCCGAGCACGTACATCTTGCGGCCGGCCAGATCCATTGCCACAGATGCCGAGAAATCGCAGCACAGGGGTGCGTTTCGGATGTTCCAGTCTTCCCAGCGATCCGTGTCCGGGTAGTAGGCCCCGATGAAGCGGCTCCCTCGCACGACCACCCGCTTCTGCACCGGATCCCACCCGCTCGAGGAAGCGACGGCGCCGTAGGGTGCCGGAGCCTTGAGCGCCCAACCCATATCTGGTCGGGCCATGGCCTGGGCGAAGGTCAGCGTCAGGTCAAAGACACGAGTCGCGTTCGTCCCACCGCCAGCGCCAGTAGTGAGTGATCCTCCGTATTGGAACATGGCCGGACGACCACCCACGTCTAGCCGCAGCAGGCTTGAGTATGAGTGCCTGGCTTTTGGGGCTGCCGCCACCGTGACGGAGGAGGGCGCGTTGCGACTGACGGATCGGTACGTCTCCAGCGGGGTGTCGTAGTAGTACACGCGGTCAGGAGCCAGGTACGGGCCACTCAGCACCCGTGGTCCACTCCCATCAAACGGCACGAAGAACAGTTGGTTGTTCGGGCTGTCGCCGTGTCCACCACCCCAGTAGAAGAAGCCCCAGACGCCACCCATCTGGCCCACGTCGGCCCCGGAGAAGGCGAAGAGCCCCCGCGGGCTCCAGAGTTCTGGATTTCCGCCAGCAGGATTCGGGGCCGTGGCTTCTGGAGCAATCGCCGGAGCGAGTGCCGTGTTCGCGATCTGCGCCCAGGTGCCGACTGGTGGGGCGGTCTGGGCGAGCGCCAGACTGATCAGAAGCAAGAGCCCGAGTGGCACGACCCCAGCAAGGATCCGTTGCACGAGAGTAGTCAGGGCAGGCTCACTCTTTCGTGAATAGCTTGAAAGTCAACGTACCTAGCCAGGCAGAAAAACGAGGGCCTGATCTACGAGCTGCATCGCGCGGCTCAAGCCCTGAAGGGATTCGCTGAGGTACTTCTCCCGGGGGATTCCCCAGCTCAGTCTGTCAATGGGGTATCGCGACGCGTTCCATGCCTCATCGAGCTTCTTGAAGGTCAGCTGGTCGACGGGGTCGCGGACCTTCTGGGTCTCGAACAGCAGCTCCATGCCGTGTCGGGCCGCCCGGATGAGCGCGTAGGTGTCTTGAGCAGCCTGAATCGTATCTTGATCGATCGGGATCGCGTTGTCACGGGGCGTCGCCTCGAATCCCGCCATAGCCTTTCGGCCTAGTTTGGCTGCCAAGCGCAGCTGGCCCGCTATGATCCTCTTGTTCGAATTCCCCTGAACCATGTTCGGCGGGATCGCGCTCTTCTGGGCGCTGGCCGGCAGGGAGTGGGTGAACACTGAGAGCAGAATGGCGCCCACGGCCAGCATCCTCAAGCGAGAGCAAGCCATTGGCTCATCGTGGGCCATTGGTCAGACTCCTTCCGGTCTTGCATTCCGCCTTGCGTAACCGCATGTCAGCAGTGTACAGCTAAGCGTACCAAGGAGAATTCAAAATGCTCGATACTGGCCAT
>JBOGIF010000168.1:0-3821 GCA_050742415.1 Acidimicrobiales bacterium | reverse complement strand
ACCGTCACCGACCCGGCCGCCTACCGCGGCGGCACCTACGACCTCTACGTGTTCGACGGGTTCGTGCCCGACGGCGCGCTTCCGACGCCGGCGCTGGTGATCGATCCGCCCGAGGGCAAGGGGCCGGTACCGGCCGGCCCGCAGCTCGACCCCGGGGAGCTCGCGCCCTCCGATCCGCGTGATCCGGTCCTCCAGTACCTGTCGCTGCGCGACGTCCACGTTCAGTCGGCGGCGGCCACTGTCCCGCCGCCCGGTTGGCGCGTCGTGATGGCTGCCGCCAAAGGTCCGCTGCTGATGGTGCGCGAAGGCGAGCCTCGCGTCGCCCAGCTCACCTTCGACGTCCACCGGTCGGACCTGCCGCTTCGCGCCGCCTTCCCCATCCTGGTGCAGAACATCGTCTCCCAGCTCATGCCCGGCGGGTTCGAGAGCCAGACCCTGCCCCTCGGGCGACCTCTGAGCCTGGCCGCCGCGCCGGAAACCACCGGGATCGACGTGGTCCTGCCGGGGGGTCGTCAACTCCAGTTGCCGCCCCCGTTCCCTTCCGTCCTGTCCGACACCCACACCCCTGGTGTGTACACGGTGCGGGAGCGCCGGCCCGGCCAGACCAGCACGAGCCGCTTCGCGGTGGCGCTCGCCGACCCGGAGCAGTCCCGCATCGCCCCCGGCCCCAGGCCCCAGGTGGAGGTGACCCGCCGATCTGCCGGGGCCGCCCCCCGCGGGACCCTGGAGGTATGGCCATGGTTGGCCGCCCTGCTCTTCGGCGGGCTCCTGCTGGAATGGCTCGTGTTCCTGAGGGGATGAGTCGCCTGCTGGTCCTGCGCCCCGGATACCTGGCTCTGCTGCTGGTGTTGCCGGCCGTCGTCGTGGCCTGGAGGCGCTGGCCACCACCCCTCACCCCGGGTCGAAGCCGGTTGACGCTTGCCTTGCGGTTGACGCTGTTGAGCCTGGTCGCCCTGTCGTTGGCCGACGTGCGGGTGGCCCGGCGACCCCGCAACCGGGCGGTCGTCGCCGTGGTCGACCTGTCCGACAGCACGGCGGCTGCCGTCGACGACGCCGCCACAGGCGTGACGGCTCTCATCGCGGCCAAAGGGCCGGGAGATCTCTTCGGGGTGGTGACCTTCGGGCGCGACGCCCAGGTGGAGCTGCCGCCGACCCGCCGACCCGTCTTCAGCGGCTTCCAGACCCGCCCCGACCCGGGCCAGAGCGACCTGGCGGGCGCGCTCGTCCTGGCCGCCAACCTCATCCCCGACGGCTTCGCCCGCCAACTGGTTCTGGTCTCGGACGGTCGCCAGAACCTCGGCGACGCATCGGAGGCGGTCGCCGGGTTGCGGTCACGGGCGGTCCGCGTCGATGTAGCGCCCATCGGCGGCGCGCCGTCGGCGGAGACTCTGGTGGCCGCCATCGAGGCGCCGGGCCAGGTCCGCGTGGGCCAGGTCTTCACCGCCTTGGCCAGGCTCCGCTCCACGGATCGGACCGAGGGCCGGATCGTCCTGAGCCTCGACGGCCGGGAGGTGGCGAGCCGCCAGATCGAGCTGCCGGCGGGTGGGTCGGAGCAGAGGTTCGAGGTTCCGCCCCTGGATCCCGGCACCCACCGCCTTTCGGCGACCCTCGACGCCAGGCCCGACCGCTACTTGCAGAACAACGTGGCCGAGGCCGTTGTTCGCGTGCTCGACCGGCCGTCGGTTCTGGTATTGGAAGGCGGCCCCGGCGGGGGCGCCAACGTCGGCGCGGCGTTGGAGGCAGCCGGCATGCGCGTTCAACGCCGCCCGGCGGCTCAGGCCCCTTCCGAGACCGCCCTCGTCGCCGCCTACGACGGGGTGGTGATCGCCGACGCCGCTGCGGACTCCTTCCCTCCCGGTGCCCTCGGCGCCATCACCGCCAGCGTGCGCGACCTCGGTCGGGGCCTGGTGGCAATCGGCGGCCCTTCCTCGTACGGGCCGGGCGGATGGGGCGGGACGGCCCTGGAGGAGGCTCTTCCCGTTCGCATGGAGATACCGAGGCCCAAGGAGCGCCCTGCTGTGGCCGTCGCAGTCCTGATGGAGACGATGGAGGACCCGACGGGAGACGCGGTCGCTCTGGGCTCGGTGGACGCGGTGGTCGACCAGCTAAGGCCGGATGACGAGCTGGCCGTGATCAACATGAGCACCGCCGTCCACGAGGATCCACCGAGCTACGTCGTGCCCCTCGGCCGCCCAGCCGACAAGCCCGCGCTGAAGCGGCGCATCCGGGAGACGACCCTTGGAGATCCAGGGGGGTACGGGAGGTCGATGAGCCTGGCGCTGGATGGTCTGGCTCGCAGCACGGCACCGAACAGGAACGTCATCCTCCTGGGCGACGGTGACGCGGTGGGCGACGTCGGCAACTACCAGGCGCTGTTCGAGCGAACGCGCTCGCTGGGTGTGACGGTTTCGTCGATCGGGGTTGCCACGCATGACTCAGAACCCGACATGGAGCACATGAGGGCTATCTCCCAGCTGGGAGGGGGGCGGTTCTACCGGGCCGACTCCGCCAGCGCCGTTCCGGAGATCCTGCTGGAGGCGAGCCGCTCGACGCTGCGCTCCTGGTACGAGCAGGACCGTTTCTTCCCCAAGGTGACCTCCGCCGGGGACCTGCTGGAGGGCGTCCCCCTCGACGCCTTCCCCGAGCTCGGCGGCTACGTGGCCACCACCGCCAAGCCGACCGCCGACGTCGTCCTCTCGAGCCCCAAGGGCGACCCCGTGCTGGCCGGCGGCCAGTACGGGCTCGGCCGGGCGGTGGCCTGGACCAGCGACGCCCGGGGCCGGTGGACGAGCGGGCTGCTTCGCTCGCCGGTGTCGGCGGCTCTGTTCGGGCGCATGGTGGCCTGGTCGCTTCCGGCCGGCGAGGACCAGGGCCTGCGCATCGACACCTCACCCACTGGGGTCGGACTTGACGTGACCGTCTCCGGTCCGGCCGGAGGCGGCGACGGCGACCTGCGCGTCGTCTCCCCCACCCAGGCGACCACCGAGGTACCCCTGCGGGCCGTGGCTCCCGGGCGCTGGCAGGCCGACGTGGCCGCCCCCGAGGTGGGCACCTACGTCCTCCACGCCGCCCTGCGCCAGGCCGGCGCGGTGACGGCCCAGGCCGAGAAGGCAGTCCCGGTGCCCTACGGCCTCGAGTACCTCGAGCCCGGGCGCGACGACGGCTTCCTGGCCCGGCTTGCGGCACGGAGCGGAACCGTGCTGGCCCACCCTGCGGCGGCATGGGCACAACCCACTCTCCCGCTGTCGGTCACGAGCCCCGTCTTCTGGCTGCTGCTGCTGCTCTTCGCCATCGCCTGGCCCATCGACATCGCCATCCGGCGGGTGACCCTCAGCCCCCGCGAGCTCGTGTCGGCCGTGCGGCACCGCCACCGCCAGCCGGAACCCGGCACGTCATGACCGCGCCCGCTGGGCCGCCTGCGCATAGTGCATCTGCAATTCCGGGTCGTTCGGGTATACGGCCAGAGCCCGTCGCCACCACATCTCCGCCACGGGCGAGCGTGACCGGTCGATGGCCTCGGCCCAGTCGGCGTTGAGGGTGGCCAGCGCAACCAGGAGGTTAAGGTCGTCGGGCTGGCGGCGGAGGGCTTCCCGATAGAACGAGTCGGCCTCGCCCAGGCGCCTGATCTGCTCGGATCTCACCCTCGTCGTCGTCGCCGCGGCCCGTGCCTGGTCTCCCGCGTAGGCCCGGTACCGGGCCTCGAGCGGTTGGAGCCTCATCGCCTCGGCCATCCTCCCTTTCGACGCCTCGAGATCGGCGCGGAACGGCCGGAGGCCAAGGCTCACGAGCACGACCGTGCCAATGACGACGAGGGCGTGAGT
>JBOGIF010000167.1:0-4912 GCA_050742415.1 Acidimicrobiales bacterium | reverse complement strand
GAGCCGACACGGCAACGCCAGGGGGTCGGCGCGAAGGTGGTACGGCGAGCCGGTCAGATCCTCCGTGCCGAGTTCGAGCTCGGAGCGTTGTCGACCGGCAGCCACGCGTTCTACGAGCGACTCGGCTGGGAGCGATGGCAGGGCCCGACGTTCGTCCGGCATGGCTCCGAGGCGATCCGAACCAGTGACGAGGACGACGGGATCATGGTCCTCCGGTACGGCTCCACCGCGGAGCTGAACCTCACCCAGCCGATCTCCTGCGAGTACCGACCGGGCGACGACTGGTAGCTGGCTAGTCGGGATGGCCGACGATGTTGACGACGGGGCCGTGCCGGTCGACGAAGAACCGCCGCATCATCGCCTTGGGTACGACCCGGGTGTTGTCGAGGCTGAGCACGCAAGGGATCGGCATCCCGTCGTCCTCGTCGAGAGCCACTTCGCTCGGGATATCCCGGCGGGTACGGGTGGCGGGGACGGCCAGCAGTTTGCGCAGCAACGGGATCGCCTCGGCCCGGGTCATGATCAGCGCCGGGCGGCGGCCCTCCTCGGGATGCTCCACCCACCAGACCTCGCCCCGGTTCACCAGGGTTCCTCCGCGATCATGTCCCGAGCACTCGCTTCGGCCCATGCTTCGAATTCTCGATCATCGGGGACGCGGGTGTAGCCCTCGACGATGGCCCGACCGGCCTCGGCCTCCAGATCGGCGCTCAGATGCGCCTCGATGGCCTCGCGGATGAGCTGCGACCGGGAGATCCCGCGCTCCGCGGCCCGCTGATCGAGAAGGCTGACGAGACGGTCCGAGAGTTGGACGAGTGTCTGCGTCCTGCTCATGACCATAGGCTAGCATATGGTCGACACATGGTCGGCGGGCTCAGTCCGACGGCGTCGGCTACCGACAGCACGCCACCCCGCCCCTCACCGGCTTGGCCGTCCGGCGGGACCACGACCTCGGCCGCTCCCCGGGCCGCCGTTGTAGCACTTGTCGCGGCAGATACCCTAGCAGTCTTGCTAGCACACTTGCTATGATCTGGGTATGGCCACCCAGATCAACATCCGTCTCGATGACCAGACCGTCGCCGCCCTCGACGAGTTGGCCGCACGCGAGGGTGCGACCAGAGCCGAGATCGTCAGGGCCGCCGTCTTGCGCGTGCTGCGGGCGGCGGATCGAGCGGCCGTCGCCTCGGCCTACCGGCAGGCCTACGAGGAGCGACCGGAGACGGTGGGAGAGATGCGCCGCGCCCAGCGCTCCGCCGGGCGGATCACGGCGGAGGAGTCGTGGGAGCGGTGGTGGTAGGCCGAGGCGAACTGTGGTGGCTGGAGACACCCGACGAGAAGGGCCGCCCGGTTCTGGTCATCAGCCGGGACGAGGCCAACTCGGCCATGCGGCGCGTGATGGTGGCCCCCGTCACCCGCACGCTCCGATCCGCCCCCAGCCAGCTTCCGCTCGGCCGGGACGAGGGCCTTCCCGCCGAGTCCGTAGCCAACTTCGACGACCTGACCAGCGTCCCCAAGGCCCTGCTGGTGCGCAGGCTGGGCGACCTCGGCCCTCGCTTTCATGAGCTGTGTCAGCGGCTCCGGGCCATGGCCGACTGCTGACGGGTCGCGTTCGTGATCGGCTGGTTCGTCCGTGCGGCACCCCGAGTTCGTCGCCAACATGGACGAGCTCATCGGCGCCGTCGAGGAGATCATCGATTGCGCCGGCCGCCTCGGGATCGAGCTGGCGGCTCCCTGGGCTACCAGAGCCGGAACTGGGGCGCCCGGGCCTGGGCGGCGCGCTGCCCGCTCACATGTCGCGCGACGACAGGACGCAGAATTCGTTGCCCTCCGGGTCGGCGAAGACGTCCCAGGACTCGTCGCCCGACTGGCCGACGTCCACCCGGGTGGCTCCCAACCGCAGGAGCCGGTCGATCTCCGCGTCCCGGTCGTCGCTGGTGTGCGGGGCCAGGTCGATGTGGAGCCGGTTCTTGGTCGTCTTGCCTTCGGGGACGGAGCCGAATACGAGGCACGGCGGGACCTGCTCCCAGGGCGTGGTGCCGAGCATGTCCACGGTGAGGCGCTGGGGGACGATCACGATCTCGTCGTCGGTCTCGTGGATCGGCTTCCACCCGAGGGCTTCCGCCCACCAGTGGCCCTGTGCCTTCACGTCATGACAGTCAACGACGATGCTGTACCAACGCAGGGACATGCGACGCCTCCCGGGCTTGGTGGGTCGGGCAAAAGCGGATCTGGCTGCAGGATCCACAGGAGCCGCCACGGAGGTCTACGGGCGGCGGTTCGTCCTCGTCTGTTCGCCGGCTGGGCCTTGTTCGCCGGCGGCACGGAGGAGCTTGTCGAGGAGGTCGGCCAGGGCGGCCCGTTCTGACTCGTTCAGGGCGGTGAAGACCTTGCCGACCTGGGTGAGCCGGTCGCGGCGGGCGGCTCTGAGGGCGGTGAGACCGGGTTCGGTCAGCTGGAGTACCTGTGCTCGGCGATCCTTGGGGTCGACGACACGCTCGAGGTAGCCCTCGGCTTCGAGGGCGTCGATCATCGGCGTGAGCGTGGTGGCGGCCACCCCGAGTCGCCCGGCGAGCCGTCCGGGCCGTTCCGGACCTCCGTGTCGCAGCGTGTGCAGCAGCTCGTATCGGGTGTCGCCCAGGCTGTCCTTGGTGGTGATGCGCGGTTGTTGGCGCACGAGGCGAGCAAGCGTGACGAAACGCTCGGCGAGTTGCACCGGTGCGGCTCGGTTGTCGGCTCTCGGTTTCTCTCGCTGGGGTCTCGGTGCGCTGGCCATCGTGCTCTCTTGTTGGGACCTGCGGCCTGCCAGCCGCGCTGCCCTCGGAGCCTAGTGAGGAATCAGGACGGTCCGGATGCCGTCGGGGTCTTGACGGTTGCCAAAGTACTACGGATCACGTATAGTCTGGCTACCACAGTAATTTCTCGCCCCCTGGAGCCGCCATGTCAGCCAACGCTTCGGCCCTGTCCTCGCGGGCCGTGGTCGTCACCGACGACCCGTCCCGCTACCTCCTCCAGCTCTGCAGACACTTCCAGCGCAAGATCCCGGTCGACTTCGACCGCACCCGGGGGGTGATCGAAATCGGCGACGGCCGCTGCGAGCTCACCGCCGAGCCGGGCGCCCTGGTGCTCGCCATCTCGGCCGCCTCCGCGTCATCGGTCGCGAGGTTCGAACAGGTGATCACCAGGCACCTCGCCCGGTTCGACCGCCACCACCGGCTCCGCATCGAGTGGCAGGCCGCGTCATGAGCCCGAGCCCCCAGCAGGCGATCGTCATTGGCGCCGGCAGTGGCATCGGCCGTTCCCTTGCGCTGCGCTTGGCCAAGGAGAACTTCGACCTCGCCCTGCTCGCTCGCAACACCGGACACCTCGAGTTGATCGCCGAGGAGGTACGCGCCACCGGCCGGTCCGCGGTCACCGTCAGCTGCGACGCGGCCGACCCGGAGGCGGTCGCCGCCACCGTGGCCTCCCTGGCCCAGCGCGCCCCCACCGGGGTACTGACCTACAACGCCGCCGCCATGGGCGGACGGCTGATCGACACCGACCCGGAGACCCTGCAGCGCGCCACCAACGTCAACGTGCTCTCACCGATCGCCGCCGTGCGGGCCGCTCTCTCCGGCCTCGAACACACCCAGGGGACGGTGCTGCTCACCGGCGGGGGCCTGGCCCTTCATCCCAACGCCGCCATCGGGGTGCTCTCCCTCGGCAAAGCCGGGCTACGGACCGTCGCCCACCTGCTGGCCGACGACCTGGCGCCCCGCGGGGTGCGGGTAAGGACGTTGATCATCACCGGGATCGTCGCCCCGGGCGGCCCCTTCGACCCCGACACGATCGCCGACGCCTTCTGGGCGCTGCAGGCCGACCCCGACGCAGACGTCGAGCGGGTCTTCTCCGGCGAGGCTGAGAAGTCATCACTACGAGAACAGGAGAGAACATGAGCCAGAGGATCGACAACGCCACAGGGCTGTACCTGGAAGGGATCCGCGACGGCCACGCGGCCGAAGCCGTGCGCAAGTACACCGGTGAGCGGTACACCCAGCACAGCACCGGCGTGGCCGACGGGGCCGAGGGGTTCATCGAGTTCTTCGAGCCGTTCATCGCCCGCAACCCCGACCGTGACATCCAGATCGTGCGCGCCCTCGAAGACGGCCGGTACGTGTTCCTCCACGCATACCAGTCCCTCAACGGTGGACAGTCCCGCTGGGTGACCACCGATCTGTTCGACACCGACGAGCAGGGCCGCATCGTCGAACACTGGGACGTCATCTCGGCGTTCGTCGACACCACCGTCTCCGGCCACACCCAGATCGACGGGCCCACCCAGGTCACCGACCTGGACCAGACCGAGCAGAACAAGGCCCTGGTAAGGGAGTTCCTCACCGAGGTCCTCCAGAAGGGCCAGGGCGAGCGGATCGGCGACTTCATCTCGGCCGAGGGCTACATCCAGCACAACCCCCAGGTCGGCGACGGCATCGAAGGCATCCAGATCTTTCTGAGCCAACTCGCCGAACGGGGCCAGTCGATGGTCTACGAAGACGTCGCCTTCGTCGTCGGGCAGGGCAACTTCGTGGTCTCCTACAGCCGAATCAACCTCGCCGGGCAGCAACTGGCCGTCTTCGACATCTTCCGCCTCCACGACGGCCTCATCGTCGAGCACTGGGACAACATGGAAACCATCCCCACCCCCGAACAGGCCCGCAACCACGGCAAGTTCTGAGCCGACGACCTCACGGACGTCGCCCAGCTCGATGGAGCTCGCCACGGTTGTACCTCCTTCGTGACGACGGTTCTCAGCGGCGGAGCTCGTCGGCCGTCTTGGCCCCGGCGTGGCGGAGGACGACGATGAGGTCCCGGTTCTCGGACTGGATGGCCACATCGAGGGCCGTGAGGTCGTCCCAGCCCACCCAGCCGACGTCGGCAC
>JBOGIF010000166.1:0-2752 GCA_050742415.1 Acidimicrobiales bacterium | reverse complement strand
CATAGACAACAACTTGTCGATCATAGGCGCCAAGCGCCTAGGGCGTACATGGTCATCATGAACGTGAGGGCGACGACGCCGTAGACGGTGACGAGCATGGGGGCCAGTCGACCAGCCTTTACCCGCGACCGGCGAATCATGGCTTACGCGATGCCCGGCGTTCAGGTCGGCATAACGGCTGTAACTCCGTGAGAAGCCACGGCTGAGGCCAGGCGGTCGTCATACGTGACGACGCCGTCGAGCTCATCCCCGATACCCAGGGCGACCGCCAGGTGCAGCGCGTCGAGTGTGCGCAGAATGGCGGGGCTGAGCTCGACGGCCATGTCGTAGGCGGCACGGGTCACAGCGAGCAGCGCGATGGCGTCGAGTCGCTGACGGGTGGCGGCCAGCGCTGAGGGGGAATGTCGGTTGGCCGAGCGGAGTGCTTCGACGCGCATGAGATCCGAGGAGAACAATGACTCGTCATTGGCCTCGGCCCAAGTGCGAAACGCACCTGAGTGCTCTTCTTCGACGACGAGCTTCAGGAACGCCGAGGTGTCGACGTACCAGGCCACGTCAGCGCTCGGTGGCTCGCGCCTCACTCAGGAGGGAGCCGAGAGACGGCTGGCCGGGGACTGCTGGCAAGGGTGGCGGTAGGTCCGCGATCCGCCGACGAGCCGGGCGGGCCAGGCCGGCGGCTACCAGCGACGATCGGGAATCATCAGCCAGCGGTACCAGGCGAGCGACCGGCCTACCCCGCTCTGTGATCTCCACGATCTCCCCCGCCGCCGCCCGGGCGACAACAGCCGACGCATTTTGCTGGAGGGCGCGTATCCCAACCCGACTCATGTGCGTCAATGTAGCACACGCTGGCCGATAGGGATTTCAAATCTCCCCAGCCCGACCCGATCTGCTGGGCGGTGGCTGTGGCTCGTCCGGCCGGGTCATAGGTGGTGATGGTCCAGCCCGCCACCGGGGTGATCATCACGACGCCACGTTGACACACACCTGTCAACGGCCATCTTCGCCTTGCGCCGCACGGCGACGGGACAACGCCGGTCGGCCGGGCTACAGGCTGAGGCCGAGGCCGTCGTCGTGGTGCAGACCGCGACCCGCCTCGCGGCGCGAGCCCTGAGCAGGGTGTCGGCCTGGTCGAACACCTCGGCCCACGAGTCCCCCTCGGGCCCGACGGAGCTGCTCGGACCTCCGGCGTCGACCTGGGCGGCCAGCGCCACCACCGCGGTGCCGTGGCGGAGCCGGCCGGCCAGGTCGTCCCACTCGGGCGCGGGCATCCAGTGCTTGGCCGGACGGGGCCGATGGCGGCCACCACGGCGCCGGCCACCGCGTCGGCCATGGCCTCCCGGGTGGCGAGGGGCGTGGCCTCCTCGTGCTCCCACCCCGCGCGGGCGCCGAGGAGGAAGGCGCCGGACCCGGGTTAGGAGACCGGGGCGGTGAGGCGGTGGGCGTTGGCGCTCACCGACCCGGGAAGCTGGCGCACGTGCACGACGCCGTCCGTGTCGACGTCGACGACCTCCACCACCGCCATGGCGTCGTCATGGCCGGCGATCAGGTAGGCGCCCGGCCGCACGCGCGACGGATCGGCTGCCTGATCGAGCAGCGTCCACGGCAGGCCGCTGTCGTCCTGGGTGTTCCAGTCCACATAGATCTCGATCGTGTAGCTCATCGCCTGGCCTCGGGCGCCACGTAGTACGGAGTGTCCCGCACCTCATTGTCGCATGCCCGCAACCGGTCGAGGTCGGCGTCGAGATCGGTCAGGACGATCGTGAAGTGGGGCCGGCGGAAGGTCGGGCGGACCTCGAGCGCTGCGGCACGCAATGCTCCCATCCGCATCAGGGTGAGCAACGGCTCGCGCTGCAGAGTCGTGCTGGCAAGGAGGTCGAGAGCGGCCTCATCGGGTGCAGCCAGCACGGAGATGCCGTACTCGCCGAAGCGGCGGTAGGTGAGCGTCGCGTCGCGCACCAGCCTCGCCTTGTCGAGCTCGCCGCCCCGGACGACGACCAGGGCGTCATCGGCGACGTCCTCGCGACGCAGACGCAGGCCGCTCACGGTGCCGGCGTCGTCGGCCGGAAGACCTTGTCCAGGCGGTCGCCGGCCTGGCGGTGCTGCTCGCTCGCGGTGTGGGTGTAGGTGTTGAGGGTGATGCCGATGTCGGCGTGGCCGAGGCGCTCCTGCATGATCTTGTCGTCCCCGACCACGACCCGGCCGACCGACTGCGCGCTGTGGCGCAGGCCCTTCGGCGTGATGCGGGCCACGCCGGCCTTGTCCTGGGACACCGGGTCGTACCTGCAATGTCTTGGTCGGGCTGGGGAGATTTGAACTCCCGACCTCTTGACCCCCAGTCACGTCGACGTCATCTCGAGGTGTGCGCTCTCGTGCTTCACAGTGCCTGTGAGCAGGGCTTTTGTCGAACGGCTGTGACGCTGCGTAATAGCTTCTGACCCCCAGTTGTGCTGATTCGGCATACATTTTGCATACACGCGGGTGCCGAGATCCAAAGTGAAAGCCACCCCCGTCCGACCCGACACCCGCTCTTGCCATGCCTGCCCGCTGGGCGCGACCTCGAACTCAAGAGTGCTAGGTGTGGCCGTAGAGCGCTGTGCTCGCCTGGCTCATCTCACATGAAGCTCGGGCGGTACACGAGGATCGCCGTCGGCACGACGACAGCGAACACGAGAGACAGGGCAGCGGTAGTCAGCACCGGACGGGCAAGGGGGACCCGATCGGGCCAGTAGGCCCTCACGACCCTGGTGCC
>JBOGIF010000165.1:0-3126 GCA_050742415.1 Acidimicrobiales bacterium | reverse complement strand
TGACGGTGAGCCAGATGTTCACGCAGCGTCTCTACGCCGAGGCGGGACCGTCCGAGGATGGGGCCGCCAGCGGAGGTAGCTACACCGACGACGACGAGGTCGTGGACGCGGAAATCGTTGACGAGGGGCGGTAGGCCCAATGTCGTCTACTGATCCTTTTCCCGCGGAGGACCGGCCTGGCCCGTCGGACCGGCCTGGCCCGTCGGACCGGACGACGGGTCCTGTCCCTCAGGGGCCTCCCTTCGATGCGGCACCCCCTTCGGGGGACCCCGCCGCATCGTGGGTCCCCCCTACGGGCCACCCGTCGCCCTCTTCTGACGCCAACCCCACTACCGAGTACCCCGCCGTGCCGGTGCAGGCTGAGGAGAGGGAAGAAGGTCAACCCCAGCCCGACGTCGGTGATGAAGGCGAGTCGGAGCCGGTTGACGAGCAGGATGATTATGAGCGGCTGCTGGGGGATCTGGAGCGGTTGCACGCGGAGAGGGAGGGGTTCCTCGAGCAGTTGATGAGGACGCGGGCGGACTTCGAGAACTACCGCAAGCGGGTGCTCCGCCAGCAGTCGGAGAGCCTGGAGAGAGCCGGGGAGGAGCTGGTCGTGAAGCTGCTCGAGGTGCTCGACATCTTCGACGCCGCCGTGGTTCACGGGCAGGGGTTCGACCAGGCGTATGGGCGGCTGACGGCGGTGCTCACCAAGGAGGGCCTCGACCGCATCGACCCGACGGGAGCCCCGTTCGACCCGAACGAGGCCGACGCGGTGGCCCACGAGTCGGGCGAGGACGGGCCCGTCGTGTCGGAGGTCCTGCGCCCGGGTTACCGCTGGAAGGGCCGGGTCGTGCGACCGGCGATGGTGAAGGTTCAGGGATAGGGCCGTGGCCCAGGTCCAGCGTGAGTGGCTCGACAAGGACTACTACAAGGCGCTCGGCGTGCCCCAGGGCGCGACCGAGGCCGAGATCCGTCGCGCCTATCGAAAGCTGGCCAAGGAGAACCACCCCGACACCAACCCGGGCCACGACGACCGGTTCAAGGAGATATCGGCCGCCTACGAGGTCCTGTCGGACGCCGGCAAACGTAAGGACTACGACGAGATGCGCAGGCTCGGGCCGATGGCCGGTGCCGGGGCTGGCTTCGACGGGCCGGGCACGCCCGGGGGCGGAGGAGCCTTCAGCTTCGACGTCGACGACCTCGGTGACCTGTTCGGGGGCCTGTTCGGGCGGCGACGGCCGACCGGGCGAACCGAGTCCCGGGGAGCCAGGGGCGACGACATCGAGGCCGAGCTCCACCTGTCGTTCCTCGACGCCGTCAACGGCCTGACGACCACCGTCAACGTCACCACCGAGGGGCCCTGCGGCACCTGCCACGGCAGCGGCGCGGCGCCCGGTACCAGTCCCGTGGTGTGCCCCCGGTGCGGCGGCACAGGGGTGCTGGCCGACAACCAGGGCCTCTTCTCCCTGAGCCGAGCCTGCCCCGAGTGCGCCGGGAGAGGCATGAAGGTGGAGTCGCCCTGCCCCACGTGCCGGGGCACGGGCGTCGAGGCCCGGCCGCGCCAGATCAAGGTCCGTATCCCGGCCGGGGTCGACGACGGCCAGCGCATCCGCTTGAAGGGCCGGGGTACAAGTGGTCGGGGCGGGGGCCCGCCGGGCGACCTTTTCGTGACCGTGCGGCTGGCGCCCCACAAGCTGTTCCGCCGCAAGGGCCGCGATTTGCTCCTGACCGTTCCCGTCACCTTTGCCGAGGCCGCGCTGGGTGCCGAGGTATCGGTGCCGACCCTCACCGAGCCGGTGGTCCTGCGGATCCCGCCCGGGACCCGCTCGGGGCGTACCTTCCGGATCAAGGGCCGCGGCGTGGCCACGTCGAAGGGAGTGGGCGACATGCTCGTGACGGTGGAGGTCGCGGTCCCCACCCATCTGTCGGCCGCCGAACGGGAGGCGGTCGAGGCCCTGGCTGCGGCGACGGCGGAGTCCCCGCGGGCCCACCTCGGAGCATGAGGCCATGGGCGATCTGAACCGGGGCGTGTACGTGATCTCCGTAGCGGCCGAGCTGGCCGGCGTACATCCTCAGACCCTGCGTATCTACGAGCGCCGTGGCCTCCTCGACCCGGCGCGCACCGGTGGCGGCAGTCGCCGGTACAGCGAGCACGACATCCGCCAGCTCCGACGGATACACGAGCTCACCGAGGCAGGCCTGAACCTGGCCGGGGTCAAGGCCGTCATGGAGCTCGAGGAGGAGGTGGCGCGGCTGAGAGCCGAGGTCGCCCGCGTGGCTCAGGAGGCCAAGGATGCAGTCGAGCGAACGCACCGGCAGTACCGCCGCGACCTGGTGCCGGTGAAGCAAACTCCGGCCCCCTTCCGCGGCCGACGGCGCTGACCCCATTGATAGGCCAGGATTGGGGCATGCGAAGGTCTAGAGGCGTGGTCACAGCCGGGCTGTGCCTCGCATTGGTGGCCGGCGTTGCCTCGCTGGCGATGGCAATGGGCGATGGCGGTCGCCATGCCGACCGCCCGGCAGAGCAGCCCGGCCAACGCTTCGGGGACCCCTTCGCCGGCGTGCCTCTCAGCTTCGAGCCGAACGTCGGGCAGGTGGACGACGCGGTCCGGTTCCTGTCGAGAGGGCCGGACTTCGACCTTTTCCTCACCCCTTCGGAAGCAGTCGTGCGCCTGGCTGGCAGCGCTGGGGACCCCGCAAGCGTGCTGCGAATGCGGCCGGTCGGGGCCGGCGCCAACCCGGCGGCCACGATGACGCCCGGACGCTCCCTCCCCGGCACCAGCCACTACATGCGGGCAGGGACGCTCGAGGCCTCGTCGACGGCCGTACCCACCTTCGCCGACGTGCGCTACGCCGACGTCTACCCGGGTATCGACCTGGTCTTCCACGGCAACGGCCGCCGGCTGGAGCACGACTTCGTGGTGGCACCGGGCGTGGACCCATCCCAGATACTCGTCGAGCTCGATGGGCACCGTTCGATGGGCGTCAGCCCCGAGGGCGAGCTCGTGCTCGACACCGCCGGTGGTGCCGTACGGATGGCCAAGCCGGTCATCTACCAGGAGGCTGGGGGCCGGCGGTCGCTGGTCGCCGGTCGGTTCCAGGTCCGGGGGGACCGCGAGGTGGGCTTCGAGGTCGGGCCTTACG
>JBOGIF010000164.1:0-14883 GCA_050742415.1 Acidimicrobiales bacterium | reverse complement strand
TACGGCCCGGCCGGGGCGGGACACGTTCGGGTGGCGATGGTGGCACCCGACGACCGGCTGGCGCTGGTGGCCGCTCGCCTGGCCGCGTCCGGGGCCTCAGAGGGACTGGACTGAGGCGGCCACCCGGGCTCGAAGATCTGGTGCCCGTTGATGCTGGCGACCTTCCAGCCGCAGTCGCCGTGGCGAAGGGCGAACCGCCGGGCGAAGGCGGCCCGGCCCGGGCTACTGCCTGCGGCGTGCTCGGGTTGGCGCCGGTGCCCTCAGCCACTTCCGAGAGACTAGAGCTGCCCCTGTTCGGGCCGCACCCGCGGCCGTTGTCGTACGGCGGGCACAGGGCTAGCGTCGGCGGATCGGCTGGTGTTACGAGTTCGCGGTTCAGACCTGCCAGAGCTGCCAAGGTGCGATGGTCGCGGGGGAGTCGTCCTGCACCTGCTCCACCTGCGGCGCCTCTTGCGCGGGGTTGTTTCGCGCTTGCCCCGAAGTGTGGGCCAGAGCCTCGCAGGGCCCCCCCACCCAGGCGCGGATCGCCATCAAGGGCGTTCCGGTCGGCGTAGCCGCCCAGCATGACTCCGCCCGGCTCGAGCCCGGGTTCGGGCCCAGGCCCGGGCCGGTGCAGACGCCGCCCGAGAGCGGGGCTGCGCCACCCGACGAACCGAAAGACGAGGAGCCGAAAGCGTCGGCCGAGCCGCGCAGGTCTGGCGAACGTGAGGGCGAGCCCCCGCCGCCGGTTCTGACGACGGGTTTCGGCACCCTCGCCTCCCTGCCTGTCGACCTCTCCGGTGTGCATCGAGGGTTGTTGTGGGTGGCTGCCGAGGTCCGTGCCTGCGATGCCGGGTTGCGCCACGCGAACGAGGAGGTCGGGGCCCTGGGAGGCCGCGTCCGGGAGGTGGAGGACCGGGAACGGGCCTTGGAGCGGGCGAGTGCCACCTTGGAGGGCCTGCAGCGGGAGCTGGCATGGCTGTCGGGCGAGGTACAGGCCCGAAGCCAGACCCTGACCGAGGTCACCGGGGACATGTCGAAGGTGTCGACCGACCTGGCCGAGCTTCGGGACCGGGTCGGCTGGTTGGACGAGGAGGCCGCCCCCGAGCGCCTGGCGCGCGAGATCGAGCGCCTGGTGGCGGAATTGGCCGGCCCCGAGGGCTTTGCCGGCCTCGTCCGGTCGGTCGGCGACGCCGTGGGTTCCGCCGCCGCCCTGGGGTCGGCGGTAGAGGAGCTGCGGAGCCAGCTGTGGAGCCTGGGGGCGACTGCGGCCGACGCCCAGCAGGAGCTCACGTCCGAGCTGCGCGATCGGCTGTCGCCGATGGAGGAGTCGGTTGCCAGGCTCCATGAGGAGCTGGGCCGGGTGGCCGGTGAGCTGGCGGAGGCCGAGAGCAGGGCCGAGGCATCCGCCGCGCAGCTCGGAGAGATCGGCCTGGCCCTGGAACCCCTCGGGCACATACCGGCAGAGCTGGCGACTTTCCGAAAGCAGGTCGAGCGCCATGCCGCAGAGACCTTCGACCTGGGCCAGGTTCGTGACGCCGCCGCCACCTCCGTCGAGGCACGGGCCACGGTCCTGGAGGAGACGACCGCCGCCGTGGAAGGGCGGGCCTCCCTGCTGGAGGAGACGACCGCCGCCGTGGAAGGGCGGGCCTCCCTGCTGGAGGAGAGGGCGGTGGCCCTGGACGCAGCCGTGGTCACGTTCGGTCGTGACCTCGAGCGCCTGAGCGCCGACCTCGCCTCCAGTGGCGAGATGGTCCTGGCCACGGTCGACGCGCGGACCCTGCCGATCGAGGACGCGCTCGCCGAGCTGAGAGGCAACCTCGATCGGCTGGCCGGCGACATGGCCGGAGCCGACGAGGCCAACCGGTTCGTGGCCGAGTCCCAGCTCGCCGCCGTCGAGTCGCGGATCGAAGAGATGCGCCTGCAGATCGATGGGCTGGCCGGGGACGCCGCCCGCGCGATCGCGTCGGTGGGAGCGACGACGGCGCCGCTCCAGGACCGTCTGGCCGAGCTGGAGCTGGAGCAGGAGCAGCTCTCGGCGGCCCTGGCCAGCGCCGGCGAGCTGGCGCTGACCTCGGTCGAGGCCCGGACCGCGCCGATCCAGGACCGCCTCGCCGAGCTGGAGGCCGAGCTCGACCAGCTCGGACTGGCGGTCGAGGCCACCAACGTCGCCGCATCGTCGGCGACCGAGCAGCGACTGGGCCCGGTGGAGGGCGGGATCGAGGAGCTGCGGCGCGAGCTGGAACGGCTGTCGGCCGACCTGTCGAGCGCCGCCGAGATGGTGTTGGGGTCGATCGAGTTCCGGACGTCTCCGCTGGAGGACGGTCTGGTCGAGATCCGCCGGGAGCTGGACCGTGTCGCCGCCGAGATGGTGGCGGGCGACGAGATGGCTGCATCGGCGGCCACCGACAGGTTGTTCTCCCTGGCGGCCAGGGTCGAGCCGCTGGAGACGGTCCCGGAGGAGCTGGCCCGGGTCCATCGGGAGATCGACCGCCTGGTGGAGTCCGACGTCGCCCGGACTCAGGAGGTCGCCGCCCTGGGCCTGCGGGCCACGCCCGTGGAAGGGGCGGTCGACGAGCTCCGGGCGGAGCTGGCCGAGATGCGCGCTGAGCTGGGCGACGCGGTGGAGCGGATCACCGCAGCCGCCAGCCGACGGGTGGACGACCTCGATGTCCGTGTCCGGAGCCTCGAAGGTCTGCCCGAGGAGGTGGCGGGCGTGCAGACGCAGATCGAGGGCCTGGCCAGCGATCTCGCGGGCACCCAGCAGGCGGCGTTGGCGGCGTCCACCGAGCAGCTGGCGATAATGGCCCGTCTCAGGGCGCTGGAGTCCCTGCCCGGGGAGTTGGGCGACCTCCACCGCGAGATGCAGGTGTTGGCCGTGGCGACGGGCTCGCCCGAGGCGGTGGCCGACGAGGTGCAACGCCGTGTCACGCCGATCGAGGCGATGGTCGACAGCCTCGGGGCTGCCATCGCGCGCATGGAGACGGAGGTGAGCGCCGTCGGCAGTGCGCTTCCCGGCGAGATCGAGCGGCTCGGCTCGGAGCTCGAGAGCACCTCGGCCGGGATGGCTCGAGCCCAGGGGGAGCTGGCCCAGTCCCACGGCGAGCTGGTGGAGCAGTTGGGCCTTGTCCGCAGCAGGATCGGGGCGCTCGAGTCCCTGCCGGTCGACGTGGAGGGCTTGTACCGGGAGCTCGAGCGGGTGATGGAGGTGACCCTGGCCCGCCAGACCGAGCTGGCCGAGGTGGCCGGGCCGACGGGCGTGATGGCCGGCCGCCTCGACGAGCTCCGCCAGCAGCTCGACGTGCTGGGCCAGCGGTTGGGCCTTGTCGAGCCCCTGGCCGGCCAGGTGAGCGACGTCAGACGCGACCTCGAGTTCGTGGGAACGAGCTTCGACACCGCCCTCACGGAGTCCGACCGCCAGGTCGCGTCGCTGGCCGAGAGGCTGCGACCCCTGGAATCTCTCCCGGCCGAGGTCGGCTCCCTGCACTCGACGGCTATCGCCGGGGCCCAGGACCTGGTGGTGCCGCTGCAGGGAGAGCTAGCGCAGCTCCGGTCCCGGGTCGACCAGGTGGTGCCGCTGGAAGGCGCCGTGGCCCAACTCCGGGCCGAGCTCGGCCAGGTCGCCGAGCGGGCCCAGGCCGCGGCTGCCGTCCGCCTGGAGTCCCTCGACGAGCGCATCGGCTCGCTGGAGTCTCTGTCGTCGGACGTCGGGGGCGTGTCCCACGACATCGACGGGCTTAGGGGCGACATCGGTTCCGTACGCGCCGACGTGGCTGCCCAGCTCCAGTCCCTGGGCCAGCGGCTGGAGTCGCTCGCCTCGCTTCCCTCGACGTTCGACAGCGTCGGGCAGGACCTGGAGCGCCTCGCCCGCTCGGACCTTGCGGGCAGCGAGGCCCTGGCCGCACTGGGGGACCGGCTCGACCTCGCCTTGGCTGAGGTCGTGGCCGCCGACCGGGCGGTGCTCGCCGGCGCCGGCGAGCAGGTCGACGCTCTGGCCGGGCGCCTGCGGCCTCTCGAGTCGCTGCCCACTCAGGTCCAGGGCGTGGGCGACCAGCTACGCAAGCTTGGCTCGGAGCTGGAGGTGGTGCGCCGGGCGGTGTTGGAGGAGGTCGAGGCCAAGACGGCACCGCTCGACTCCGCCGTCTCCAGCCTGGAGCAGGGCCTGAACCGTCTGGTGGCGGAGGCCGGCAGGGCGGCGCGCACCGCCGATGCCAGCGCCACCGGCGTCGACGGTCTCGACGGGAGGATCAGCCGGCTCGAGGCGCTGCCGTCAGAGGTCGACAGCCTCACCCGCCAGCTGGCGAGCCTGTCCGACGGCGTCTCCGGCGTGCAGCAGGCCGTCACCGAGGCGTCGAACGGCCAGCTGCGGGACCTGTCGGCCAAGATAGAGTCGCTGGAGACGGTTCGTACCGATATCGAAGGCCTTTACGCCGCCCTGTACCAGGTCGCCGAGACGGTCAACTCACTCCGGCGCGACACTGCCGTCCCTTAGTCCCGACCGCAGGTCCGCCCGTGGGGAGTTGGCCAGATGAACGAACGTCGCCGCGAGATCCTCGGCACCATCGCCGCACTCATGGCCCAGACGGCCAACGAGACCGAGGGTCCCAACGAGCGCGTGGTGTCCGCTATCGCCGCGGCGCAGTATCTGGAGGCGCTCACCCGCTCGCTCGTCGACGAGGCCTGCGAGGCGGGCGCCTCGTGGGACGACCTCGGCAACCTGTTCGGTACCACTGGCGCCAACGTGAAGGCCCGGTTCGGGGCCTATCGCACGTACGACGACGAAGCCGACTGAGCGAGCCTCAATGAGCGGGCGCACCCGGCTGCAAGCCGAGATCGAGGAGCTGTGGGGCCGGCGGTCGGAGCTGGGCCCGTCCGACGGTGACGCTGCCGCTGTCGTCCGAGAGGCCATCGAGCTGCTGGACCGCGGTGAGGCGCGGACGGCCGAGGCCAACGCCGCTACCGGCGAAGTCACAGTCCACGCCTGGCTCAAGCAGGCGATCCTGCTCCTGTTCCGGGTCTCGGCCATCGAGACGGTGGAGCTGGGCCCGTTCGAGTACGCCGACCGAGTGCCCCTGAAGAAGGGCTTCGCCGCTGCCGGTGTGCGGGTGGTGCCGGGGGCGTCGGCCCGGTGGGGCTCGTACATCGAGCGGGGCGCGGTCCTGATGCCGAGCTACGTGAACATCGGCGCCCGCGTCGGCGCCGGGACCATGGTGGACACCTGGGCCACCGTCGGGTCGTGCGCCCAGGTCGGCGCCAACGTCCACCTTTCGGGAGGCGTCGGCATCGGCGGCGTGCTCGAGCCACCGCAGGCCGCGCCCGTGATCATCGGTGACGACGCCCTGGTCGGAAGCCGGGCGATGGTCGTCGAGGGTGCCCGGGTGGGTCGGGGGGCGGTGCTGGGGGCCGGGCTCATCCTGTCCTCGTCCATCCCCGTCATCGACGCCGAGACTGGCGAGCAGCTGGGTCGCGGGGTGATCCCGCCATGGTGCGTGGCGGTGATGGCCACCCGGCCCAGGGCGTTCGCAGGGGGTGAGTTCGGGCTGCCGTGCGCGCTCGTCGTCAAGCGGCTGGCCGAGGGCGAGCGTCACGACAAGGCCCAGCTCGAGCAGGTCCTGCGCCAGCACGGCGTGGCCGGCGCCTAACCGCCCGGCTCGCCCTACTCCTCGCGGCCGTGACCGACCTCCTCAAGTTCACCGCCGAGCTGGTCGACATCCCGTCGGTGAGCCATGGCGAGACTGCCATCACCGATCACCTCGAGAGGTTGCTGGCCCCGGTCCCGTGGCTCGAGGTCACCCGTCTGGGCGACAACGTCGTCGCCCGGACGAGGTGCGCCCGTTCCCGGCGCCTCATCCTGGTCGGCCACACCGACACCGTCCCTCCCAGCGGCAACGCCGGGGCCCGGATCGTTCCCGGCGCCGGGGTAGGGGAGGAGGGCGACGTCCTCTGGGGCCTGGGGTCGGCCGACATGAAGGGCGGGGTCGCGGTGCTCGCCGAGCTGGCCCGCACGGTGGCCGAGCCCGCCGTCGACGTGACCTACGTCTTCTACGAGTGCGAGGAGGTCGACTCCCGCTTCAACGGGGTCGAGCGCCTCTTCCGGGAGCGCCCCGACCTGCTGGAGGCCGATGCCGCCCTGCTGGCGGAGCCGACGGGCGCCCGGGTCGAGGCCGGCTGCCAGGGCACGATGCGGGCCGAGGTGACGATGACCGGCCGGCGCGCACATTCGGCCCGGGCGTGGAAGGGCGTCAACGCCATCCACCGGATCGGCCCGCTCCTGGAGGCGCTGGCCGCCCACAAGCCGCGCCTAGTCGAGATCGACGGCTGCCTGTTCCGTGAGGGCCTGCAAGCCGTGCGCGTGGCTGGGGGCGTGGCCGGCAATGTGGTGCCCGACGAGGCTGTCGTCACCCTCAACCATCGTTTCGCACCCGACCGCACCCCAGCCGAGGCCGAGGACCACCTTCGGCGCTTCGTCGACGGGGCTCTCCCCGGCGGTGCCGACGGGTTCTCGGTGATCGACGTCGCCCCGGGGGCAGCTCCCGCGCTGGACCACCCGCTGCTCCAGGGCCTGCTGGCCGCCACCGGAGAGCCGCCCAGGGCGAAGTTGGGCTGGACCGACGTTGCCCGTTTCGCGGCGCGCGGCGTTCCAGCCACCAACTTCGGTCCGGGCGACCCCAACGTCGCCCACAGCGCGGAGGAGCGCGTCACCCGTGACGACCTGGAAAGCGTCTTCGCCACGTTGAGCGACCTCATCACCGGGTCGCACGACCGGCCGGCGGGGGGGCGATGAGATCTCGCCGGTGGGCGGCCGTGGCCGCCGCGGTGCTGGTGGGAACGGCCAACGTGGCGTTCCTCTCAGCTCCGGCTTTGGCCAGCAGCGACGAGCGGTTCGACGGGCAGTGGGCCCTCCAGCAGATCTCGGCCCCCCAGGCCTGGGCCCGCGCGACCGGTGCCGGGATCATCATCGGGATCGTCGACACCGGCGTGGACCTGGGCCACCCCGACCTGGCCGGCAAGGTCGTCGCCTCCGCCAACTGCATCGGCCGCCGGCCGTGCGAGGCCGGAGGGGGCCAGGACGACGATCAGGAGGACCTGGGCCACGGCACGATCGTGAGCGGTATCGCCGCCGCCGTGACCAACAACGGGCTCGGGGTGGCCGGTGCCGCGCCGGACGCGCAGTTGGTCGTCGCCAAGTCGCTCGACAGCCGGGGCTCCGGCTCGGTCGAGGACATCCGGGCCGGCATCGAGTGGGTCGTGTCCCAGGGCGCCCGAGTGGTGAACCTCAGCCTCGGCGACGACCAGAACGTCGTGGCCAACCTCCTGGGTAGCCCTCTGCGGGGCGCGGTCGAGGCGGCGTGGTCGAAGGGCGTCGTGCCGGTGCTGGCTTCGGGGAACCTCAGGTGTGACGGCAGCACGGTCTCCCAGAACTACGGGTCGATCAACGCGCTGGTGGTTGGCGCCACCCAACGGTCGGGCGACGTGGCCTGCTACTCGAGCCCGCCGGGCACCGCCAAGTGGGGACTGGTCGCTCCGGGCGGTTCGGGCTCGGGCTCGGCGCTGGAGAACATCTTCTCCACCGGCCTCGGTGGAAGGTACGTCTCGGCCGCCGGCACGTCGATGGCCGCGCCGCACGTGTCGGCGGCGGTGGCGCTCCTGCTGTCCCAAGGGCTCAGCGCCCCGGAGGCCGTGGCCCGGCTGCTGGGCACTCTCGACCATGTGGCCTGCGGAACCGGTTGCCAGGGACGGCTGAACATGGCCGCGGCGGTGGGTGCCGGCCCCCTGCCCCCGGCGACCACCAAGCCACCTTCGCCCCCTACCACACGACCGCCGTCACCAGCCACGACAAGAGCCAGGCCGGCGACGACCTCCACCGTTGCGCCCGCGCCCGCCACCACGACCACCACCCGGCCGCCGGCGGACCTGCCTCAACCCATCGAGCTGGCTGCGCCTCCGACCCGGCTCGTGGCCGGCCGGCCCCGTCCGGTGGACGAGTCGGGCAGCGGACGGAACCCGCTCGTGGCGGCCATGGCCGTGATCCTGTTCGTGGGCGCCGGCACCGCCCAGGCCGTGGTTGCGGTTACGCGTCGACTGTCGCGCTGAGGCCTAAAGCCGGCGTAGGACCGTGACGACCTTTCCGTAGACGGTGACGTCGGCGGCGTCGAGCTCCATCGGCTCGAATCGAGGGTTGGCCGGGGTGAGCACGACTTTGTTCCCCTTGCGGCCGAACGTCTTCACCGTGGCCTCGTCGCCCGGTATGCCGGCCACCACGATGTCGCCCTTGCGCGCCTCGGCCTCGTGGCGCACCACGACGTAGTCACCGTCGAGGATCCCGGCTTCGACCATCGAGTCTCCCCGCACCCGGAGCATGAAGAGCTTGCCCTCACCGGTGAAGTCCGCCGGTAGGGGCAGCATCTCCTCCACGTTCTCCTGGGCCAGCACGTCGGTGCCGGCGGCCACGTCGCCCAGGAGCGGCACATGGCGGGTGGGCCGACGCTCCACCGCGGCGCCGGAGCCGGGGTCGTAGCGGACCTCGATGGCGCGCGGCTTGGTGGGGTCCCGGCGCAGGTACCCCAGCCGTTGGAGCGTGGCCAGGTGGGCGTGCACCGTCGAGGTGGACGTGAGGCCCACCGCCTGGCCGATCTCGCGGACCGACGGTGGATACCCCCGCGTCCGGGTCTCGGACTCGATGAAGTCGAGGATGCCCCGCTGGCGCTCCGTGGGATTGGTCTCGGTCGGATTGGTCTCGGTCACGCTTCCCCCTCTTCGCGATGTCGTGCCGAACGGCCGTTCGTTCCGAACGTACCAGGACCCGGCCGGCCCTGCAAACATATGTTCGGAAACCGCTTGACCACGAACGTGCGTTCGTGGATGATGGGATCATGCAAACACACGTTCGCAGATCCCGACTGTCGACGGCACAGCCCTCGAAGGCGCGGATGGTCGCTGTGGTCCTGTCGTCGGTGGTTGTGCTCGTCTGGGGAGGCCCGTGGCGCGACCGACCGGCCGCGGTCGCCAGCCCGTCCGTCGCCGGGCAGAGGTCACCGGCCGTCTACGTGGTGCAGCCGGGCGACACCTTCTGGGCCATAGTCCAGCGGCTGCAGCCGGAGTCCGATCCCCGTCCCGTGGTCGACCGGCTGGTCCGGGCGAACGGGGGCCCGTTGCTGCGAGCCGGCCAGCGGGTGGTCCTTCCGGACGGCCTGACCGCTCGCTGACGGTGCCTTGGCGGTGAGCGGGGGGCGGTACGGTCGGGGTCTTGCGCTGTCCCGGCTGCGCCGACCTCGACGACAAGGTGATCGACTCGCGCCTGGCCGACGACGGGGGGGCCATTCGCAGGCGTCGCGAGTGCCTGGCGTGCGGCCGGCGGTTCACGACCTACGAGCGTCTCGACGAGGTCCCGCTCGTGGTGGTGAAGCGCTCGGGCGCACGCCAGCCTTTCCTGCGCTCGAAGCTGGTGGCCGGGATGCGGGCGGCGTCGAAGAACCGGCCGGTGGTGGTGGAGGAGCTCGAGGAGGTGGCGGCCGAGATCGAGGAGGCGTTGCGGATCGAAGGCTCGGAGCTGAGCAGCGCCCGGATCGGCGCGGCGGTCCTTGATCGTCTGCGCAACCTCGACGAGGTGGCCTACGTGCGCTTCGCCAGCGTCTACAAGGGATTCGACGACCCGGGGGACTTCGAGCGGGAGGTGGGCCTGCTGGCCCGGCCCGAGGGCGGTCCAGACCCGGCTCCCTGAGCCGTCACCGTCCCCAGCGCGTCCCCCGCTGATCCACACGGTTGGGGGTCTGGTCGTCCACAGCGCGCCGTGTCTAGGTTCCTGCCAGGCCTCTCGCGAGGTCGTTGACACGCACGAAACTACTGTGGTGTAGTTTCGTCCAGTCGACCATTTCGTGGTGGGAACGACTGGTGCCCACAACATCTTGTGTACAGGAGGCAGCCGCATGGCCATGGCGCCCGAGCAGACGGGGATCGGCATCCGCCGGCATTTCACCACCGAGGGCACCGATCCCTACGACGAGGTGGAGTGGGAGCTGCGGGACGCTCGCATCACCAACTTCCGTGACGGCTCGGTGGCGTTCGAACAGCGCGATGTCGAGTTCCCGGTGGGATGGTCTCAGAACGCCACCAACATCGTGGCCCAGAAGTACTTCCGCGGGCCGTTGGGCTCGCCGGAGCGGGAGCGGTCGCTGCGCCAGGTCATCGACCGCGTGGCCGACACCATCACCGCCTGGGGCCGCCGGGGCGGGTACTTCGTGGACGACTCCGAGGCCGACGCCTTCCAGGCCGAGCTGAAGCACCTCGTGCTGCACCAGAGGGCGGCCTTCAACTCTCCCGTGTGGTTCAACATCGGTGTCGCCGGCGAGCCGCAGCAAGCGTCGGCATGCCAGCCCTACGACGCTCTTGTTTCCACGCCCGAAGGCCTGGTGCCGATCGGCCGGCTCGTCGAGGAAGGGGCGGTGGGGGCCAAGGTGTACGACGCCCACGGCCTCACCAAGGTCGTGGCGGTCAAGGCCAACGGCCGCAAGACCGTGCACCGGGTCCACACCAAGGCCGGTTACACCCTCGACGTCACCGCCGACCATCTGGTGTGGCGGTCGACCGGCATGGGCACCGGGCGCTTCGTTCCCGCCTGGCAGCTGCGCGCCGGCGACCAGCTCGAATGGCACCGCCGCACGTCGTGGGGAGAATGCGAGATCCTGAGCCAGGCCGTGGCCGAGGCCGCCCTGGCGGGGTGGTTGCAGGGCGACGGTTTCGTCGGCCAGTACGAGGGCACCAACCGGTCCCTGACGATCGAGGCCATGACGGTGACCGAGTCCGAGCGCCGATGGGTGTTGGACGCTTTGGACGCCGTGTTCCCCGGAGTCCACCGGCACGAGCGCCCGGTCGTCACGGAGGACCCCACTCTCGACTGCCGCCGGAACCGCCTCTACGGCGAGCCGTTGGCCGACTTTGTCGAACGCTGGTCGCTACGGGTGCGGGGCACGGAGATGACCGTGCCGGACCATCTGTTCACGGCCCCCCTGCCGGTAGTCGCTGCCTATCTCCGCAGCCTGTTCCAGGCGGAGGGCTACGTGTCGCTGCGGGAGCGCAGCGCCGTGGTCGGGCTGGCCATGATCTCCGAGGACCTGGTCCGTGGCATGCAGTCGCTACTGCTGCGCTTCGGCATCTTCTCCAGGGTGCGGTTCGCCACCGATCGACGCCCGGACCGCAAGGGGTGTTGGGTCCTGGCCATCCGCACGGCGGGCGACCGTCGGCGCTTCGCCGACGAGATCGGTTTCATCGACCCGAAGAAGGCCGACAAGCTCGAGGCCAGCTTCGCCATCCCCGGCCAGAGCGCCTCCGATGTGAAGCGGCTCGAGATCGAGCGGATCGAGGAGGTCGGCGAAACCGAGGTTTACGACATCCAGACCGAGAGCGGGGAGTACCTGAGCGGCGGCCTGCGGGTGCACAACTGCTTCATCCTCGCCGTCGACGACACGATGCGGTCGATCCTCAACTGGTATGTCGAGGAGGGCACGATCTTCAAGGGCGGGTCCGGCTCGGGCATCAACCTGTCGAACATTCGCTCCTCCTACGAGCAGCTCAAGGGCGGCGGCACGGCGTCGGGCCCGGTCAGCTTCATGCGCGGGGCCGACGCCTCGGCCGGCACGATCAAGAGCGGAGGGAAGACCCGGCGCGCCGCGAAGATGGTCATCCTCAATTCCGACCACCCCGACATCGAAGACTTCATCTGGTGCAAGGCGATCGAGGAGCGCAAGGCGCGCGTGTTGCGCGACAACGGGTTCGACATGGACCTCGATGGTCGCGACAGCCACTCCACCCAGTACCAGAACGCCAACAACTCGGTCCGGGTCACCGACGAGTTCATGCAGGCAGTCGTCGACGATGCCGACTGGCACCTACGGGCGGTCGTCACCGGCGAGCCGCTGCGCACGATCAAGGCTCGTCAACTGTTCCGCCAGATCGCCGAGGCGGCCTGGGAATGCGCCGACCCCGGGCTCCAGTACGACACGACCATCAACCGCTGGCACACGGCCTCCAACACCGGCCGCATAAACGCATCCAACCCTTGCTTCCCGGGAGATGCCCGAGTCCACACCGACAAGGGCCTGGTCCGCTTCGTGGAGCTCATGGACCGCGTCCGCCTGGGTGAGACCTTCGGGGTCTACACCCATGACGCCACCAATCCCGACGCCCCCGCCGAGAGGGTGGAGGTCACGAGCCCGCAGGCGTTCATGATCACCGGCTTCAACGAGATCGTGCGGCTTCGCTTCGACAACGGCATGGAGCTGCGGTGCACGCCCAACCACAGCGTGTTCACGGTCAACCGTGGCTACGTGGCGGCGTCGGACCTCACGGCCGAAGACAGGGTGAAGACGCTCGACCTTCCGGCGCCGGCCCTGAACGCCGACCTGGGGCTTCCGGTGTCATCCGATACCCGTGACTACGCCGTCAAGGGCGACTGGTCCCGTTCCCTGCGCCTTCCCGAGAAGTGGACGCCCGAGCTCGGGCACTACCTCGGCTGGCTGGTGGGCGACGGCTGCGTCTCCGAGAACACGGTCTCCACCGTCTACGGCGGCGGTGACGATCAGCACGACGTCCTGCCTCGCCACCTCGAGCTGCTCACTTGGATGAACGGCGACCGGCCGCCCAAGCCCTCGGTCCAGGCCAACGGCACGGTCCAGTTGCGCCAGAACCGCCGAGTCATCGCCCGCTTCCTCGAGGCCCTGGGGATCTCCCAGTCGAAGGCGGCCGAGAAGGGGGTCCCGTGGTCGGTGGAGCAGGCCCCGCCCGAGGCCGTCGCCGCGTTCCTGCAGGGCCTCTTCGACGCCGACGGCTGCGTGTACGACGGCAGGACCACCCGCTACGTCGGGCTTGGCTCTTCGTCTCGTGGTCTCCTGCAGGGCGTCCAGCGCCTCCTGGTGACGTTCGGTGTTGTCAGCCGCATCTACAGCACCCAGAAGTCCGATAAGCGCACCTTTTCCTACGAGCGCAAGGACGGCACGGTCGCCAATTACGTGTCCGGACCCATGTACGACCTACGGATCTCCGGCCGGTCAATCGCTGACTTCGCCGAACATATCGGCTTCGGCTTGTCCAGCAAGCGCGACAAGCTTTGTCGGCTCATCGCCGGTCATTCCTTTCATAATGTGAGGCATGAGGCTCGACTAGTAGAGTGTGTTGACGACGGTGTCGAGCTGACTTACAATTTGAGCGAGCCTCGTAACCATTCGTACATCGTAAATGGGCTTGTAGTCCGCAACTGTTCGGAATATCTCCACCTGGACAATTCAGCCTGCAACCTGGCCAGCCTCAATCTTTTGAAGTTCCTCGAGGACGACGGCTCTTTCGACATCGTGGGATTCAAGGCGGCGGTGGAAGTCGTGTTCACCGCCCAGGAGATCCTCGTGGGCAGCGCCGACTACCCCACCGAGAAGATCGGCGACAACGCCCGGCGCTTCCGCCAACTGGGCCTGGGCTATGCCAACCTCGGTGCCCTGCTCATGGCCCTCGGCCTTCCCTACGACTCCGACGAGGGCCGGGGCTGGGCGGCGGCTGTCACCTCGCTGATGACCGGCCACGCCTACGCCACCTCGGCCCGCACCGCGGCCCGCATGGGCCCGTTCGCCGGCTACACCGAGAACCGTGAGCCCATGAACCGGGTGCTCGCCATGCACCGCGAGGCGGCCGAGGCCCTCGACCCGGCCCACGTGTCTGCTCCGGTGGCCGCCGCCGCCCGGGACGCCTGGGACTGTGCCGTCGAATGGGCCGGCGACTGCGGCGTCCGCAACGCCCAGGCCAGCGTATTGGCGCCGACTGGAACTATTGGTTTCCTCATGGATTGTGACACCACCGGCATCGAGCCCGACCTGGGTCTTTGCAAGACCAAGAAGCTGGTCGGCGGTGGGAACATGGCGATCATCAACCAGACGGTGCCGCGGGCATTGAAGCGGCTCGGCTACTCCCCTGAGCAGATCGCCGAGATCGCCGCTTATATCGACGAGCACAAGTCGATCCTCGGCGCCCCCCACCTTTCGGCCGACCATGTACCGGTGTTTGCCTGCTCCATGGGCGACAACGTCATCCACTATTCAGGACATGTGAAGATGATGGCGGCGGTCCAGCCGTTCATATCGGGCGCAATCAGCAAGACAATCAATATGCCGGAAGAGGCCACGGTTGCCGAGATCGAGCAGCTCCACATCGACGCGTGGCGGATGGGCCTCAAGGCCGTGGCCGTCTACCGCGACAACTGCAAGGTTGCGCAGCCGCTGTCCGCCACCAAGAAGAAGGTCACCGAGCTGGTGGAGGCGGTGGTGGCCGAGCAGGTCGTCCAGGTCGTGAACCAACCGGTGCGTAAGAAGATGCCTCGGCTCCGCAACTCCAAGACCCTCTCGTTCCGAGTGGCCGACTGCCACGGCTACGTCATCGTGGGCGAGTACGACGACGGCCGTCCCGGCGAGATCTTCCTGAAGGTGGCCAAGCAGGGCTCGACCCTGGCCGGGATCATGGACGCCTTCGCCATCTCGGTCAGCCACGGCCTGCAGTACGGCGTGCCGCTGAAGGCGTTCGTCGAGATGTACACCAACATGCGGTTCGAGCCGGCCGGAATGACCGACGACCCCGACATCCGCTTCGCCAGCTCGCTGATCGACTACATCTTCCGCCGCCTGGCCGTCGAGTACCTCGGTGTGGAGGAGCGGGCCGAGCTCGGCATCCTCACCATCGGCGAACGGATGCAGCCCACCCTGCCCGGTGTCGAGGAGTCGTCGACGCCCACCTCGACCGGCTCCGACCTCGTTCCCGACCCGCCCTCGGCTATGGCGGCGATCGCGGCGGCACCTGCACCGGTGGTGGCCGCGGCGCCGGCGCCGGTCACGCCCCAGTCCGCCGCCTCCGACGCCCCCTACTGCTACC
>JBOGIF010000163.1:0-6901 GCA_050742415.1 Acidimicrobiales bacterium | reverse complement strand
AGGGCATCGACATCCTGCGGGCCATCCGCAGCTTCGACCCCTGCATGCCCTGCACCACCCACATGGACACCGGCAAGGGCATCATCACCCGGGAGGTCAACTCCTGTGGCTGCACGCTGGAGTAGCTGAGATGTGGTCGTCGCTCCGGTGCGGTTCCGTCCCGGCCGGAGCGACTACCACCCGGCGCCCCTTTCCTCGCACACTGGCATCCTCGTGATCTCCGACGCCCGTCCCATCCTCGACCTGTCTGTCGAAGAGTCGACAGAGCCGGGCTCCACCAGGGTCCTCGTCGGCGGCATCGGTCTTCCCTGGCTGCGCGACCTCGATTTCGGCACGCAGTTCATCCGCCGGGTCGAGGAGCTGGAGTGGCCCGAAGACGTCGCTCTCGAAGACCTTTCCTATGCCGCCCACCGGGTGCTGCACACGCTTCAGGACCTGCGCCCCCGCAAGGTCGTGCTGGTGGGGGCCATGCCCCGCGACGTGGACCCGCCGGGCACCGTCCGGCGCTACCAGCTCGACCTCACGCCCCCTCCCGACGAGGAGGTGGCGGACCGTCTGGGCGAGGCAGTCGGTGGGATCATCGACCTCGACCACACGCTCGCCGTGGTGCGCTATTGGAAGGGTTTCCCGGCGGAAACCGTTGTCATCGAGGTGGAACCCGCTGATCGGGCCTTCGGCCTCGGCTTCTCACCCGAGGTGGAGTCCTCGGTGGAGACAGTGCTGGCGATGGTACGCGAGGAGTTGGAGACGAGATCCGCTCCCGCCGACGGCGGCGAAGACCCTGCGGAGGCAGACATATGAGTGACGCGTATCTGAGCCGGACCGAGGACCTGCCCTACAACGAGATCATGCCGCGGGTGGGAGAGCTGGCCGAGGAGCTGCTGGCTCATTCGGATGCGTCCGTGCACGGGCGGATCGAGGAGCTGCTCGACCTGGTCGACGCCTTCCACCGCGAGGGGTTGGGCCGGTTGGTGGAGATGATCCGGGCCTGGCGGGGCGAGATCTTCCTGGAGTCCGTCAGCGCCGACGACGTCACCGGCTACTTCCTCGACGTGTACGACCTGGGTGAGGCGCCCGACCAGCGTGACGCCGAGAAGGCGGCCGAGGCAGTCGACGCCGCACTCGAGGAGATGCGGCCGTTCGTCGAGTCCCACGGCGGGATGATCACCGTCGACAGCATCACCGACGGCGTCGTCCGGGTGCAGATGCTGGGCTCATGCGACGGGTGCCCGAGCTCGTCCGCCACGCTCACCGGCGGGGTGGAAGAGGCGCTGCGACGGCACTGGCCCAACTTCCGGAGGCTCGAGGTCATCGACCCGGCCGAGGAGGCTGCGAAGGAGGAGCCGTCGGCTCTCCCCGAGCCGCAGGCCGCGCTCCTGCAGATCGGCAAGAAGACGCCGAAGTCGTGACGTCGGCCGACTCCACGGCCGGCTCCGAGGCCGAGGCCAGCCCGAGGAGCCGGATGTCGGCCGAGGACCTGGCCTACCGGGCGCGGGCGCTCGGCCAGGCCCACCCCCTGACTCCTGTGGCCAAGCGGTTCTCGGACCAGGCCATCGCCGAGCAGCGCAAGGCCCAGCCCATGGCCGAGATCGGTATCTGGGCCGGGGCGGCCATCCTGGGTGGCTACTGCTTGCGGCGGGTGGAGGAGACCGATGCCGGTCTGACCCTCGAGATCAACACCGACGTCACCGACGGCACCGACGGCGAAGGTGGCCTGGCGATGTCGGTTATCGACTCGACCACGGGTGAGATCGCCGAGAGCATCCGCGACGACGCCGCCGACCGGTACCTGCTGGGAGACGCCGACCGCACGATCGAGGCTCTCGAGCGGATCATCTCGTCGGAGGTCAGCCGCCGCCTGGACAATTGGAAGGACCAGGTCGACCAGTCGGCGTGGGGCGAGCTGGAGGAGTACCTGGCGTGGTGGGTCATACGGGGCTACGCGCTGCGGGCCGCCGAGATGGCGTCTGGCGCGATCGCGTGAGGATCCTGATCGCCGGGGTCGGCAACGTCCTGCGAGCCGACGACGCCTTCGGTGTCGAGGTTGCCCACCGGCTGGCCGACATCGTCCTGCCCGACGGCGTGACGGTCGTCGAGACCGGCATCGGGGGCATGGCTCTGGTCCAGGAGCTCCAGTCCGGCTACGACGCGCTGGTGGTGATAGACGCAGTGGACCGCGGCCGGCCGCCCGGCCATGTGATGCTCATCGAACCGGAGGTGGTCGACGTCAACACCCTGTCCTGGAGCGACAAGCACGATCTGTTGGCCGATATGCACCTCGCAACTCCCGAGCGAGCCATGATGCTGGCGCGGGCGCTGGGAGTCCTGCCTCCGAACGTGCTCATGGTGGGCTGCCAGCCCGAGGACCCCGAATCGATCGGCACCGGCATGTCGGCACCGGTCACGGCCGCCGTCGAGGTGGCGGTAGCCGAGGTCCGGCGTCACGTCGACGAGCTGTTGTCCGCGGTCTGAGGAGCCGACCACATGGCGATGACCGGTGATCGCCAGGACGTGATCCTGGCCCTGGAGCGCCAGCTCTCCGACACGCCCCGCTCCTCACGGCCCCACGAGCACGCGACCGTGGCCTACCGCCTGGGCCTGGCCTATGCCGAGGCGCCGGGAGCCAGCCCGGCCGACGGGCTTCGCAAGGCGTTGGCCTGCTACGACGTTGCCGCCGCGATCTTCGACCCCCGCTTCGAGCCCGTCCACCATGCCCGCGTGCTGAACGCAGCCGGTGCCGCCCAGCGCGGGCTCGGGGACCGCAAGAAGGCGGCCGAGCTGTTCGAGAAGTCGGCGGCGCTGCTGACCGACGGTAGCGACAGCGAGCGGGCTGCTGTGCTCAACAACCTCGGCCTGGCCCGCACCGAGCTGGGGCAGGCGTCGGAAGCGGTCGACGCCTTCGACCAGGCCGCCGAGCTGTTCGACTCCGACACGCCCGAGAGCCGCCGGGGCCTGATCGCGACCCTCGTCAATCGGGGCCAGGCCCACACCGCCATGGGCACCGACGAGGCGCTCGAGGCAGCGCTGGCGGACTTCGAGCAGGCGCGGGCCGAGGTCGACCCCGACGAGGCGCCCTACCATCAGGGCTTGGTGGAGCACAGCGTCGGCGTGGCATGCAGCGCCCTGGCCGTCCGCCGCCCCGACGAGCGCGAGAGCTTCCTCAGCGAGGCGGCCACCGCCTTCTCGGCCTCGCTACAGGTCTTCTCGCGGTCGGCCTTTCCCTTCCAGTACGCGATGGCCAAGCACAACCTCGGTCTCGCATATGCCGGTCTGGGTGGGGAGCGCAACCTCCGACGGGCACTGGCCTGTTTCGAGGACGCGCTGGGGGTGTTCGACACGAGGGTCCACGGCGATGCCTGGCGCCAGGCGTTTTCCAGCCTCGAGCGGGTCGAGGAGCAGCTGGCCGAGGACTTTCCCGGTGCTGCCCGGTCCGATCACTTCGCGGCCCTGCTCGCCCAGACCTCGACGGAGGAGGCCACCGCGCTGCTGAAGGAGCGGTTGTTCCGGCACCTCAGCTCCCCCGAGCCCCGGCGCACCACCGGGCTGGCCGAGCTGGCGCTGGCAGTCGGCAAGCTGCCCGAAGCGGACGCCAAGGACATCCTCGAGGCCGAGTTGCTGATCGTCATGGAGCAGGATCGGGAGAGCCACGAGGTCACGCTCCGAGCGATCCACCAGGCCCACAGCCAGATCGAGGGCGAGCAGCGGACGTCGGCCAACCGGGCGTTGGACCAGAGCATCGGCGGGCTGGGAGGCGTGCAACGCATCCACGTTCGCGATTTCCTCTACTCCATCGGGTGGGAACGGCCGTGAGCGCTCAGGGGGATCAGGCCGGGGCGCTGACGAGGGCTCGCACCTTTGTGGAAGCCGTCGTCTGGGGCGAGCACAGCGTCGTCTGGGACCTGTTCGGCCTGGAAGCCCGGACCACCGTTTTGCGAGTTGCCAGCAAGCGGGGGATGGACGAAGGGCTGGCCGCCCGGCTGCGTGACGGCACTGCCGCCGAGGGCGAGCAGGAGGAGTTCCTGGCCGACCTCATCAACGGCCTGCGGGCGGACCTCTCCGGCAACGACCTGGACGCGCTGGAGTACGAGCTCGACCCCGTGCCCCCCGAGCCCGAGAAGGCCAGGGTGGTGCTCAACGTCCCGGTAGCGCCCATGCTGGGGGGGGCGCTACCGGTGGCGTCGGTGGAGCTGTCGATGGAAGGCGGCGCCTGGATGGTGGACCGGATGGTGCCGCAGGTGAGTCAGCCGTGAGCGGCTTCCCCGCACCCGACGTGCCCACCGTCGAGCGGTTCGGCCGCCCGTTCCGTCATTTCCCGGTAGCGGTGTCCTCGGAGGCCATGGCCCTGGCGTGGGCCAACTCCGAGGACGCACCTCAGGGTGCGGTGGTGATGGTCGACCACGAGATCGGCCCCCGCGGTCTCCACGGCCGGCTGTGGCCGGTCCCGCTGGCGGACTCGCTGCTGTGTGCGGTCGTCCTGCGGCCCACCCTGTCCGTGGAGGAGGGCGAGGTCACCTGGCTCGTCGCCGGGTTGGCGTCGGCGGACGCCGCCGAGGCTGTCACCGGCAGGGCGATCCAGACCTGGTGGCCTGACTCCATCGTCGAGACCGGGCACAAGGATCCCCTGGCGGCCGTTCGTGCCGAGATCCAGCTCGGCCCGGGCAAGGTGAGAAGCGTCGTGATCACGATCCGGATGAACCTCGTAAGCCTCGGCCTGGGCCGCGAGGGACGCGACGCCGCGCTCGAGGCGGTCGTCACCGCTATGGACCGCCGTTGCGAGGAGCTGGCCGCCGACGGAGCACCGGCCATCGCCGCCGCTTACGAGAAAAGGTGCGCGGTGCTGGGGGAGCGGGTGCGAGTGACCCTGCTGCCGAAGGGGGAGACGCGCGGCGTCGCCCGCCATGTGGGCCGTTCGGCCCGGCTGGAGCTGGAGTCGCCCACCGGGATGGTCGAGCGCATCGGCGTCGACCAGCTTCGAGACCTCACCATCATCTGAAGCAGCGGGACTGCCGGTCGCCGGGGCCGGCAGCCCCGCTGCTTCAGGTCATCCCTGCTTCCAGTCCGTGGGGTTACCCAAAAAGCGTGTGTCGCGCATGCGCTCGATGCGGCGGCTGGCGATGTTGTGGGCGGTGCCCTTGAGGCGGGCCGAGTCGCTGTTGGCGACCTTGTTCAGAGCGGACTCCAGCTCGGACGGGTAGCTGGGGATCGTGTTGGTGGGCTCGTGGATATCACCCGGCTCCATGTGGATCTCTTCCTCGGTGCGGTAGTCGCGCGGCATCTGCTCCTCCTTGTAGGACCCGATTGGTGTTGATACTGCGCCGGAGTCTATTGCCAGCGCCTTGCGCGATGATGTTGCACCCTCTCTGGAAGGAGCGCACATGAAGCTCGGCGTGGTCGGCAAGGGTGGCGTCGGCAAGACCACGATGTCTGCGCTGCTCGCCCAGGCTTACGCGGCGCGGGGCGAACGGGTGATCGCCATCGACACCGACTCCAACCCCAACCTGGCGTTCAGCCTCGGGTTGGACGCGGCCCGGGCCGACGAGATGCCCGTCCTACCCAGGTCGCTGGTTGTCGGCGGCGGTGGCGGCATCACCCCGGCCGAGCTGGTCCGCCAGTACGGGGAGGTCACGCCCAGCGAGGTCACGCTTCTGAACGCCATGCGGATCACCCAGGCGGGGGCCGGCTGAACCTGTGGGAGCCACGCTGCCGTGCGCAGCATCCTGGGGGCGGCGATCGAGGAAGAAGCCGACGTCACGCTGGTCGACATGGAGGCCGGCCTCGAGCATCTGAGCCGCTCGGGCGGCACCCTCGCCTACGCCGACGTGCTGCTCGTCATCATGGAGCCGAGCCGCAAGTCGATCCTCACCGCCGGGCGCACCATCGTCCTCGCCGCCGAGCTCGGCATCCCGCGGGTCTACGGCGTGGGCAACAAGGCCATCCTGCCCGACGACGCCGAGTTCTTCCGTAGCGTTTGCGCCGAGTACGACGTGCCGCTCGCCGGCATAGTGCCCCGCGACGCCGACGTCGCCGAGGCTGATCGGCAGGGGACGATCCTTGCCGCCGGCCGGGGTGAGCCGGTACGCGAGGCCGTCGCCGACATCATCCGTTACGTGGACGAGGCCATGGCCGTTCCCGCCTGAGGTGCCTGAGGAGGTGCCTGGGGCCGTTCATGAACCGGTAGGGGCTTTCCACCTAGATGTCGGCGACATACAATGGCGGGCACTTAGCCGGCGCCTGCCGGCCCTCAGCTCAACGGAGGTATCTCGTGGTCCTCTGGTTCATCGGCAACCTCGTGCTGTTGTTGGTCGTCGCCCCCGTGTGCATCCTCTTCCTGAACCGGGTCCGGCGGCCCATCCTGGAGATCAAGGCATACGCGGACGACATCCTCGACCACGGCGTCAAGCTCACCGGAACCCTCGACGCGGTTCCCAAGCTCCTGCGCACGCGGGAGCTCTCCGCCACCGCCCGCCAGGGTGTCGGGCGCTACGGCGCCGCCCTGCAGCGCATTCTCTAAGAGACCACCGAGAAGGAGAGGAAAGAAATGGACTTCAACACCATCTTCACCTTGGCGGTGGTCGCGATCATCGTCGCCGCCTTGGCCTTGTACCTGATCGAGATCGCCTCCAACCTCAACCACGTCAGCTTCACCGTGGGCACGGTGCTGGTCGGCGTTCGCTCCATCGCCGCCCAGACCGAGCCCTTGGCGCCGGTGCTGCGCGATCTGGTGAGCAACATCAGCGCCATCGACTCCGAGCTCGAGGCCCTTGTCTCGAACGGCGAGTCGGTGGAGAGGGCACCGGCGGGAGGCCTGACGACCGGGTCCAAGATGTACGGTCCGAACCTGCGCGGCTGGTAGTGAAACAGCGGCGCCGAGCCGCAGGTGTTCTGAGAAGCGGCCCCGCTC
>JBOGIF010000162.1:0-2256 GCA_050742415.1 Acidimicrobiales bacterium | reverse complement strand
GGCTGGTGCCGCCGTCAGCCGCCATCACCGCCAGATCGACCAGCACTCTTCCCGGGTCGTGCGCCGAGCGGCGCTGGCGGGTCGGGGCCATCGCCGCTGACAGGCCTTCGGTGAGGCCCAGCACGTCAGCCATGTCGGCCAGCAGCCGGCTTCCGGCATGGGTGGCCACACCGGTCCCACCGGTGGTCACCTTCAACACCGGCCGACTACTACGCTTCACCTTCAAGGTGCCCTCCTGGGTCGGGGCTGCGGGATTTGAACACCAGCAGTTTCCCTTACCAGGGGGGCATTTTCGCGGATCCTCGAACCTGCCGCCGGCCTGCTTACTGAAAGCGCCGGGTTAGCCCCCCTTAGCGGGGGCTAGGGGCGGGTTATCAGCCGAGAGGGCCGATAACCGGGGGTTCAGCGTCGCTGACGAGGGCGGTCAGGCCCCTGGAGCGTGCGGCCGTCCCGCTGGAGGGTGTAGCTGCCGGCCCGGTGGGAGATGTCGCGCATCGCGTCGAGGGCGGCCTGGAGGCGACGGCGGTTGTCGATCCACTCGCGGTAGAGGGCAGCCTCGTCCTCCGACAGCAGACGCGAGAGCGTCTTTCCCTCCTGCTTCCAGGACAGCTGGTAGTAGGGGCCGTGGCGCTGGTCGGGGTCGACGCAGCGGCACTTCGGGTTGCCACAGGACCGGTAGCGGGTGACGAGTGAGCCTTCACAGGTAAACCCGACCTCGGCGAGCGCTGCCTTGGCCGCCTCGTAATCGCCACCGCAGGCCTCGATGCGGCGCTCCAGTTCTGCTCGGGAAAGACGCCGTCCGGCCATCAACCAGTAGCATACTGGTTGCCCATGGCCCCTGCCGCCGGTGGGCTCCAGGCGTTCCGTGACCTGGAGCGGTTCCTCGCCGATGCGGCCCAGGCCCGAGCAGGGCTCGGCGTGTTGGAACCCGAGTGCGAACGGCGGGGACGAGAGCTGGTGCGCCTCGCTCTGCAGGCCCATCTCGACGCCCGGGGCAGCGGCGATGTCGGCCCGGTCGTCGTCGTCGACGGCCCCGGCGGCCCGGTCCGGCTGAAACGGAGGCGGAGCCGGGCCCGACGGATCCTCACCCTCTTCGGGGAGATCCGCATTCGCCGCGTCGGCTACAGCGCCGTGGGCACAGCGAGCGTGTACCCCCTCTACGCCGAGCTCACCCTACCGGCCCGTTGCTGGTCCTACGAGCTCAGCCGCCGCCTCGTCCGCGCCACGGTGTGCGGGCCCTTCGACGAAGCCATCGGCCTCGTCGCCGAAACGACCGGCGTACGCATCCCGAAGCGCTCCGCCGAGCAGGTCGTGATCGACGCTGGCGTCGACGTCGAGGCGTTCTACGCTGCCCGACGCGGTATCCGGCCCGACGACGGCGATGTGTTGGTGGCGGCCATCGACTGCAAGGGCATCCCGATGATCCGGCCCGACCCGGCGCCCAAGGTCGTGCGGCGTCGCAAGGGTGAGAAGGCAAACAAGAAGAAGATGGCGACCGTCGGCGCCGTGCACGCCCAAGCTCCCTACATCCGAACCGCCGACGAGGTCGTCGCCAGCCTGTTCGACCCGCCCGGCGACAACGGGCGCCACCCCCGACGCCAAGGAAGCGGCAAGCGGGTCTGGGCGAGCCTCACCTCCGACAAAGACACCTTCATCGCCGACGTGCGCGCTGAGATGGAACGGCGCGACCCCGACCGGGTCTACACCTGGGTGGTCGTCACCGACGGCGAGCGAGCCCTCCAGCGCCGGGTCACCAAGATCTTCGACGACATCACCTTGGTGCTCGACCTGCTGCACGTCTTCGACAAGCTCTGGAAGGCCGCCCACGTGTTCCACCCCGACGGGACCCCCGAGGCGATCGCCTTCGTCCGGGCCCGGACCGAGCGGATCCTCGGCGGCGGCGTCAGCCAGGTCGTCAAGGGACTGCGCCAGATGTCGACCAAGCGGGCCCTGCGCGGGACCAAGGCCAAGACCATCCACGACGTGACCGCGTACCTCTACGCCAACCGCGAGCGCATGCGCTACGACACCTACCTCTCGAACGGTTGGCCCATAGCCAGCGGCACCGTCGAAGGCGCCTGCAAGAACCTCATTCGTGATCGCATGGTTTTCATCAGTGGTGGGAGTGTGCTGACCTGTCCCCTTCGAAGGCAGACAGTCGTCGTCGGATACAGCTCGGCGTCATACCGTCCCCCACGTGCACAACCGTCCCCGGGCGGCGATCCCGAGCTGTCGAGCGTTCCGGGTGGAGCTTCG
>JBOGIF010000161.1:0-1976 GCA_050742415.1 Acidimicrobiales bacterium | reverse complement strand
GGGGGCTTTTGGCCGTGGGCGCGAGGTCGGCGACGAAATCGTCGTAGGGCTTGGCCCCGGCCCACAGCTGGTCGAAGGCCACGGCCTGGAGCGCGGCATAGCCCGGGTGCTCCACCAGCAGCGAGGTGGGAAAGCCCACGTCGGCCAGCTTGGGGTCGCTGAGGGCCAGCAGCGCCACCTGGCGGTCGAATATCGCCAGCTTCATGGGCAGCTCGTCGAGCACCCTCCCGGCGGTGCCGGCGGCGTGGTAGGCGTCCAGCTCGGCCCGGCTGCTGGCGCCGTGCGGGTCGGCGAGGTCCGAGGCCTGGTAGAGCGCCCGGGCTCTCACCCCGCGGGCGAGGGTGCCCAGGACCGTCTCGTTGCCACTGCCCTTCGGCCACGACCACGGGGGCCGGGTGAACATCAGCAGCTCCGAACTGGTGGCCGACAGAGCCTGTTCGAAAGCCAGCCTGGATTGGGCCGCGCTGTGGATCACGTGCACGTAGGGCATGGCCGGCGCCGATGGGAACGCCAGCTGGGCCAGCATCTGGCGGGCGCCCTCGACGCGGTTCTCGAGGTTGCTGAAGCGTTCCATGTGCTCGGCGTATAGCCGGTCGAGCACGACCTCCTCCCCGGGGGAGACCCACGAGGTCGACTTGCCCGCCATCTGGCTTATGAGCCGCTTGGTCTCCAGCTCGTTGAGGACGGGGTAGACGCTGGTGCGCGGGACACCCGACAGCCGTGCCAGCTGCACGGCGGTGGCCGTCCCCACCTGGAGGAGCGCCAGCAGCACCCGGGCCTGGTAGCCGTTTAGGCCGAGCTCCTCGAAGACGGGCTGTAGACGGGCGAGAAGGGGATGGGCGGCCCCTGGGTCGGCCGGCCGTGCCTCACCCGCCGTGCCCCCTGCCCTCTGCTCGGTCATGCTCCTCCTTTGGTACCTGACCCACGGATGCTCTCAGCACGAATGTTGTGACTGAATCTCACTATTTGTATGTGTTGACCAGGTATATGTCAAACACACTCAGCCGGCGGCGACCGCAGGGTTCGAGGGCCCTATGCTGTTGTGACGAACACTCACTATTTGAAACGGCGCCGCCGCCGCCCGCCGCGCAGCCGCCTCGGGCTGTGGTTCACGGTCGCCCTGGTGGCGCTGGTGGCGGGGTACGCCGGCGTGCTGGAGCTGTCCCGCCCCCATGTCGATGGTGACCGGTTGCGGCTCGACACCTTCCTGCGCCTGGCAGGGTCCGGCCAGATCCGCGACATCAAGATTCTCGACGAGGACGCCTATGCCGTCGGTTACTACCAGAGGGTCCCGCCCGCCGCCAAGGCAGGGGTCGCCGACCCGGCCGCCCCCTCGCCCGCCGAGCGCCCCCTGGCCCGCTACAGCGTCCCCCTGATCCGAGGCAGCCAGGGCCAGCTGGTCGAGCTGATCCTGCGGAGCGGGGTTCCCGTGACGGTCGACCAGCAGGTGGGCAAGCGGGTGGCGGCCACCGCCAGCCTGCTCTTCCCCGGGCTGATCCTGGTGGCCCTGTTCGTGTACCTCATCCTGTCGTACCGGCGGGGGACCGGCCTGTTCGGCATCCGCAGCGGCGCTCGGCGGCACGCGCCCGACGAGGGGGTGGCCACCTTCGCCGACGTGGCCGGCCAGGACGCCGCCGTCACCGAGCTCCGGGAGGTGACCGACTTCCTCGCCCACCCGGAGCGCTTCCGGGCCCTGGGCGCCGAGATACCCAGGGGGATACTGCTCTACGGGCCGCCGGGCTGCGGCAAGACCCTGATGGCCCGGGCCCTGGCGGGCGAGGCGGGGGCGGCGTTCTTCTCCATATCGGGCTCGGACTTCGTCGAGGTCTACGTGGGGGTGGGTGCGTCGCGGGTGCGGGACCTGTTCGCCGAAGCCCGCAACAGCGCACCAGCGGTCGTGTTCATCGACGAGCTGGACTCGGTCGGCCGGGCCCGGGCGGTCGCCGGTTCGGCGGTGAGCCACGGCGAGCAGGAAC
>JBOGIF010000160.1:0-16751 GCA_050742415.1 Acidimicrobiales bacterium | reverse complement strand
TCCAGCTGCTGGCCACCCCGACCTGCGACTTGGACCAGTCGTCGTCGGTCATCCCGATCGCACGCAACATGGCCCGGGCCGGCGCCCGCTCGAACCCCTCGGTGACCTCTCGGCTGCGTCGCTCCATAGCCGCAGATGCTCGCACAACACCGTTCACATCACTGCCCGCATTATCTCGGCCAGCCGGCACGGGGCCGGGACAGCTGTCCAAGGCCGAGCGCCCCGAACTACGGGCCCAGGCGCTCGCTTGCGTCGCTACCCGGCTCACGGGGCGACCAGCTGTATGCCGGGCTCCGTCGCAAGGTGGCCGTGCTCTCCCGGCGGCGCTGGCGGGCCCTGCCTCCGGGCACCAGCACGAGGAGACCGTCGGCGCCGACCCGCATCAGGATCCCGACGAACAGGGCGCCAAGCGCCAGGACCAGCGAGGGCGAGACCCCCTTGCCGGTGTTGGCCAGGTCCTTCTTGGACTTCGATCCTGCGACCGTGGTGGCAACCGGCTTGGCCTTGGTCGTGGTGGGCCCGACGACGGGCGGCCCGCCCACGGCAGCCGTGAGGTTCCTGGAGCACTCGACATGACCGAGCACGATGTCGGCCGTGCCTTGCGTGACCCGCAGGCCGTTGACGGCAAGCTTGTCGCCAGTCGTGACCTGCTCGTTGACCACGCCGGTGAGGCCCTTCGCCAGCTTCGACAGCGGCGTGTTCGGCGCAACGTCGGTGACGACGATGGCCTTACCAGCCACCTTCAGGTCGGTGATGACCACGCCACCCTGGTTGCCGTCGGCGTTCGCCACGCAGGCCGAGGCGATGGTGCCAACCGTCAGGGCGCTCGCCCCCGTCCCGATCTCCACGGCGGATACATCGGCCCGGCTCTTGACGATCTTGGCTCCGCCTGAGTCGGTGCAACCGCTGACCACCGTGACTGTGCCCGTCTTCAACACACCCGCGGCCTCAGTCGACGGAAGCGTGCCAGTGTCGGTAGCCGGGCACGACGACAGCCGTACCGGGGGCCGGGGGGCCAGCTCAGGACCACCGCTGACCGAGACGCCGTAGGCGGTCAACGTCACCCCACCCGGCGCCTTGGTGCCGGCCTTCGCGGTGGTCGTGGTCGCGCCCTTGCCGTCGGTGGTGGTGGTCGTGGTCTTGCCGGCCTTCGACCCGTCGTCCTTGCCCGACTTGGCGTCGTCTTTCATCGTGGTGGTCGTCTTGTCGGACTTCGGCTTCTCCGCCGCCCCGGCCGGGACGGCTGCGACGAGCAGGCCCGTCAGAAGTAGCGCCGAGAGCGCGGCGAGGGTGGCCGGGGCCTTGCAGGATTTGCGCACCGTGGCAGGGTAAGCGACCGCCGCCCCGGATACCACTATCGCGGCTTTTAGGGACCGTCGGACAGGTAGGGCCGGAACCATTCGGCCACCCCCTGGATCGCCCGGCCATCCGGTTCGGCCCGCACCTCGAAGCCCTCGCCCTGCAGGGTCGACTCGACGCCGCTACGCAGCGGGGCATCGTCCTCGACGATCAGGACCCGCGGCAGCTTCCGGTCGTGGGACTTGGTAGCGGTCACAAGCCGCCGGCCGCCCGTTCCCGCAACAGGCTCGTGACGGCCTTGCCGTCCGCCTTGCCGGCGGTGACGGCCATGACCTTACCCACGAAGAAGCCGCCGAGCTTGGCTTCCCCGCCGGCGAAGCGGGCCCACTCCCCCGGGTGGGCGGCGATGGCGGCGTCAACAGCCGTCGCCAGCGCGTCGCCGGTGAGAGCCTCGAAGCCCCGAACGCGGGCGATCTCGTCGGGGTCTCCCCCACCGGTCAGGACCTCGCCGAGCACGGCCTTGGCCTGGGTGGCAGTGAGGAGGCCTTCGGACTCCATGGCCAGAACACGGACGAAGGCGGTCGGGTCGGGAGGCTTCCGGCCGGCCACCTCGTTGGCAGCCCGGTTCAGGGCCAGGCGGGCGTCGATACCCGCACCGACCGCGGCGGTCACCAGGTCGTCCAGCCCCTGGGCCACGACCGTCACCACGGCCGAGTCGTCCGTCGTGCAACCGGCCACCGCGGCGAGCGCGGCGCGGCGATCGGCGGGCAGGAGCGGGAGCGAGGACCGCACCTGGGCCTGCCATTCGGCGTCGGGGGCGAGCGCCAGCAGGTCCGGCTCGGGAAAGTACCGGTAGTCGTAGGCCTCTTCCTTCGACCTCATCGACGACGTGCGGCCCTCGTCCTCGTTCCAGTGCCTCGTCTCCTGAACCACCGTCTCGCCGGCCTCCAGCAGCGCGACCTGCCGCGCTGTCTCGTACTCGATGGCTCGCCCGAGGGAGCGCACGGAGTTGAGGTTCTTGATCTCGGCCCGGGTGCCGAAGGTGGAGGCGCCCGGACGACGAACCGACACATTGGCGTCAACCCGCATTGACCCTTCCTCCATCCGCGCGTCGGACGCGCCGATGGCTTCGAGTATCGCCCGCAGCTCGTTGACGTAGGCGCGTGAGGCCTCCGCCGATCGCAGGTCGGGTTCGCTCACGATCTCCACCAGGGGCACGCCGGACCGGTTGTAGTCGACCAGGGAGTGGTCGGCGCCGTGGATGCGGCCGCTGGCACCGATATGGGTCGTCTTGCCGGTGTCCTCCTCCATGTGGGCGCGGGTGATCCCCACGCGCGTCCCGCCCGGGAGGTCAAGCCAGCCGCCGTTGTTGATGGGCTCGTCGTACTGGCTGACCTGGTAGTCCTTCGGCATGTCCGGATAGAAGTAGTTCTTGCGGTGGAAGACCGACGGCCGCACCTCACTGTGCAGCGCGGCGCCGATACGCATGGCCAGCTCGACGGCCTGGCGGTTGAGCACAGGCAGCGATCCCGGCAGGCCCAGGCACACCGGGCACACGTTGGTGTTGGGCTCGTCGCCGAAGACGTTGGGGCAGCCGCAGAACAGCTTGGTGGCCGTAGCCAGCTCGACGTGGACCTCGAGCCCGATGACCGTCTCCCAAGTGGTGGCGGTCGTAATCGTCACGAAAAGCTCGCTTCCAGCGCTGCCGCCGCCCGGAACATGGTGGCCTCCCCCAGCGCCGGCGCCAGGACCTGCACGCCCACGGGCAGTCCGTCGTCGCCGGAGCCGAACGGCACCGACATGGCCGGGTGGCCGGCGAGGTTCGACGGGATGGTGCACACGTCGGACAGGTACATCGCCAGCGGGTCCGAAGTCTTGTCGCCCAGCGGAAACGCTGTCGTGGGCGTGGTGGGCGACAGGAGCAGGTCGAAGTCGGAGTAGGCCCGCTCGAAGCCGCGGAGGATCAGAGTGCGCACGCGCTGGGCCTGTCCGTAATACGCGTCGTAGTAGCCGGCGGAGAGGGCGTAGGTGCCGAGCATGATGCGGCGCTTGACCTCGGGGCCGAAGCCGGCGGCCCGGGTGGCGGAGTTCATGGCTCCCACGTCGTCGGCGTCGACCCGCAGGCCGTAGCGGACGCCGTCGTAGCGGGCCAGGTTGCTCGATGCCTCGGCCGGTGCGATCAGGTAGTACGCCGACAGCCCGTAGGCGGCTGCCGGGACCGACGCCTCGTCCACCTTGGCGCCCGCGTGCTCGAGCGCGGCGACGGCGGCCTCCAGCCGTGCGTACACGTCGGGCGAGATGCCGTCGGACAGCTCGGCAACCACGCCGATCCGCAGGCCTTCGACACCCTCGTTGAGCGTGGCGGCCAGGGCCGGCGGCGGCGACGGGATCGACGTCGAGTCGGCCGGGTCGTGGCCGGCGATCACCTCGAGCAGCAGAGCGGCGTCGGCCACGTTGGTGGCGAACGGCCCGATCTGGTCGAGCGACGACGCAAACGCCACCAGCCCGTAACGCGACACCAGGCCGTAGGTGGGCTTGACACCGACCACACCGCAGAGCGCGGCGGGCTGACGGATCGATCCTCCGGTGTCGGACCCGAGGGCCAACGACGCGAACCCGGCGGCCACCGCCACGGCGCTCCCACCGCTGGAACCGCCGGGAACCCGCGTGGGGTCGTGCGGGTTGCGCGTGGGCCCAAAGGCCGAGTTCTCGGTGGACGAGCCCATGGCGAACTCGTCCAGGTTGGTCTTGCCGATGACGACCGCGCCCGCGGCGCCCAGGCGCGTCACCACCGTGGCGTCGTAGGGCGGTCTCCAGCCTTCAAGGATCCACGACGAGCAAGTCGTCGGAATGCCGCGGGTGCAGAGGTTGTCCTTGAGCGCCACGGGCACCCCCGCCAACGGTCCCGGGTCCTCCCCCGCCGTCACCCGCCGGTCGATCTCGTCGGCGGCGGTCCTCGCCTCGTCGGCGACAACGAGGTTGAAGGCGTGCAGCTCCGGCTCCCGTGCGGCGACGGCGGCGAGGTGCTCCTCGACCACGTCCCGGGCCCGTCGGCTACCCGCCCGGACGGCCGCTGCGATCTCGGCCGCCGTCAACCGGCCTCCCCGAGGATCCGCGGCACCCGGAAGCGCCCGTCCTCGGCCGCCGGCGCCTGGGCCAGGACCTCGTCGCGGTCGAGGGTGGGGCCGACCACGTCGTCGCGCAGCACGTTGGCCAGCGGGAGCGGATGGGCCGTGGGCTCCACACCCGTCGTGTCGAGGGCCTCCACCTGGGCGGCATGGGCCAGCACGTCGGCCAGTTGGCGCGTGAACACGTCGACCTCGTCGTCGGTCAGGGCAAGTCGGGCCAGGCCGGCGATGTGGGTGACCTGGTCCCGGGAGATCACGGGGTCCATCGCCCGAGATGCTAACGGCGCCGTGCTGATTGGAATCACCGTCGCCGATTCAGGAGAACCGGCGGCTCGCTTCGAGCGACATGGCCTGGAACCGCAGCATGGCCGCCGAGGCACCGGCCACCGCCTCGTCGAGCAGGATCACCTCGACCGGCGAGTCGTAGGCCCGGAGGGCAGTCAACGTCTCGTCCAGAAGCCCGTCCTCGACGGTGTCCGTGACCAGCGACAGGCTCACGGGCGCTCCCAATTCGCCGCGCAACGACTGGTCGTCGGTGACGACCCGACCCCACAGCGCCACCTGGCCGACCACGATGGGAACACCGGGAACGAGGCACAGGCCGTGCTCTCTGAGCGTGGCGCGGTCGCGGCTGGCGTAGACGCCACAGTTGCAACCGTCGGCCGGGGCGGGGTGGTGAAGCTCGAGACAGACGGCTCGCAGGGGCTGCCCCGGCGCCCACTCGATCCATTTCTGGGTGACCGAACGAAGGCGTCTCTGCTTGGAGACCTGCCAGTAACGCCAGCCGACTATCGGCTCAGCGGCCTCTACGAAACCTCCGCCGACGTCCACTGCTTGGTCTCCGGGAAGTCGGGGTCGTTGGAGCAGATGGAGTCGGGGTCGGGCTGCCACATCGCCGCCGCCTTCTCGTAGCAGGCGGTGTGGAAGTTCATAGCCGTCGGGCACATGGCGCCAGCCACCGAAAGCTCGGCGCTGACCAGGTCGTCGGGCGTCACGTCGCGCCCGCAGGCCTCACACATCACGGGAGGACCATTCATGGTCGTAAGTCTACGCCCGCTCTACTGTCGACCCGTGCACGGACGCCGAAGGTCGCAGGCACTGGTGGCCGGTTTGGCGAGTGTGTTGGTGCTGATCGTCTGGACGGTGGCGCCGGCTGATGGCGCCGCCCTGCCGGAGGGGCGCCTGCCGGTGAGCTTCAGCACCGTGTCGGCCGCGCTGGCGGGGTCAACCAGGCCCGGGGCCCCGCCGCCAGGAGCGAACGACTGGTCATGCCGACCCCAGGCTGACCGCCCTCGCCCAGTGGTGTTGGTGCACGGCCTGGGCACCAACATGACGGGCAACTGGGACACGATCTCGCCGTTGCTGGCCAACGAGGGGTACTGCGTCTTTGCTCTCACGTACGGCGTGACCCCGGGAGCGCGGTTTCCGCTCGACCAGCTGGGCGGGATGGTCCCAATGGAGTCCAGCGCCCAGGAGCTGGCGAACTTCGTCGACCAGGTGCGAACCGGTACCGGTGCCTCCGAGGTCGATCTAGTGGCCCAGTCGGAGGGCACTCTGGTCGTCCAGCAATATCTGAAGTTCGGAGGCGGGGCCTCAGCCGTGGACCATTTCGTGGCCCTTACCCCGCTGTACCAGGGCACGTCGGTGTCGGCCCTCGATCGACTTCGGGACGTGGGCAGCGCCTCCTTGGCACTGCTCTTCCCTCTGTTCGCCGATACCGTGGACCAGCTTTGCGGCTCGTGCCAACAGTTCCTGGCTGGCTCCGACTTCCTCCGGCGGCTGAACGCCGACGGAGTGATCGCTGAGGGCGTGAGCTACACCAACATCGTCACCCGCTATGACCAACTCGTCGTGCCGTTCACCAGCGGGCTCGTCGACGGCCCGGGGGTGGCCAACCACGTGGTGCAGGACGACTGCGCCCTGGACCTGTCGGACCACCTCGCCATGGCCTTCGACCCCGTCGCCGCCCGTCACGTGCTCAACGCCCTGGACCCCGCCCACGCCGTCGCGCCGGTGTGCACTCTCGTCTTGGCTGGCATCGGCGGTCCTTCGGCCGCCACGACATGAGCGCACGGCTGGCCGTCGCCTTGGGCTTGGTGATGCTCGCCGTCGCTTGTGATTCGGGGAACGACGCGATGGCACCGGGAGGTGGGCCCGAGTCCCATTCCGGCGCCGAGCTACCGGTGCCGCGCACGGAGGTGAGCGGGACCTTGCTCGCCGGAATGGTTGTCGTCGTCGGAGGTCTCACCGCCGACGGCCGGGCAAGCTCCCTCGTCCACCTCTACGACCCCGTGGCTATGCGGTGGCGGCCGGGGCCGTCGCTGCCCTTGGGGCTGCACCACTTCGGGCTGGCCACCCTCGACGACCGTGTCTGGCTGGCCGGCGGCTACGCCAACGATCCCGGCGGCTCTTGGAAGGCCCAGTCCGGCACCTTCAGCCTTGGCGTCGGGGAAGCGTCCTGGCGGGAAGAGCCTCCGCTGACCGAGCCGCGGGGCGGCCTGGCTGTCGCCGCGCTCGGTGGAGACCTGGCGGCCATCGGCGGAACGACCGCGACGGGGGTGACGGCGCGGGTGGAGGTGCTGAATCCGGGTCAGGGGGGATGGCGCCCTGGCCCCGACCTATTGCAGGCCCGGGACCACCTGGCCGCTGCCTCCTCGGGCGGGCGGGTCTACGCCATCGGCGGGCGGCTGGGCCCGCTGGAAAGCAACCTGGACTCCGTGGAGTCGTGGGCGCCAGGAGGGATGTGGCGGCCCGAGCCACCCTTGAACGACTCCCGGGGCGGGACAGCGGCGGCAGAGGTTGCCGCCCGGGTGTGCGTCGCCGGAGGCGAAGAGCCGGACGGGACCATCGGGTCGGTCGAATGCCTGGTGGGCGGCCGATGGCAGAGGTCTGCGACCCTGCGCGTTCCGAGACACGGCCTGGCTGTCGCCGGTCTGGGTTCCCAATTACACGTCGTCGGCGGCGGCCCACAGCCGGGTCTGACGGTGAGCGGAGCCCACGAGGTGCTCGAGCTGGAGTGACCCCCGCGCAAGAGATCGTGCCCGCCGCGGCCCACCTGGCGTGGCTACGCAGCTACCCTTAGCGGGCGAGGAAGGGAGCCCGTTCATGGCCGATTCGACGCCCGATCCGCATGGGGCACGGCGCAATTGGGTGGCCCCGTTGTATTTCTATCTGGCTGCGCTCGTCGGCCTCGGGTTCGTCGTGACCGGGGCCGCCATGGCCCTGTTCGGCGCCAAGAGCGCCCTGTTCCCCAGCCTTGGCCTTTCCCGCTACGCCTACGAGGTGCCCGCTCCCTACGAGACCTACCCCGGGCGCGAGCGGATCGGGCCTTCGAAGACCGATGACCGGAATGCTGAGCGCGAGAGCGAGGCGGAGAGGGAGCGGCAGGCGCGCGAAGCCCGGTCTCGGGCGATAGACGAGCGTCGCAGCCGCGGGGTCGACGGCATGCTCAGCGGCCTCATCGTCGCCGGAGTCGGGACTCCCGTATTGCTCTGGCACCTCAAGCGCGCCCGGGCGCTGAGTGTCGCGGCCGAGAGGCCCGACTTCCCGGCGTCGCGGGCCGCGCCGACGCCCCCGCCAGAGTCCTGAAGCCCGAGATCAGCCCGGTCGGAGGCAGCGCGGCAGGGCGAGATCAAGCATCTGCGGAGAAGTACCGATAGGGGGTGCATGCTCTGGTGGCGGACGATCCGCGCGACCGCAGGCGGCACTCGCAACGAGAGAGGCACTGCCTTGCTGGAGGCGGCCGTCGTCACGCCGGTGTTCCTCGTTCTCCTCCTGGGCGTGATCGAGGGCGGGCTCCTCTTCTACGAGCGGCTGAGCGTCGCCAACATGTCGCTGGCCGGCGCTCGCTCCGCATCGGCGCAGGGAACCGACATCCTCGCCGATCTCCAGGTTCTCAGGACGATCGGGTCCGGCGCCTCCGGGCCGAACAGCCAGATCCGCTCGGTCGTGGTGTACCGGGCGACGAGCCCGACCGACCGGGTTCCCGTCGGCTGCAAGACGGCGAGCGTGCTCAACAGCTGCAACCGCTACGTGGCCGCCGACCTGGCCAAGGACACCACGCAGTTCGGTTGCGTCGGGCCTCCCGGGCCCACCACCAAGATCGACAGCTACTGGTGCCCCAACACCCGTAAAACGGCGCTGAGCGGCGCCCAGGGCCCTCCCGACTACATCGGCGTCTACGTCGAGGCGGCCCACGAGGACATGACCGGGATCTTCGGCCGGACCGTCACCCTGCGCACGGACACGATCATCCGCATGGAGCCGAGGACGCTCACGTGAGCGCCGACCGTCCCCGGCGCGCCCAGGGCGCCCGCGGCGCCGTGCTCGTGGAGTTCACCCTCCTCGTCCCGGTGCTCGCGGTCATGGCCTTCGGCATCGTCGAGCTCGGGCTGGCCTGGCAGGGCCGGATGACGGTCCAGACGGCGGTGCGAGCCGGGGTCCGGGTCGGCAGCGCCCAGGGCACCGCGTCGACCGCCGACAAGGGAGCCTTGCTGGGAGTGGCTTCGGCCATCACCGACGTCGGGATCGCCAACGTCGACTGGGTGCTGGTGTACAAGTCGACGACGGCCGACGGCGCCGTCCCAACGGCCTGCCTGACCGGCACCCCTCACAGCGTCAGCGGCTCGTGCAACGCCTACTCGGGGACGCAGCTCCAGCAGATCGTGGCCGGCACGGCACCGTCGTCGTGGTTCGGCTGCGCGGTCGGCTCGCTCGACCTCTCCTGGTGCCCGGCCAACCGCCAGACCATCCAGGCCGGCGGCACCGACTACCTCGGCGTGTGGGTCAGGGCCAGGCATCCGATGCTCACCGGCTTCCTCGGCTCGGCCCTCACCATGAACGACCACGCCGTCATGCGGCTCGAGCCCAAAGAGGCGTGATGGCAGCCCGCAAGCCATCCGGAGAGGGCGGTTATCTCGTCGCCTTCGTCGCCCTGGCGGTGACCATACTCATGATCTCCGCCGCCTTCGTGGTCGACGTGGGGGGTTGGTACGCGCGCGGCTCCGAGATCCAGCGGGCGGCCGACACCGCCGCGCTCGCCGGCGTCGTCTGGATGCCGGACTTCCCCACCGCCCAGACCGTCGCGCTGGCCGCGGCGGCCAAGAACCGCGTGGTGCCCAGTGCCACCATGACCATCAGCGTCTCGCCGATGGCCGGGTACACGCGCCGACTGGTCGTGTCGATAACCGACTCCAAGGCGCCCCAGGCCTTCTCGCACATGTTCCAGGGCAACCAGTCGATCACCCGGCGGGCGACCGCCGAGTACATCCTGCCGGTGCCGCTCGGCAGTCCCAAGAACACGTTCGGCACCGGCGACCTGCTCAGCGGATCGAACCGGGAGAACTTCTGGGCGGCGGTGAACGGGTACTGCGCCGGCCACGAGAGCGGCGACCTCAAGCTGGCCCGGAACGAGTCGTACACGACCTCCACCGGCTCCGCGCTCCAGTGCAACAACGGGTCGGCCGCCAACCCCGACTACGACCCGGCGGGTTACCTGTACGCCGTCGAGCTCCCCCAAGCCCAGAGCTCCCTCAAGCTAGAGGTCTATGACGGCGGCTACAGCACGACCTTGGCCGCTCCCGACATCGCCCTGGCGTCGGAAGCGCAGGCCGTCACCAGCGTGCTCCAGGTCTACGGCACCGACAACACCCCGCTCGACACCAGCGACAACCCGCTGCTCTCCACGACGACGATCACTACCAACGACCTGCTGCACCGCAACCTGTGGATGCCGCTGCACACGTGGGTGAGCCCGACGGCCGGTACCTACTACGTGCGGGTCAAGACCAACGCCCAGACGACCGAGAGCCGGGCGTCGAACGGCTTCGGCCTGAGGGCCTACACCGGCCTGCTGTTCGCCGCCTGCACAACCATCTCGGGGCAGGCCGGCTACTCCGCATCGTGCCCGCAGATCCACGGCGTCGGCGACATGTCGATATTCGCCAACTTGGGTGGTTCGTCCGGATCGACGGCGACCTTCTACCTGGCTCAGATCGACCCCATCCACGCCGGCAAGACCATGCAGATCACCCTCTTCGACGCTGGCGAGGGAGCCCAGAAGATCGAGGTGCTCGACCCCAACGGCAGTCCCACCACCTTCAGATGGACGACGCTCTGCAACCCACCCACGCCTCCATCGGGGGGCTGCGGGGCATCCGGGGTCACGTCGTTGACCGTCAGCGGGACCGGCGCGCAGCCATACACGGGCCTTCAGAGCACCTCCAAGTACAACGACCGCAGGATGACGCTCGACATCAGCCTGCCCCCGAACTACACGACGCTCTACGGAACGAAGGTCTGGTGGCAGATCCGCTACACGGTGGGTTCGACGTCCAACGACCGCACCACCTGGTCGGTGAACATCGTCGGTGACCCTGTCCACCTGGTGGGCAACTAGCGACGATCTGGGCCGCGGGCTCAATCCCGAGCCCCAACGTGCCGACACTCCTGACAGACACAACGGGATGCGCGCTCCACCAGATCGCCGTGCTCGTCGTCACAACAAAGGCCGACATGCGGGGACAGATGACAACCAGGACCAAGGTGATGCTGCTCGCCGGCTTCGCCATCTTCGTAGCGGGCGGCAGTGGGGCCGCCTACTTCGGAAGCCGAGGTCTGGGCGGTTCGAACAGCTCACCGAAGGTCGAAGTCTTCTACGCCGCCGAGGCCGTAGAGACGGGCACGGCGGGATCGGCGGCGCTGGCTGCCGGGCAGATCCGGGCCAGGGCGGTGGCCCCGGAGGTGAGTCCCGCCGGCGCCGTGACCGACCCTTCGCAGGTGAGCAGCGGCGTGGCGGCTGCGACCATCCCCGTGGGGACGATCGTCACCGTCGAGATGTTCCCCGCCCCCCAGACGCGCATCGGCACCGTGGTCATCCCCGCCGGCAAGCGGGCCCTGGCGCTGGAGCTCCAGCCCGTGCCGGGCATCGCCGGGTTCGCGGGCACGGGTGACCGCATCGATGTCTACGGCGTCAGCCGGGGTGAGGGGGCCGCACCGGGTGTGCGCCTGGTCCTGCAGGCCGTCGACGTGCTCAACGTGAACGGCGCCGGACTGCCCGCAGCCCAGGGCCAGCCTGGTAGTCCCAACCTGATCTATCTGTTGGCGGTGACGCCGGCGGAGGCCGAGCGGCTCATCTATCTGAGCGAGTTCGAGAAGCTCTGGTTCGACCTGGTCCCCCGGGGCGAGGGACGCGTGACCACGCCGGGAGCAGGGCCCACCGAAGCCCTGCGGCCGGGCTAGGAGGCCGGGCGTGCGCAATCCGAAGCTGCTCGTGCTCGGCGCCACCGGCGAGCTGCGGCAGCAGATCGAGCAGGTGACTTCGACCCTGCGACAGCGTGACCAGGCGATCCACTACGACGAGCTCGAGGCGATTGACGACCTGATCGCCGGGGGTGACACCTTCGACCTGGTGATCGCCGGCCCGTCGGCGCTGACCAGCTCCGGGCTCCAAGCGCTCCGTGCCCTTCGCAACCGGTGCCCGCAGATGAGGCTTCTCCTCGCGCCCGACCAATGGCGCAGCTCGAACCTCCGCGCCACGGTCCGCACCGGCGCCCTCGACATCCTCCGCCTGCCGGTGACGGACGACGTGCTGCTCGAGGCCGTCGAGCAGGCGCTGGAGATCGGCCAGATGGCGTCGTTGGACAGGATCGAGGACCATGTGCCCGCCAAGACGGGGACCGTGATCGTGGTGACTTCGGCCACCGGCGGCTGCGGGAAGACCTTCCTCGCCACCAACCTCGCCTACCACCTGCAGTCGCGCTTCGGGAAGCGGACGGGCCTGATCGACCTCGACCTCCAGTTCGGCGAGCTCTCGACGGCGCTGCGGCTGAAGCCCAAGTACACGATCGGCGACCTGCTGGGCACCGACGGCGACAGCGACGACCTCGGTCCCCGGCTCGAGGAGCACATGGCCCGCCACGACACCGGCCTGCGGGTGCTCGCCGCTCCCGACGCTCCCGGCGACGCCGACGCTATCGGCGCCGACGATGTGACGAGGGTGATCGAAGCGGCCAAGTCGCGCTTCGACTACGTGATCGTCGACACGCCGACCGGGTTGAGCGAGACGGTGCTCGCCGCCCTCGACTCCGCCGACCAGGTCTTCGCCATCGCCACCCTCGACCTGCCGAGCGTGCGCAACCTCGGGAGCCTGCTGTCCACCTTCAAGCAGCTCAAGGTGCCGGAGGAGCGGGTGGAGCTGGTGCTCAACAAGGTGGACTCCGACGTGGGTATCGACGTCGACCGGATGGCGAGGTACTTCCCCCAGGGGTTCTCGATCGTGATCCCCTACGGCCGCGAGGTGAACCGGTCGCTCAACATGGGCCAGCCGGTGCTGGCCTACGCCCCCCACAGCGGGGTCAGCAAGGTGCTGGTCTCAGGCCTGGCCAGCACCGGCGTGGCCGGCCTCGAGGTCGCGCCCGTCGCACCCCGGCGTCATCTGCTCGGTGGTCGGCGCAAGAAGTCGGCTTAGGACCTGGTGTGATAGTCGCCGTTCTCGCCCTCGTCGGAGGGCTCGCCGTGATGATCTCAGCGGGGCTCGTGCAGCGGCGGGCCGAGCGCAGGGCCATCGACGAGCTTCTCGGCCTGGCACCGCTGTCACCGGACGAGAGCGGCCAAGGCGATGACCTGAGCGCCATCACGGTCCGGGCGGTGGACCTGGCCGGCCAGGTGGTCGAGCGAATGGACACAGGTGGTCGCCTGAGCCACGCCCTCGAACAGGCCAAGGTGCCCCTAAGGCCCGGCGAGTTCGTCGTCATCGTCATCGGAGCTGCACTGGGTATGGCCGCCGTGGTTCTGGTCGCCACCCACGCCTTGCCCGTGGCGATCGCCGCCGCGCTCGGCGCCATGCCCCTGTCCGTCCTCGTGCTGCGGTTCCGCGTGGCCAGACGCAGAAAGAAGTTCGAGGCTCAGCTACCCGACGCCCTCGCCCTGGTGGCGTCGTCGCTGACCGCCGGGCACACGTTCCTTCGAGCCATCCAGCTGATGTGCGAGGAGGCCGGCCCTCCCCTCTCCGAGGAGTTCTCACAGATCGTGGCCGAGACCCGGCTGGGAGACCCGACCGTCGTCGCGCTCGAACGGATGGCGGCGCGGCTGCAGATCCGCGACATGGACATCGTCGTGCAGGCCATCCGAATCCAGCAGACGATCGGAGGCCGGCTGGCCGACCTCCTGCACACACTCGCCGACTTCATCCGCGCCCGAGGCGAGATCCGGCGTGAGGTCAACGTGCTCACCGCCGAGGGCCGGATGTCGGCCTACGTCCTCGCCGGGCTGGTGCCCTTCCTCTTCGGGCTGCTCGAGCTCCTGAACCCGTCCTACGTCGCACCGCTCCACCAGGGTTGGGGCCTGGTCCTCCTGGCGCTCTGCGGAGCGTCGGTCCTGGTCGGGCTGCTCGTGATCCTCCGCATGGTGAAGATCGAGATCTGATGTCCCCGGCTGCGCTCCTCTTCCTCGGACTGGCGCTCCTCGGCGCCGTCGTGATGGTGGGGGCCCTTACCCCGTGGCGGCACACAGCGCCCGACCTCGACGAGTTCCTCGACGATCCCAGCCCCAGCGGGTTCCAGGGACGGCTGGCCGAGCCCGTGGTACCCCGCCTGGTGAGGAGCCTCGTGCCTGCCGTGTCGCACCGGCTGGAGCGGCTGCTGCCCCGTCAGTACCTCCAGAACATCGACCGGCAGCTGGCCCAGGCCGGGCTGGCCAGCAAGCGGAGGGCGGCCGAGCACTTCGCCATCCAGGTCGGCCTGGCCGCCGCCGGTGTGGCGCTGCTGCCGTTCCTCCCGGCCCTCTCTCCCTTCACGAGGACAATCACCTTCGTGATGCTCCCCGTCATGGGATTCAAGCTCCCGGCAGCTCGACTGAAGAGGGCGATCCGGGTCCGGTCGGACGCCATGTTCAAGGACCTTCCCGACATCGTCGACATGCTCGCCATCGCCGTCGAGGCGGGAAGCGGCTTCGAGGCTTCGCTCTCCATGGTGTGCAAGAACTTCGCGTCACCCCTGTCCGACGAGCTCGCCATCGCGCTCCAGGAAATGGAGCTGGGCCTGCCTCGAAGGGTGGCGCTACAGCACCTGCGCGAGCGGGTGGACCTCGACGTGGTGCGCATGCTGGTGCTGGCCCTGCTCCAGGCCGACGCCCTCGGCATCCCGATCGGCCGGATCCTGAAGACTCAGGCGACAGAGGTTCGGGCCCGCCGGCGGGCTTGGGCCCGGGAGAAGGCGGCGAAGATGCCGATCAAGATCCTCTTCCCCCTGGTGCTGTTCATCTTCCCGCCGATCTTGGCTCTGGTCCTCGGCCCCGCTGTCGGCTCCTTCTCACAGCTCAAGGGCTGACAGCGCGTCCTCCCGTCGCCGCCTTCGCCGGCGTCGGGCGACGAGCAGCACCAGGAACGGCCCGACCAGGACCGCCACCCCGAGCACGGCGTGCAGCAGCCAACTACGGGCGGGGATGGGTTTCGTCGCGACCGGTCCCGACGAGCTCGCCGAGCTTCAGCGACAGCTGTGAACCGCTCAGCGGACGGACAGATACAGCCGGCGACTCGAGGATCGGCAACGGGAAGATCCGCTCGATCTCGCTGACGGCGGTCCCGCCCCGAGCCACCAGTGCCTCGTTCCCAGGCCCGGCGCCGTCGCCCGTCCACACCAGAACCGGGGTGACTCGCCGACGGAGAGCCTCGACTGCCCCCGCCCAGGTTCCGCCCTTATCGAGGTCGCTAGCGACCACGAGCGTGGCGGCCGAAACCGCGTAGATCAGCTTGTTGCGGCCCATAGCGTTGGCAACCGAGAACCCGGCGTCAGGCTTGAACGGGGAGCACAGGCAGAGGCGGCCGTCACCGATGACGCGGCGCAATTCTGCGTCTCGCACCGCCCGCTGCAGCGAGTCGGCCAGCACTCCTACCGCGGTGCCGCCTGCATCGAGGGCGGCGCGCATGGCCAGCTGGTCGACCCCCTTGGCCGCTCCCGATACGACACCGTGACCGTGGCCGACAGCCGACCGGGCCGCCGCCTTGGCCACCTCCGCTCCCGCCGTTACGATGTCGCGGGAGCCGACGATGCCGAGATGCAGCTCCTTCAGCAACGAGAGCTCGCCGTAGGCGTAAAGAAGCGGCGGAGCGGCTTGACCGAGGGCGCTCAGTGACTCTGGATAGTCCTCGTCCACCGACGCCACGACACGCATGCCGGCCTGCCCGACGCGCTCGAGCTGGAAGGCGAACGCGGTGGCGCCATCGAGCAGCCGACGGATCCGCGCCGCCTGATACTCGTCCACGCCGATGCGCCTGGCGATCTCGGAGCCGTCACATTCGAGCAGCGCCTCCAGCTCCGGCTCGGCCGTGACGACCGCCCAGTACTCGGACGCCTTCAGCGGGTCGGCCTCGACGGGCTCAAGTCGCTGCGTCAACAACAAGGCGGCCAAAGACCGGTCGCTCCGACGCGCCATCAGCTGCTCACCGCCTTGGCCAACACGAACGGTAGACGATGCCGGTGCCGGGCATCGTCGGAATCTCGCGAGCCAGCCACGCCAGCCGTTCCGCCGGTTGGCCGAGCTCGAGGACTGACAAGGCAAGACTTTCGCGATCCAGCTGGCCCCGAATGACCGACGGTCTCTGGCCGAGCTGCTCGAGGACATCGTCCACCACACGGTCGTTGGCGGTCGCCGTCGTGCACAGCACCGGCACACCCCGGGGCAGCAGGGCGAGGACGCGGCCGATTCGGCGGTAGTCGGGGCGAAAGTCGTGCCCCCAGTCGCTCACGCAGTGCGCCTCGTCCACGACGAGCAGGCCCGACGCCTTCGCCAGACCGGGCAGCACGTCGTTTCGGAACTGCAGGTTGTTGAGCCGCTCGGGAGAGATGAGCAGAAGGTCGACCTCACCGTCGCGGATGGCTTCCCGGATTCCGGCCCAGTCGTCCCGGTTGGAGCTGTTGATGGTCTCGGCCCGTACGCCGGCCCGGGCAGCCATGTCGACCTGGTTGCGCATAAGCGCCAGAAGAGGCGAGATCAGAAGCGTGGCTCCGGAACCCTGATCCCGCAGCAGCCTGGTGGCGATGAAGTAGACCGCGCTCTTGCCCCAGCCCGTCCGCTGCACAACGAGGACGCGTTCACGTCGTTCGACGAGGGCCACGACAGCCTCGAGCTGGCCCTTGCGGAACTGCGAAGCCGGGTTGCGCGTGAGACGACGGAGAAGGTCGGCCGCCTCGACCTCGATACCCATGCCCGGCGAGGCTACGGGCGGAGTACGACAGTTTCGGGCTCGTAGGCCTGGACCCATCGCCGCCCCCTCACGTTTCAAAATGACATGCCTGGGTCCTGAAAGAGACCAAACCACCACAAAGG
>JBOGIF010000159.1:0-21924 GCA_050742415.1 Acidimicrobiales bacterium | reverse complement strand
GCCCGGGCCTTCGCCGGCGACGTGCCCCGGACGGCGTAGCCGGGCGTGGGGTTGAGCGGGATGAGGTTCACGTGGGCGGCCAGAGGTAGGGCCACCTCGGCCAGCTCGGCGGCGTCGCGGGGGCGGTCGTTCACGCCGTCGATCAGAGCCCATTCGAACGACAGCCGTCGCGACCGGACGGCGGTGTAGGCGCGGCAGGCGTCGAGAAGGACCTCCAGTGGATAGCGCCGGTTCAACGGCACGAGCTCGTCGCGAAGGGAGTCGTTGGCGGCGTGCAGGGAGACGGCCAGGTTGACCGGCAGGTCCTCGGCGGCCAGCCGACGGATGCCCGGCACCACCCCGACGGTGGACACCGTCAGGTGGCGGGCGGAGATCCCCAGCTCCTCGTGGATCCGGCGGATGGCCGCCCACGTTGCGTCGTAGTTGGCCAGGGGCTCGCCCATGCCCATGAACACCACGTTGGAGAGCCGGTCGGGAAGGGCGCGGCGGCGGGCCCGGACCACTTGCTCGACGATCTCCCCGGCGCTCAGGTGGCGGGCGAAGCCGGCCTGGCCGGTGGCGCAGAAGGAGCACGCCATGGCACAGCCGGCCTGGCTCGACACGCAGACCGTTGCCCGATTCGGGTAACGCATGAGCACCGTCTCCACTTGTGTGGAGTCGGCCAGCGCCCACAGCCACTTCACGGTCGTACCCCGGTCGCTGACCGACTCCTGGGCGAGCCGGAGGCCCGGGGGCAGGGCGGCGGCGAGCGCCCCGCGCAAGGCGAGGGGTACGTCCGTCATCTCTTCGGGCTCGAGGCCCTGGTGGAGGCCGGCCCACACTTGGAGGGCGCGGAAGGCCGGCTGCCCGGCGAGGACCGGCAGCCGCGAGAGCTCGGGCTGGCCTAGGTCGAACCGCCCATCGGTGACGGCGGGACGTGGGCCGGGCATAGAACCGATGATGGCCTACGTTGACGGGCGAGGATGACGACACGCGCCGCCCCGATTTCCGAGAGCCACCACCGCGACATCCAGGGAGGCACGGCGCGGGCTGCCGTCTTCGGCATGAGCGACGGCCTGGTGTCCAACGTCGCCATCGTTCTCGGGTTCGCCGGGGCCAACCCTGTGCCCGGCCTCGTGCGCCTGGCCGGGTTGGCGGGGCTCATCGGCGGCGCCGTCTCCATGGCGGCGGGTGAGTACGTGTCCATGACTGCCCAGGCCGAGCTGTTGGAGCGGGAGCTGGAGATGGAGCGGATCGAGCTGCGCCGGCGTCCGGAGTCCGAGCGCCAGGAGCTCGTCAGCATCTACCGGTCGCGCGGCATGAGCGGTGACCTGGCCGACGAGCTGGCCTCCCACATGATGCGCGACCCGGACATGGCTCTCGAGACCCACGCCCGCGAGGAGCTCGGCATCGACCCGTCGTCGCTGGGCCGGCCGGTCGGCGCCGCCGCCTGGTCGTTCGTGACCTTCTCCCTGGGCGCGCTGGTCCCTTTGTTGCCCTGGTTCTTCCTGCACGGCGGAGCGGCGGTGCTCACATCGGTCGTCCTGGCCGGCCTCGCCGCGCTCGGCGTCGGCGCCGCTCTGGCCCGGTTCACCGGCCGGGGTGTTGTCCCCTCGGCGGCACGCCAGCTGGCTGTCTCGGCCGTGCCCGCGGCCTTGACCTACGCGCTCGGGTCCGCGGTGGGGGTCGGCGGCATCGGCTGAGCGGCCGCCGCGACGTCGCCTACGTAAGCCCGGTCGACGTGGTCCAGCGAGAACCCCAAGGACCGGTAGAGCCGCAGGGCCGGCCCGTTGTCGGCGTCGACGTAGAGCATGGCGGTGTCGATGCCCCGGCGGGTGAGCCAGTCGAGCCCGGCCACCAGTAGCGACCGTCCGAGGCCCAGGCCCTGGAACCCCGGATCGACCGCGATCACGTAGATCTCGCCCTCGGCCGCACTCGTCCGGTGCGTCGGGTCCTGATGCACCTTCGTCCAGCAGAACCCGGCGAGCTTCCCGTCGTGCTCGCGGAGCAGGAAGCCTTGAGGATCGAACCACGGCTGGTTCTGGCGGCTGCGGAGCGTCTCGAGGTCCCAGCCGCCCTGCTCCGGGTGCCAGCGGAACGCGCGGTTGTTCACCTCGAGCCATGCCGCCTCGTCCCGGCCGGGCACGAAGGGCCGCACTTCCAAAGTCGATGGCTCGTCGAGAGGAAGGGCCCGCCGCAGCTGCCGCAGCTCGCGGCCTCGTCGCAGTCCCGCCTCGGAAGCCACCCGATCGTGCAACTCCGTTGGCTTGGGTACCCATAGGTGCACGTGGCCGCCACCCTCCTGGCGCACCACGTCGAGGGCGGCGGCAACGAGACGGCGGCCGATGTGCAGGTCGGCGGACCGGTGGTGAGGGTCCACCACGTACTCCAGGGCCCAGGTCGGCTGGCGCGGGTCCGTGGTGTCCTCGCGCGTGACCTGGGCGTAGCCAACGGGATGGCCGTGGCCCGGCTCCCACGCCACCAGCCCGGCGAACCCGTGCCTACCGCCATGGACCAGGTCCAGCCACTGGTGCTCGCCGAGCGGCCGGTGACCGTCGACGGCAGCGGCGATGTCGAGCAGCTCGGACACTGCCGCGATGTCGCCCCGGCCCATCTGGCGCTTTACCTCGAGGTGAGCCACTCGCCGTCAGGGTACCGGCCGGTTCCTTCTAACCTCGCCATCATGGAGGGGTCCGGATCGCGCCCGCGGAGCCGTAGGGGGCGGGCTCGGGAGACGGTCCGCCGCCTGGCCGAGGAGTACCCCGGGGACTCCCGGGAGCTCTGTGCGCTGGTGCACGCCGATACCTTCCAGCTGCTCGCGGCGACCATCCTCTCGGCCCAGACCACCGACCAGAACGTGAACCGGGTGACACCCGAGCTGTTCCGACGCTGGCCGACGCCGGCCGCGTTGGCAGCTGCCGATCCCGCCGAGCTCGAGGCCGTCGTGTTCCCCACCGGGTTCTTCCGGTCCAAGACCCGCAACCTGATCGGTATGGCCACCGAGGTGGACCGGCGCTTCGGCGGGGTGGTGCCGCAGCGCATGGACGAGCTGGTGAAGCTGCCCGGCGTGGGCCGTAAGACGGCCAACGTGGTGCGAAGCGTCGGTTTCGGGCTGCCAGGGCTTCCCGTCGACACCCACGTCGGGCGGTTGGCTCGCCGTCTCGGGCTGACGGACGAGGACCACCCGGTGAAGGTGGAGGCCGACCTCGGCCGGCTGGTTCCGGCAGCCGAACGGGGAGCGCTCAGCCTTCGGCTGATCCTCCACGGCCGCCGCGTCTGCGTGGCCCGCCGGCCCCGCTGTGACGACTGCGTCCTCGCCGACTTCTGCCCCTCCTCCTCGGTTCTGGCCCTCGCCGGGGGCCCCGGCCGGCTCCAAAAACGATGACGTCGCGCGACCGATCACAGCGGCCAGTGGTGCTAACTTCGCGACATCGAGGGATCAGGTTCCCGCCACCTGGATCCCCCTGGCGGTAACCCGGGTTCCGCCGCCCGGACCGCCCACTGACGGCGCCCTCCGGGGCGCCGTCAGTCGCGAGCGGGTCGCCGCACCTTGTCGCTCACCGTCGACAGCTGGCGTCGGGCCCGCAGCAGGGATCGCTCCACCTCGAACAGCTCTTGGGCAATCCAGTCGGCCTCGGTGCCGACGGCCGCCTCGGCGATGCCGGTGAGGCGGCGGGTCAGCTCCTCGAGCGCGGTCCCGATCGACGACAGCTCGGCGCCGGTCACGACCACGTTCTACCCCAGCCTTATCCCGGTGGGGTGCCGACCCGGGGCCGGTACCATCGGCGGGTGCTCACGCGCCTCGACCTCCGTGGCGCCGTGGCGGGGAGCACAGCCGAGCTGCGGGCCAGGTTGCCGAGGCCCGAGGTGGGTGGGGACGCCCCCACGGCGGCGGTGCGGGAGATCCTCGCCGAGGTGCGAAAGCGCGGCGACGCCGCAGTCAGGGAGTACACCGAGCGGTTCGACGGGGCCCGGCTCGACGACCTCAGGGTGGGCGCCGTCGAGATGTCCTCCGCCCTGGCGGCGATCCCGGCCGCCCTGCGGTCGGCTCTCGAGGAGGCCCGCGACGCGGTGGAGGCCTACCACCGCCACCAGCTGGGTGACGAGGAGAGATACGAGCGCGACGGTGTGGTGGTCCGCGAGCTGCGGCGTCCGGTGGAGCGCGCCGGGGCCTACGTGCCCGGCGGCCGGGCCGGCTACCCGTCGACCGTCCTCATGACTGCCGTCCCGGCCCGGGTGGCGGGAGTCGGCGAGGTGGTGCTGTGCGTCCCTCCGCGGCCCGACGGCTCGGTCGACACCGCCACGCTGGCCGCGGCCGCCCTCGCAGGGGTCGACGAGGTGTACCGGATCGGCGGTGCCCAGGCGGTGGGAGCGATGGCGTACGGCACCGGGACGGTCCGTGCCGTCGACGTGATCGTCGGCCCGGGCAACGTCTACGTGGCCGTGGCCAAGAGGGAGGTGGCGGCCGAGGGCGTGGTGGGGGTACCGGCGGCCTTCGCCGGCCCGTCCGAGGTGGTGGTGGTGGCCGACGAGACCACGCCGGTGGGCTGGGCGGCTATCGACGTGGTGGTCCAGGCCGAGCACGGGCCCGACGGCCTGGCGTGGCTGGTGACGTGGTCGGAAGAGGTGGCCGACGCCGTGACGGCGGTGGTCAGGGAACTGGTGGCGGCGTCCTCCCGTAGAGCCGACATCGAGGCCACCCTGGAACGGGGTGGCTACGCCGTCCTGGTCGACGGCCCTGCCGAAGCCCTGGCGGTGTCCAACGCCGTGGCTCCCGAGCACCTCGAGCTGATGTGCGCCGAGGCCGAGTCGCTGCTGCCCCTGGTCCGCCACGCGGGGGCGGTGTTCTGCGGCCCCTGGGCCCCGGCATCGGTGGGCGACTACATCGCCGGGCCGAGCCACGTGCTGCCCACGTTCGGGTCCGCCCGTTTCTCGAGCGGCCTACGGGTGGACGACTTCGTGCGCTGCGTTCACGCCGTGTCGGTCGACGCCTCCACCCTGGCGCGGCTGGCGCCGGCGGTGGCTGCCATCGCCGACGCCGAGGGCCTCCCGGCGCATGCCCAGTCAGTGAGAGACCGCGGCGGGTCGATGTCCCCGTCGGCACCTAGGGCGCCGGACCAGTGAGGCTGGCGGTCCGGGACGACCTCGCTGCCCTCGTCGGCTACCACTCGCCGCAGGTGGTGGTCGACGTGAGGCTGAACACCAACGAGTCGCCCTACCCGCCGCCGCCGGCGTGGCGTGACGCGTTCGTGGAGGAGCTGGCCACGGTGGCGTTCAACCGCTACCCGGACCGGTCGGCCCGGGCGCTGCGGGAGGCCATCGCCGCTGCTCACGGCGTGCGTCCCGACCAGGTTTTGGCGGCCAAGGGCTCCAACGAGGTGCTCCAGGCGCTGTGCCTCGCCTACGGAGGGCCGGGGCGGAGCGCCGCTGTCTTCGAGCCCACCTACGCGCTCCACTCCCACATCGCCCGGCTGACGGGCACCGACGTGCTGGTCGGCGAACGGACTGAAGACTTCGCGCTCGACCAGGAGGAGGTGGCGCGGGTGGCCGAGTCCGGGCCGGCGATCACCTTCCTGTGCTCCCCCAACAACCCCACAGGTGGGGTCGACGACCGGGCTGCCGTCGAGCGCGTTCTGGCCCAATCTGCCGGCCTGGTGGTGGTCGACGAGGCCTACGGCCAGTTCGCGCCGTGGTCGGCCCTCGAGATGGTCGCCGACGGGCGGCCGCTGGTGGTCACCCGCACGTACTCGAAGACCTGGTCCATGGCAGCGGTCCGCCTGGGCTACCTCGTGGCCCCCGCCGACGTCGTGGCCGCCGTTGAGTCAGTCCTTCTGCCGTACCACCTCGACGCCGCCACCCAGATCGCCGGACGCCTCGCCCTACGCTTCGAGGCCGAGATGTCGGCCCGGGTGGCGGCCATCGTGGCCGAGCGCGAGCGCCTGGTCGCAGCCCTGGGCGCCCTCGACGTGGACCTGTGGCCGTCGGCCGCCAACTTCGTGCTCTTCAGGCCCCGAGGGCGCTCCGGCCATGCGGTGTGGTCGGCCCTGGTCGAGCGGTCGGTGCTCGTGCGCGACTTCTCGGGGTGGCCGCGCCTCGAGGGCTGCCTGCGCGTGACCGTGGGCACTCCCGAGGAGGACGAGGCCTTCCTCTCCGCCCTCCGATCCGTGCTCAAGGGAGGGTCGGCCTGATGGGCGGTCGCTCCGCGAGCCGCTCGCGGACCACCAAGGAGACGTCGATCCACATCGATCTCGACCTCGACGGCAGCGGCACGTCGGCCGTGGCCACGGGCGTGCCCTTCTTCGACCACATGCTCTCCCAACTGGGCCGCCACGGTGGCTTCGACCTGGAGCTGCGGGCCAGCGGCGACCTGCACGTCGACGCCCACCACACCGTGGAGGACGTGGGGATCGCCCTGGGGGAGTGCCTTCGCCAGGCCCTCGGCGACAAAGCCGGTGTCCGGCGCTTCGCGTCCGTCTCGCTGCCTCTCGACGAGGCGTTGATCGACGTCGCCCTCGACCTGTCGGGCCGTCCCTTCCTGCACTACGAGCTCGACCCCGCGCCCGAGCCCCTCGGCAACCCACCGTTCGACCCGCAGCTGGCCGAGGAGTTCTGGAGGGCTTTCGTCACGAGCGCCGGTATCACTCTGCACCTGCGGATGCGCAGCGGCCGCAACGCCCACCACGTGCTGGAGGCTTCGTTCAAAGGCGTGGCACGGGCCCTGCGCGACGCCGTGCGCGTCGAAGGGGATTCCGTGCCTTCCACGAAGGGCGTCCTTTGAGCGCAAGCGTCGGTTGATCGCCGTCGTCGACTACGGGATCGGCAACCTTCGCTCGGCCCAGAAGGCCCTCCAGAGGGTCGGTGCGGAAGCGGTGCTGACCGACGATGCCGCCGTGGTGGACGCCGCCGACGGCGTGGTGCTGCCCGGCGTGGGTGCGTTCGGGCGCTGCATGGAGGCGCTGCGTGGCAGCGGCCTGGAGGAGCCCACCCGCCGTGCGGCGGCCGACGGACGGCCGTTTCTCGGGATCTGCGTCGGGATGCAGATGTTGTACGAAGGATCGGACGAGGACCCGGGCGTGTCCGGGATCGGGGTGCTGGCCGGTCGCGTTCGCCGCTTGCCGGAGGGGGTCAAGCGGCCCCAGATGCAATGGAACCGCCTCGAGATGGCGTCGCCGTCGCCCATGTTCGACGGCCTCGAGCCGTCGGCCTGGATGTACTTCGTCCACTCGTACTCGCCCGAGCCGTCGCCCGACGTGGTGGCCACCTGCGAGTACGGGGGGCCGGTCGTGGCGGCGGTGCAGCGTGACCGCCTGTGGGCCACGCAGTTCCACCCGGAGAAGTCCGGCGACAACGGCCTGCGGCTGCTGGCCAACTTCTGTGGATCTGTACCCGGCGATTGACCTGAGGGGTGGACGGTGCGTCCGCCTCTACCAGGGCGACTACTCCCGGGAGACCGACTACGGAGCCGACCCGGTAGGGGTGGCCGTCGGCTTCGCCGCCTCCGGTGCCCGCTGGATCCACGTCGTGGACCTCGACGCCGCCCGGACAGGTGTCGGCGCCAACCGCCAGGTGGTGGCGGACGTCGCCGCGGCGGTCTCGGGTCGGGCGATGGTGCAGGTGGGCGGGGGTGTGCGCGACCGGGCGACGGCCGAGGCCCTGATGGCTGCCGGTGCAGCACGCGTCGTCCTCGGCACCGCGGCGATCGAGGAGCCCGACCTCGTGCGGGACCTGGCGAAGAACCTGCCAATCGCCGTGGGCCTGGATGCCCGCTCCGGTGAGGTAGCGGTGCGAGGCTGGACCGAGGGCGGCGGGATCCGCCTTCTCGACGTTCTGTCCCGCTACGAGTACGCCGGGGTCGAGGCCGTAGTGGTGACCGACATCGGTCGCGACGGAACCCTCGCCGGGCCGGACCTCGAAGGTCTCCGGGCCGTGGTCGCGGCGACCGCGATCAGCGTCATCGCGTCCGGCGGGGTGGCGACGACGGCGGACCTGGCCGCGCTGGCGGCGCTGGAGGAGGCGGGGCGGCGGCTTGGCGGCGCGATCGTCGGGAAGGCCCTTCACGACGGTCGCTTCACCGTGGAGGAGGCGATCGCGGCGTGCGCACCATCCGGGTGATCCCGTGCCTCGACGTCGATCGAGGGCGGGTCGTCAAGGGCGTCAACTTCGTCAACTTGGTGGACGCCGGGGACCCGGTCGAGCTGGCGGCTCGCTACGACGAGGACGGGGCGGACGAGATCGTCTTTCTCGACATCACGGCCAGCTCCGACGCCCGCGAGACCATCGTCGACGTCGCCCGGCGCACGGCGGAGACCGTGTTCATCCCCTTCACGGTCGGGGGCGGGGTCCGCAGCGTGGACGATGCCCGCCGCCTGCTGCGTGTCGGCGCCGACAAGGTCGCGGTCAACACGGCTGCCGTCGCCCGCCCGGCGTTGATCTCGGAGATGGCAGCCGAGTTCGGTGCCCAGTGCGTGGTGGTGGCGGTCGACGCCCGGGCCCGGGAGGTCTTCACCCACGGAGGGCGGACCCCGACCGGCCGTGACGCGGTGGCCTGGGCCGCGGAGTGCGAGCGGCTCGGTGCGGGTGAGATCCTGCTCACGTCGATGGACCGCGACGGGACACGCGACGGCTACGACCTGGAGCTGACCCGGGCGGTGAGCGACGCCTGCGGCATCCCGGTGATCGCCAGCGGTGGAGTGGGCACGCTCGACCACCTGGCCGCCGGGGCCCTGGAAGGCGGCGCCGACGCCGTGCTGGCGGCTTCGATCTTCCACTTCGCCGAGCACGGCGTGCGCGAGGCCAAGGCACACCTCGCGTCCCGGGGCGTCGCCGTGCGCCTCTGACGGCCAGGTCAATCTCCGACGGGTTGGGACGCGGCGGGCACCTACGATGGCCGCAAATGCCTGTGGCCACGCCTATTGCGATTGCCGACGACGCCCTGTCCCGGGTCGTCTACAACGCCGACGGCCTCGTGCCGGCGATCGTCCAGGAGGCGGGCAGCGGCCGGGTCCTGATGCTGGCGTGGATGAACGCCGAGGCGCTGAGGCGCACCCTGGAGACCGGTCGCACGTGGTTCTGGAGCCGCTCGCGGCGCGAGTTCTGGTGCAAGGGCGAGACGTCGGGAGACCGCCAATGGGTCCGGGAGGCCTACTACGACTGCGATGGCGACACCGTGCTCGTGGTAGTCGAGCAGGAGGGCCGCGGCGCGTGTCACACCGGAGCGCAGAGCTGCTTCTTCCGCTCGTTCGGGTCGATCGTCGGCGACGGTGCTGAGCCCGAGTAGGGAGACCTTCCGGGCGCTGGCCGCCGACCACACCGTGGTCCCGGTGTGGCGGGAGGTGGTGGCCGACCTCGAGACCCCCGTCTCGGCCTACCTGAAGCTGGCTGGCGCCACGGGAGCCGCCCACAGCTTCCTGCTGGAGTCGGTCGAGAACGGCGACAGCTGGGGCCGCTTCTCCTTCGTCGGCCTCGACCCGTCGCTGGTCCTCGTCGCCAGCGAGCGCGGCATCCGTGCCTCGGGCACGCTGCCCCCCGGAGTCCCCCTGGACCACGGGGTGCTGGCCGCCGTGGAGTCCCTGTTGCGCGTTTACCGGTCGCCGTCGATCCCAGACCTGCCCCCGCTGCACGGCGGGGTCGTGGGCTACCTGGGCTACGACGTCGTCCGGGAGGTGGAGCGCCTGCCTCATCCGCCGCCGGACGACCTGGGCCATCCCGTCGCCGTCCTGTCGGTGATCGGACACCTGGCCGCCTTCGACCACTGGCGCCAGCGCGTCTACCTGATCGAGAACGTGCTCGTGGGCCGAGATACCGACGAGGCGGCTCTGGACGCCGCCTTCGCCGCCGCCGCCGCCAGGCTCGAAGCCATGGCCCAGGACCTCGGGCGGCCGTTGCCATACGTCCCGGCCGAGCCGCCCTCCGCGAGCGAGGCGCTGCCGGAGGTGCGCTCGACAGTGGGCACCGACCTCTACTGCCGCGCCGTGGAAGCCGCCCGCGAGCACATCCTGGCCGGCGACATCTTCCAGGCGGTCCTCTCGCAGCGGTTCGACCTCGACCTGGGCGCTTCGCCGTTCGACGTCTACCGGGTGCTGCGCCAGGTCAACCCGAGTCCGTACATGTACTTCTTGAACCACCCGGAGGTGGCCGTCCTGGGTTCCTCACCCGAGCCGATGGTCCAGCTGCGCGACGGGCGGGTCGTCTCGCGGCCGATTGCCGGTACCCGGCCGCGGGGTGGGACCGAGGCCGAGGACCGGCGTTTTGCCGACGAGCTGCGCGGGCACCCGAAGGAGGTGGCCGAGCACGTGATGCTCGTCGACCTCGCCCGCAACGACGTAGGCCGGGTCGTGACCTTCGGGACCGAGAACGTCGACGAGCTCATGAGCCTGGAGCGCTACAGCCACGTCATGCACCTCACGTCGGAGGTGTCGGGTCGGCTGAGGCCCGGCCTCGGTCCGATCGACGTGCTGCGCGCCACCCTCCCTGCTGGCACCGTGTCGGGTGCTCCGAAGGTCCGGGCCATGGAGATCATCGACGAGCTCGAGCCCACCCGGCGGGGGCCCTATGCGGGCGTGGTGGGGTACCTCGACTTCTCTGGAAACCTCGACACGGCCATCGCCATCCGCACGATGCTCGTCAGCCCCGACGGCCGGGCGTCGGTCCAGGCGGGCGCTGGAATAGTGGCCGACAGCGACCCCGCCGCCGAGGACGAGGAGTGCCGCAACAAGGCGGCGGCCCTGCTCGCGGCGGTGCCGGCCGCCCGCCGGATGCGGGCCGCCCGGGCTGGTGGGGTGCCAGCCGGTGCCTGACCTGGCCGCGGACTACGCCACGCTGAGGGAGGGCGTGGGCGCGCTCTGGCTTCCCCGGGACTTCCTGGTCGTCGCCGGGCCCGATGCCCAGAAGTTCCTTCAGGGACAGCTCTCGCAGGACGTCGACATGCCCGTGGGGGCTTCGGCCGACTCCCTCCTTCTGTCGCCCCAGGGCAAGGTGGTGGCCCTCCTCAGGGTCACCCGTACCGGCGAAGCCGAGTTCGTCCTCGACACCGACGGTGGCTGGGCGCAGGCCACCATCGAACGGCTCCAGCGCTTCAAGCTCCGCGTGACCTGCACCATCGAGACGCGGGATTGGCGCTGCCTCGCCGTTCGAGGGCCCGGTGCTCACGCCGCGGCCACCGGCTCGGCCGGGGCTCTGGCGCTGCCCGCCGACTGGCCCGGCCTGCCCGGGGTCGACCTGGTCGGGGATTGCCCGGAGGTGCCAGCCGGGGTCCCGTTGTGCTCGCCCGAGGCCTACGAGGTGGCCCGGATCGAGGCCGGTGTGGCGGTCCTCGGCCGCGAGCTGGACGAGCGGACCATCCCCGCCGAGGCCGGGGTCGTCGAGCGCTCGGTCAGCTTCACGAAGGGGTGTTACACGGGCCAGGAGCTGGTGGCCAGGATCGACTCCCGGGGCGGCAAGGTGCCTCGGCGCCTGCGAGGCCTGTCGGTCGCCGCAGACGGGTTACCGGCTGTCGCTGGGGCCGCCATCGCCGTGGGGGGCAAGGAGGTCGGGGTGGTGACCAGCGTCGGACACCCGTTCCCCGGCCGCCCCCAGGTGGCGCTGGGCTATGTGCAGAGGGCGGTCGAGCCGCCAGCAGACGCTGAGCTGTCGTGGCCCGGGGGATCGGTGCGGGCGCGCGTCGAAGCCCTGCCGCTGGTGCCATGAGACTGCCTTCGACTCGCAGGCGGGCCCGGCGGCTCGCCGCGCTCGTCGGCCTAGTGGTCCTCGCCGCCACGGCCTGCGGTGGCGGAGGCGACGACCCGGGGCCGACCACCACGGCGGCGACGCTGCCACCGCCTTCCTCCACCAGCCCGCCGACCACGGCGCCTGTCATCACCCTCCCCGGTGCCCCGCGCACCTCCACGACGGTCCCGGTGTCGCTCGGCCCTGGCAACGCCTCGTTGTCGGGGACGGTCGTCGGCCCCGACGGCCCTGTCGAGGGCGCGGTGGTCCGGGTCGAGCGGCTCGTCTCCAGGAACCCAGCGGTCGCGGACCTCCGCACCGACGGGAGCGGGCGCTGGTCCATCGACTCGGTGCTGGGCGGCCCTTATCGGGTGAAGGCCTTCCGACCGCCCGAGCTCGGCCAGCTCATGCCCGAGGTGCTCTTCCTGGGCGCCGACGAGCGCCGGGACCTGGCCCTCAACGTCAGCCGCTTCGGGGACAACAGCATCACAGCCACCGTCGCCCCGAACCCTCCGGTCGTCGACCAGGTGGCTGACGTGATCATCCGTGTCGGGGTCGGGCGGGTCGGTGAGGACGGGAGCCTGGTCATCGAGCCCAAGCCGGCGGTGCGGCTCCAGTTCGACGTCACCGAGGGCCTCACCCTCGAGTCTTCCGGGGCCGAGCTCACCGATGGCGACGGTCGAGCCACCTTCCGGGTGCGGTGCCAGACCCCCGGCTCTTTCCAGGTGACGCTCCTGGTGGGCAGCGGTGTGACCCACTTCTCCCTGCCGGGCTGTGTGCCCGGTCCCCCTCCGCCCGGGTAGGTAAGGATCACCCCATGCTCGACGACATCCTGGCTGCTCACCGGCTGGCCGCGGCAGCCGACGACCGGTCGCTGCGGGACCTGGCATCCGCAGCGCTCGACTCTCCGCCGCCCCGGCCCTTTCGCGCCGCCATCAGCCAACCGGGGCTGAGCGTGATCGCCGAGATCAAGAGGCGCTCACCGTCGAAGGGCGACCTGGCCCCCGACCTCGACCCCGCGAGCCTGGCCGGGGCGTACGAGGCGGGTGGTGCCGCTGCCGTCTCCGTGCTGACCGACCGGGCATTCTTCGGCGGCTCGCCCGACGACCTCACCGCAGCCCGTGCGGGCTGCAGCCTGCCGGTGATGAGGAAGGACTTCATCGTTGACGAGCGCGACGTCTACGACGCCAGGTTGATGGGCGCCGACGCCGTGCTGCTGATCGTCGCCGCTCTCAACCAGACCAAGCTGAACCGGATGCGGGCGCTGGCCGGCTACCTGGGAATGGCGGCCCTGGTCGAGATCCACACCGAGGAGGAGCTCGACAAGGCCATCGCCTGCGGCGCCGACCTCGTGGGGGTGAACCAGCGCGACCTCCGCACCTTCCAGGTCGACAGGTCCTTGGCGTTCCGGATCGCCCCCCAGATCCCCGACACGATGACCAAGGTGGCGGAGTCGGGGATCGCATCGGCCGACTATCTCGTGGCTCTGGCCGACGCCGGCTACGACGCTGCCCTGGTGGGCGAGCGGCTTGTCACCGCGGCCGACCCGGCGGCGGCGCTGACCGAGTTGAGGCAGGGCCTGTCTTCCCCGTGAGCAAAGGGTCCCGTGGTCCGGGGAGCAGCCGGGTACCGTCGAGCGGGTGTTCGTCAAGATCTGCGGCACCACCACCGAGGAGGACGCGCTCCTGGCCGTGGCGATGGGAGCCGACGCCATCGGGTTCGTGTTCGCACCTTCTCCGCGCCAGATCTCGCCGGCCCGGGCGGCCGACATCGCCAAGCGGCTCCCGGCCGAGATCCTCACCGTTGGCGTTTTCCGCGACGAGTCGCCGCAGCGGGTCGTGGAGGTCGTCAACAATGCCGGCCTGCGGGGCGCGCAGCTGCACGGCCACGAGACCCCCGAGCAGGCGCAGTACGTACGCGCCCGGGTGCCGTTCGTGATCCGGGCGTTCTCCGCAGGCGACCGCTCCGTGGGCGGGGCAGCCGACTACGGCGCCGACGTGGTCATGGTCGACTCGCCGTCGCCCGGTTCGGGGCAGGTGTTCGACTGGGCCCTCGCCGAGGCGCCGGACGGGATGCGCCTCATGCTCGCCGGCGGTCTCACCCCGGCCAACGTGGCCGAGGCCATCGCGGCCGTTCACCCGTGGGGAGTCGACGTAGCCACGGGTGTCGAGTCGTCGCCCGGCCACAAGGACCCGGTGCGGGTTCGCGCCTTCGTGGCCGCAGCCCGGGCGGCGGCCACCCCTGCCTACCAGGGAGCCGAAGACCTGCCGTTCGACCAGGACGACGCCGGGTGAGTGCCAGCACCCCGTCCACCGACTGGGCGCTCATGGCCGAACCTGCCGCCGGCGGGCGGTTCGGCGACTTCGGCGGACGGTACCTTCCCGAGTCCCTCGTCCCTGCCTGTGAGGAGCTCGAGGCCGCCTTCCGCGAGGCTTGGGCGGCTCGGGAGTTCCGGGCCGAGTACGACGCCCTCCTCCGCGACTACGCGGGGCGACCCACTCCTGTCACCGAGTGCCGGCGCCTGTCCGCCCGCCTTGGCGTTCGGATCCTGCTGAAGCGCGAGGACCTGGCCCACACCGGGTCGCACAAGATCAACAACGTCATCGGCCAGGCCCTCCTCACCCGACGCATGGGCAAGACCCGGATGATCGCCGAGACCGGGGCCGGCCAGCACGGGGTGGCCACCGCCACCGCCGCCGCGCTCTTCGGCTTCGAGTGCCGGGTCTACATGGGCGAGGTCGACGTCGAGCGCCAGGCGTTGAACGTGTTCCGCATGCGCCTGCTCGGTGCCGAGGTCGTGCCTGTCGCCTCGGGCAGCCGCACCCTGAAGGACGCCATCAACGAGACCCTCCGGGAATGGGTGGCCACGGTCGAGAGCACGCACTACTGCCTCGGATCGGTGATGGGCCCCCATCCGTACCCGTGGATGGTCCGCGAGTTCCAGCGGGTCGTGGGGGAGGAGGCACGCCGCCAGTGCCGGTCGATCCTCGACGGCCGGGATCCCGACGTGGTCGTGGCGTGCGTGGGCGGCGGCTCCAACGCCGCCGGCACCTTCGCCGGGTTCGTCGGCACCTCGGCCCGGCTCGTCGGTGTCGAGCCGGCCGGCGGGGCCGCCATCGGTGAAGGGGTGCCGGGCGTCGTGCACGGGAGCATGTCCTTCCTCCTGCAGGACGAGCACGGCCAGGTTCGGGAGGCCCACTCGGTGTCGGCGGGGCTGGATTACCCGGGGGTCGGTCCCGAGCACGCCCATCTCGCCGCAGTGGGCCGGGCCCGGTACTTCTCGGCGGGCGACGACGAGGTGCTCGACGCCTTCCGCCTCCTGGCCGAGACCGAGGGGATCATCCCCGCCCTGGAGCCGGCGCATGCGCTGGCGTGGCTGGTCCGGGCCGCGTCCACCGACGAGCTTCCATCCGGTTCCACCGTGCTGCTCACCCTGACCGGTAGAGGCGACAAGGACGTTGCCCAGGTAATGGACATCCTCGGTCCCAGGCTCTAGAGGGTGGCGCGGGCGGGACCTCTGGAAGCCGGCCTGCGGGCCCGGCGCGACGCCGGCCACAAGCTGCTGGTGCCCTATCTCACGGGCGGCCTGGGGCCCGACTGGTTGACATGCGTGGAGGCCGTTGCCGCCGCCGGGGCCGACGCGGTGGAGGTCGGCATCCCGTTCTCGGACCCGATCATGGACGGGCCCACCATCCAGGAGTCGTCGGCCCGGGCCCTGGCCCAGGGGGCCACGCCGGCGTCGGTGGTGGGCGCCCTCGGAAGGGTCGACGCCGGTGTGCCGATCGTGGTCATGACCTACTACAACGTGGTCTTCCGGGCCGGCCACCGCCGCTTCGCCCGCTTCCTGGCCGACCAAGGGGTCGCCGGGGCCCTCGTTCCCGACCTGCCGCTCGGGGAGATCGACGAGTGGGCGGCGGCCGCCGACGAGGCGGGCGTGGAGACCGTGCTCATGGCCGCGCCCACCACGCCCGACGACCGGCTGGAGGCCATCTGCGCCCGCTCCCGGGGCTGGGTGTACGGGGTCGGGCTCATGGGCGTGACCGGCGAGAGGTCGATGCTGGCCGCCTCCGCCGGTGAGATGGGCAAGCGGCTCAAGGCCGTCACCGACAAGCCCGTGCTCATCGGGATCGGCGTCTCCAGTGCCGAGCAGGCGGTGGAGGCGTCCGTCCAGGCCGACGGGGTGATCGTGGGCGCGGCTCTCGTCCGCCGGCTCCTGGAGGGCGGCGGCGCCGAGGAGGCGGCCGCCTTCGTGGGCGAGCTCCGCACCGGTCTCGACACCTGCTAGTCGCCGGGATGTAACCAATTCCACCCCGGGCGGGTCGGAGCCACGGAGTGGGCATAGCCGTGATCTTTCCGGGACAGGGGACCCAGGTCCCCCATATGGGCGACCCTTGGCGGGCTTCGGAGTCGTGGCGTGTCGTCGATCAGGCCGAGCTGGCGCTAGGGATCCCGATCTCCCATCTCCTGCTGGATGCCGACGAGGCGGGCCTGGCCCGCACCCGCGATGCCCAGCTCGCTGTTCTGGTGGCATCCCTGATGGCCTGGGACGCGGTTCGCGACAGTCTGGGGGTCCCGGTGGCCTTCGCCGGGCACTCGCTCGGCCAGATCACCGCGCTGGTGGCCTCCGGGGCGCTCACGCTCGAGGATGGCGTGAGGCTGGCCGGCCAGCGGGCGGAACGCACGCAGGAGGCCGCCGACCGGCGGCCCGGACGCATGGCTGCGTTCGTGGGCGCCGGTCTCGAGCAGGCCGAGCTGGCATGCGCCGATCCGGGCGGGCAAGAGTGCTGGGTGGCCAACGACAACGCTCCCGGGCAGGTCGTGGTGGGTGGCACCGCCGAGGGGGTCCAGCGGTCGACCGACCGGGCCCGTGCCCTCGGTGTGCGCCGGGTAGTGCCCCTGAACGTCGGCGCCGCGTTCCACACGCCCCTGATGTCGGACGCGGCGGCAGCGTTCAGCGCGGACCTCGCGGACACGAGGTTCTCTGCGCCCACAGCTCCCGTCGTCTGCAACGTCGACGCCGAGGCCCACGGCGACGACCAGTGGCACGACCGCCTCGCCCGGCACCTGCTCTCGCCGGTGAGGTGGCGCCAGTCGATGCAGACGCTGGTGGACCTGGGCGCCGACACGTTCGTGGAGGTGGGCCCAGGAGCCGTTCTCTCCGGGCTGGCCCGCCGCACCGTGCCGAACGTCGCGACCCGCACCGTTTCCAGCCCGCAGGATCTACCTGCCCTCGCCGAGGTGGCCAACTGATGGAGACCGTCCCCGTTCACGGCGAGCTGCTGGTGGTTCCCGAGCGGGTGGTGCTGGCGCCCACCGCCGGAAAGTTCCGCCCAGCAGCCGACCCCGACGGCGACGTGCTGGTCGAGGAGCAGGTGATCGGCTTCATCGACGGGAGCGGACATTCCACGCCGGTTCGCTCGAAGTTCGCGGGGATGTTCATGGGTCTGCTGGCCCACGCCGGGGAACGGGTGCGTGAAGGCCAGCCCGTGGCCTGGCTGCGCCTGGCTACATGACGGCGGGCGTCGCCGCCGCCATCCGGGGCTGGGGCATGGCCGTCCCGGCGCGACGGGTGACCAACCACGACCTCGCTCTGCGAGTCGACACGAGTGACGAGTGGATCGTCGAGCGCACCGGCATCCGCGAACGGCGGGTAGCCGATGACGGCGAGACCACCGCCAGCCTGGCCATCGAGGCCGGTGCATCTGCGATCAAGGCGGCCGACCTCAGCCCCGCCGACATCGGCCTCTGCATCGTCGCCACGTGCACCCCGGATCAGCCTCTGCCGCCGACGGGCTCGTTCGTGCAGGACGGCCTCGGCCTCGGCTGCGGTGCCTTCGACCTCGACGCCGCCTGTTCCGGCTTCGTTTACGCGCTTGTCGTCGGGTCGTCGATGCTCACCGCCGGGCGGCTCGATGCGGTGCTCGTGATCGGCTCGGAGACGCTGAGCCGGATCGCCGACCCCGACGACCGCTCCACTTGCGTCCTCTTCGGCGACGGCGCGGGCGCAGTGGTGCTCACGCCGTCGGACGAGCCGGCGCTGCTCGCATGGGACCTCGGGTCCGACGGCTCCGCCGCCGGGCTTCTGTACGTATCCGCCGGAGGTAGCCGGCTACCCACCAGTGCGGCGACAGTCGCCGAGGGCCAGCACTGGCTGCGAATGGGGGGCCAGGAGGTGTTTCGCCGGGCCGTCCGGGCGATAGTCGACTCTGCGTCCAACACCCTCGAGGCGGCCGGCGTGGAGGTCGGTGAGGTCGACCTGTTCGTGCCCCACCAGGCCAACCTCCGCATCATCGAGGCCGCCGGGTCGAGGCTCGGAATCCCCGCCGATCGGACGATGGTTAACATCGACCGCTACGGCAACACGTCTGCCGCGTCCATCCCCATCGCGCTGGCGGAGGCGGCCGACGCCGGCCGGCTGCGACCGGGCTCGCTGGTCCTGCTCTCGGGCTTCGGCGCCGGGATGTCGTGGGCCAGTGCCCTCCTGCGCTGGGCCCCGTAATGGGCGGTCGTGTGGCGCTCGTTACCGGTGCTTCTCGGGGCATCGGGCGGGCCGTGGCGCTGGCGCTCGCCGCCGACGGCCACCGGGTGGCGGTGGGATTCGCGTCCAACGAGGCGTCCGCCACCGATACGTGCGAGGCCATCGCCGCCCAGTCGGGGCAGGGCTTCCCGGTACGAATCGACGTCACCGACCCGGCTGCCGTCGACCAGGCGTTCTCGGCGGTCGAGGCCGACCTCGGCCGGGTGGAGGTGCTGGTGTCGAACGCCGGGGTTACTCGCGACGGCCTGCTCGTGCGTATGACCGACGAAGCCTGGGGCGAGGTCATGCGGACCAATCTGGACGGGGCGTTCCACGTCTTCCGGCGGGCGGCTCCGGCCATGATGAGGGCCCGCTGGGGCCGCATCGTGGCCGTCGGCTCGGTGGTGGGGCTCTCCGGGGTAGGAGGGCAGGCGAACTATGCCGCCGCCAAGGCCGGTCTGGTCGGCCTCACCAGGGCGACAGCCAGGGAGCTGGCTTCGCGCAACGTCACCGTCAACCTGGTGGCGCCCGGGCCCATCATCACCGACATGACCGCAGCGTTGGCCGAGGAGCGAAGGGAGCAGATGAGGGCGCTCGTCCCGCTGGCCCGGTTCGGCACGGCGGAGGAGGTCGCGTCCGTGGTGGCGTTCCTGTGCTCCGACGGTGCAGGCTATGTGACCGGCGCGGTGGTGCCCGTCGACGGCGGCGCGGGCATGGGCCACTGATCGATGCGTGCGCCGCCGACCCTTTTCGAGATCACGTCTACAGGAGGAAACCAGATGGACCGCCAGCAAGTCCTCGAGCAACTGACCGGTGTGGCCGTCGAGGTGCTCGGGGTGGAGCCCTCCGTCGTCCAGGAGAGCGCCACGTTCAAAGAGGATCTCGACGCTGACAGCCTCGACCTGGTCGAGTTCGTGATGGCCCTCGAGGAGCGGTTCTCGATCACCGTGCCCGAGGAGCAGCTCGAAGGGATCGACACGGTCGGCGCGGCCGTCGACCTGGTGATGGGCAGCCTCGACGCTCCCACCGCCGAGAGCGCCGACCGGGCCGGATGACGAGGGTTCGGGTCGCGGTCACCGGCCTGGGGGTCAAGTGCCCGGCCGGCACCGACCTGGAGTCGTTCTGGTCGACGTTGGCCAGCGGGCGCTCTTGTGCGGCGCCAATCAGCCGGTTCGACCCTTCGGACCTGCCGGTGCGCTTCGCCGCCGAGGTGCCAGGTTTCGACCCTGAGCCCTACCTGGGCTACAAGGAGGCGCGACGGACCGACCGCGTGAGCCAGCTGGGCTTCGCGGCCGCGGCCGACGCTCTGGCCGACGCCGGAGAGCTGGCGGCGGATCCAGCCCGCTGCGGTGTGGTGGCCGGGGCGGGTGTGGGTGGCCTGATCACCCAGGAGGAGCAGGAGCAGGAGCTGTTCCGCCGGGGCGCATCGAGGGTCAGCCCGTTCCTGGTCCCGATGATGATGCCCAATGCCACCGCCGCGGTGGTGGGGATGAAGATGGGTTGGACCGGGCCGAACTTCTGCGTGGCCACGGCCTGCGCCGCCGGCTCCCATGCCCTCGGTGAGGGGATGCGTCTCATTCGCGACGGCTCGGCTGATGTCGTCTTGGCCGGGGGCTCAGAGGCGTGCGTCACCCCTATCGCCATCGCCGCCTTCGCCCGGATGGGTGCGCTGAGCGGCCGCCACGACGCCCCCGAACTGGCATCGCGACCTTTCGACGTCGACCGCGACGGGTTTGTGATCGGCGAGGGCGCCGGTTTCTTGGTGCTCGAGGAATGGGAGCGTGCGGTCGCTCGCGGTGCCCGCATCTACGGGTCGATCGCCGGCTATGGCCGCAACGCCGACGCCTATCACATCACTGCTCCGTCGCCCGGCGGGGTCGGTGCCGCCGAGTGCATGCGGCTGGCCCTGGCCGACGCCGGACTGGAGCCGCGGGCCGTTGCCCACGTCAACGCCCACGGCACTTCGACCCCGCTAAACGACGCGGCTGAGGCCGAGGCCATCGTCAAGGTCTTCGGCGACGACGGTCCGCCCGTCACGTCTACCAAGGGCGCTACCGGGCACCTCATCGCCGCCGCCGGCGCGGTCGAGGCGGTGGCGTCGTTCCTAGCCATGAGCAGGGGACTCGTCCCCCCGACCGCCAACCACCACGCCGTCGATCCCGGCCTCTCGGTGGATGTCGTCTCGGGATCGCCTCGCGCCGTCGCCGCCGGGGCAGTCGTGTCGAACTCCTTCGGGTTCGGCGGGCACAACGCCAGTCTCGTCCTGACACCGGCGGATCCGACTCCACGGGTATGAGCCCTGCCGTCGCCGTGGGCGCCGGCCGCCATTCGGCGGCCACCGGCGGGCTGGCTTACGTCGACGGTCGCTGCGTCGCCCTCTTCCGTGTTGCCGGAGGCAAGCACCGAGGCGCGATCGGGACAGTCGAGGGGGAGGTGGTGGAGCGGGTCGTGCGCCTCGCCATCGAGACCGGTGTCCCGGTGGTGGGCGAGCTGGCCACTTCCGGCGCCGACGTGTCGGAGGGACTGGCGTCGTTGTGGGCGTGGGGACGGGTGGCCCGAGCGCTGAGCGAGGCTTCCGGCACGGTGCCCGTGGTGCTGTCGGTGCTGGGCCCGTGCGTGGCCGGCCCGGCGCTGCTGTTGGGTCTCGCCGATCACGTTGTGATGACGGCCGACGCCTACGCCTACGTCAACGGGCCCCGCACGGTCGAGCGCTTCACCGGTGCCGCCACTGACCACGCCGGCCTGGGTGGCGCCGCTGTGCACCACAGTCGCAGCGGCATGGCATCGCTGCTGGTGGCAGACGAGGAGGACGCAGGGTGGGCCGTCGCCGACCTGCTTTCGTACCTCCCTTCGAACTACCTCGACGAGCCACCGGTCACCGCGTGCGACGATCCCGTCGACCGGCAGTGCCGCGCCGCCACCGACGCCATCCCCGAACGGGCCACGGCGTCTTACGACGTGCGCACGGTGGTAGCCGACGTGCTCGACCACGAGTCGTTCCTCGAAGTCCGGGCCGGCTCGGCGCCCAACGTGGTGACCGGATACGGCCGCCTCGGCGGTGTGCCGGTGGGTGTGATCGCCAACCAGCCGAGCCAGAAGGCGGGCACGCTCGACATCGAGGCTTCCCGCAAGGCGGCCCGCTTCGTGCAGGGCTGCGACGCCTTCGGCGTGGCGCTCGTGACCTTCGTCGACAGTCCCGGGTACCACCCGGGCAAGGACCTCGAGTGGCGGGGCATGATCCGCCACGGCGCCCAGCTGGTTCATGCCTATGCGGCGGCGACGGTCCCCCGGCTGTGCGTGGTGCTGCGGAAGGCCTACGGCGGGGCTTACATCGTCATGGACTCGAGGGGCCTCGGCAACGACGTGTGCCTGGCTTGGCCGCGATCGGAGATCGCGGTGATGGGCGCGCCGGGCGCCGTGGCCGTGCTCCACGGACGGCGGTTGGCGGCGATCGAAGACGCCGACGACCGGGCGCGCCAGCAGGCGGATCTGGAGGCCGACTACGCCGAGCGCCTCTGCACGCCGGTCGTGGCGGCCGAGCGGGGCTACGTCGACGACGTGATCGACCCTCTCGACACCCGCAAGCTCTTGGTGGCTGCCCTGTCCGCCCTGCGGACCAAGCGGGCCGAGCCGGCCGGCCGGCCGGTGCCCGCCCGGCATTCCAACACACCGTTGTGAGCCTGCGGTGAGCCTCCTGGAGGGCAAGCGCATCCTGGTCACGGGCG
>JBOGIF010000158.1:0-21300 GCA_050742415.1 Acidimicrobiales bacterium | reverse complement strand
GACCTGGCCGCCGACTGCCCGCGGGCGACGTTCGAGGGTTGGCGGCGCCACGTCTTCGTCGACCTGGGGTTCAGTGGCAAGGTCGGCCGCTACCACGACCCTGCCAACTCCTACCTGACCGAGGTGGTGCGGCGCCGGATGGGGCTTCCCATCACGCGGTCGGTCGTCGGCATCGAGCTGGCCCGCCGGGTCGGCCTGACGCTCGTCGGCGTCGGCATGCCGGGGCACTTCCTGCTCCGCTCGGTCGACGACCCCGACCTGTTCGTCGACCCGTTCGACAGCGGGCGGGTGATCGACCGGGCCGGCTGCGAGGAGCGGTTCCGCTCCGCTCTCGGCAATGCCCCGGCCCGGGCCGTGCCGTTCCTGGACTCCTACCTGGAACCGGTCGGCCCACGCGCCGTGCTCACCCGCATGCTCGCCAACCTGAAGTCGGTGTTCTACCGGCGCGGCGATCTTGCCAACCTGGAATGGGTGCTGTCGTTGCGCCTGGCCATCCCCGGCGTGCCGGCCATGGAGCGGCGGGACCGGGCCCGGGCCAGGGCCGCCTCCGGGCTCCTCGTGGAGGCGGCCGACGAGCTGGAGGAGCTCGCCATGGTGCTGCCCGACTCGGCCGCGGACCTGGAGCGCGAGGCACTGTCCCTGCGGGCTCGCCTCAACTGATGCGAGCGGCGGGGGCGCGACTGTTGGTGGCGCGCGCGGTTGTGGCTGTCCTGGTGGCCTTGTCATTGGGTGGCTGCTCGAGCGGCGACGACCGACCGACTCCGCCCAGCGGAGGCCAGCCGGCGCCCGCTCCCGCCCGGCGCTTCTCGGTGACGTCCTTCGACCTGTTCGGCCCGGTGGCCAGCTTGCCGGAGGCCGTGGAGCAGACCCGGGTCGCCGTGACGTCCACTCTCGACGCCTACCTGCAGCGGGCGGTGTTCCAGCCGCTCGACACATCCGGACCGGCAGGCGACCTGGCCCCTGTGTTCACGGCCGCGGCCGCCACCCGGCTGTCCGGCCGGGATCGGGCGGTTCTGGTCGACGAGGGCCTCGCCGTCGACGGGGGCACGGCGAAGCTCGACTCGGCTGTGGTGGCGATGCACGCGTTGTCCGGCGCCGACGGGCGGCCGTCGGTGGTCAACGCCAACGTCGACTTCAAGGTCCTCGCCGGCACGTCCGACCTGCCCGTGACCATCGCTCGGCGGGGAGACCTGGTGCTCGTGGAAGAGGCCGGCTCCTGGCGGATCGACTCCTACGACGTGGTTGTAGGCCGGTCCACGCCCAGCGGGACGACGACATCGGTGGCGGCCAATTGAGTGCCCGCCGGCCGGCCGTGATCGGTGTGGCGGCCGGAGCCATCGTGCTCCTGGTAGTGGCGGTCATGGCGCTGGTCTGGCCCAACGAGATGAGCCAGGGGCCCTTCTCCGCTCGTTCCGAGGCCGCCATCCAGGTCAGCAAGGTCGACGAGGCTCACTTCGCCCCGGTCCCCGACCGGCCCATATTCGTGGCCATCCTCGGCCACGACGCTCGTCCCGGTGAGGCGGTGTCCCGGGCCGACGCCCTGCACCTCGTCGGCATCAATCCCGGCACCGGCCAGGCCACGGTCCTCAACGTCCCACGCGACACCTATGTCGACATTCCCGGCGGCGGCCGGGACAAGATCAACGCCGCTTACGCCCGTGGTGGACCGGTCCTACAAGCGCAGGCGTTGGGTCAGCTGGTCGGTGTGCAGGTGTCGTTCGTCATCAGCACCAGCTTCGGCGGCCTGGTGGACATGGTCGACCAGCTCGGCGGCGTCGACGTCGACGTTCCGGTACCCATGAACGACGTGTTCTCCCGGGCCGTGTTCCCTCGCGGTCGGGTGCACATGAACGGCACCCAGGTCCTCGCCTTCTCCCGCAACCGGCACGTCAACGGTGGCGACTTCGCGCGCACCCAGCACCAAGGCCTCGTCATCCAGTCGGCACTGGCCAAGCTGCGGGCCGAGGGCACCAGCCCGCCGAACCTCTTCCGGTGGCTGGCCGTGCTGTCGCGCCACAGCCGCTTCGACGGGATCAGCGTCCCGGAGATCTACCGCCTGGGCCGACTGGCGGCCTCCGTCGACCCCAACCGCCTCAACAACGTGACGATGCCCGGCTACGCGGGATACGCCGGGGCCGCCTCGGTCGTGTTCCCCGCCCCGGCCGCCGCCGGCCTCTTCGCCGACTTCCGCGACGACGCCGTCATGGGTGCCGCCAGCCGGTAGGGGCTGGCACCGGTCACGGGCGCCGCGTTGTTGTCCCCGACCCGGCGGTCAGGGACACCGCGGGCTGGGGGGTTCGGCGACGTTCTTCGGGGATGCCTCCTCGTGTGTGGCGTCTTCGTCCCGGCAGGACGACTCGGTCACCACCCTTTCGGGAGAGCGATCAGGAAGTGTCAGGCGACCGACCGGAGGAACGCTCTCACTTCAGCATTGAACCGCTCAGGCGACTCGAGGTAGCTCTCGTGACCGAGGCCGGGCAGAACGATCATTCTCGAAGTGGGGATCGCGGCATGGAGCGCCTCGGCGACCGGCGGGGGTGATCGCTGATCGGCTCCGCCACACAGCAACAACGTCGGAGTCTGGATCTGGGGCAGCGCGTCGCGCAGATCGGCATCGGCGAAGGCACGCGCCATGACGCGAGTGCCGACGGGACGGGCCTCGGACATGATCCGTGCCAGTTCCTCGGATCTCTGAGCCGGGATGAGGTCGGAGAAGAGCCCGGGGATCGACTGTGGCACGAAGCGGTCCGGGAGGAGCTCAGCCGATTCGAGGGCCAGTCGAAGCCGCATCTCGACCTCCTCGGCCGGGAGGGAGCCGGCCCACCCGGCGTATGCTCCCACGAGCACGAGCGACCGCGGGACGCTGGGATGCCGGCGGTGTAACTCCAGCGCGAGGCCGGCGCCAAAGGAATGGCCGAGGACGTGCGGCCGGCGCAGGCCAAGCGCCTCGATGAATCCTGCCAGGCAGTCGGCGTACTCGCCCAGGGGGAACGTCTCTGGTGGGTCCGATGACGCACCGCATCCTGGCGCGTCCCACGCCACCACCGTGAACTCATCGCTGAGGTCCTCGAGCTGGTCACGCCACACCCGGCTGTCGCTCAACGCGCCGTGGAGGAGCACCAGTGGCCGGCCTTCGCCGGCCTGACGGAAGCCGATGCGCAGTCCTCCAACCTGGACGTGGTCCCTAGCGTTCTCGCTGCTGCCCATCCGCCCCTCAGCTTGCCATCATCGATGTGCGCAGACCCGGCGTTGTGGGGCGGCTCCTCAGAACCGAATCGCTGTCTCGGAGCGGCACCGCCGATGTGGCGGCAGCGGTGCGCTTCGCCCGCGACCGCGATCTCGAGATCGCCGTTCGCGGTGGGGGTCACAGCGTCGCCGGCACCGCGGTGTGCGACGGCGGGATCGTGATCGACCTGTCGGCGATGCGCGCCGTCTCGGTCGATCCTGTCGAGCGCACGGCCCTCGTCCAGGGCGGTGCCCTGTGGGGAGATGTCGACCACGAGACACAGGCGCACGGTCTGGCCACCACGGGCGGCATCGTGGGCCACACCGGCGTCGGCGGCCTCAGCCTGGGCGGCGGCATCGGCTGGCTCATGCGCAAGCACGGGCTCACCGTCGACAATCTCGTACAGGCCGAGGTGGTCACCGCCGAGGGCGAGATCGTGGGGGCGTCGGCCAGCGATCACCCCGACCTGTTCTGGGCCCTGCGAGGCGGAGGCGGGAATTTCGGCATCGTCAGCTCGTTCCGGTTCGCGCTGCACCCGGTCGGCCCCACCGTCATCGCCGGACCGGTGTTCTGGGCGGCCGAGGACACCACCGACGTCCTGCGCTTCTACCGCGAGTTCGTCACCGACGCACCTGACGAGCTCGGGAACGTGGTCCGGCTCGGCACGATCCCGCCGCTGCCGGTTGTCAACGAGGACCTCCACTTCCGGCCGGCGATCGCCGTGGCCAGCTGCTACGCCGGACCCGTCGAAGACGGTGCGCGTGCCGTCCGTGCGCTCCGCCAGTTCGGGACCCCGCTCGTGGATCTGGTCGGACCCACCCTGTACGTCGACCATCAAAGCGGCCTCGACGACACCGTCCCCCATGGCTGGCACTACTACTGGAAGGCCACGAACCTCACCCGCCTGTCCGACGAGGTCATCGAGACCGTCGCCGCGCACGCCTACGGCGCCACCTCCCCGAGGTCGTACGCGGCGATGTTCCACATGGGTGGCGCAATACCCCGGGCCCCGCGGGACGCCACGGCCTACCCGGGGCGCGATGTGGACCACAACATCATCATCGACGCAGCCTGGCTCCCCGAGCAGGACGACACCGTCAGGGCATCGGAGACCGCGTGGGCCCGAGCATTCCTCGACGCCCTGCAGCTCCACCGCGCCGGCGTCTACGTGAACTTCCTCGACTCCGACGACGACACGAGCCGCGTCCGCGAGGCCTACGGCGACGACTCGTACCGGCGGCTCGCCGAGGTGAAAGCCAAATACGACCCCGAGAACGTGTTCCACAACAACAAGAACATCCAGCCCAGCATGCCAGCGAAGTGATCGCTCACCGCATCAACTCGTGTCGCGGAGCCCAGACGCGACCGCCCCAGGCGCGCGAGCTGACGGGGTTTCAAGGAGGGGTTGCGCTTGTCGACCGCGACGGAGGCCACGTCTTCGCTTCACCCTTGGTTCAGCCTTCCGGCCACATCCCATACGCGTGGTTAGGGCGGAGGCGCAGGACCAGGCGCTGCTCAGCCACCATGGCTTGGCGGAACTCGTCCCAATCGGGGTGTTCCCCTTGAAGGGACCGGTACATCTCCACCAGCTCGTCGACCACGGCATCGTCTGGAGCGGTTGCCACCGGCGTGAGCTCCGCATCTCCTTCGAGGACCAGATAGGCCCAGCCGTCCGGTCGACCCACGTACAGCGACGCGCGCGGATCACGGCGAAGGTTCCGGGTCTTGGCCCTGGTGTCGGCGACGGATATGCGCACGATCCCGTCCCGGACCCCGTACATGATGTTCGACAGTTGTGGCCGACCATCCCGCTTGAGCGTCACGAGGGTGCCGAGCTTCCGGTCCGATGCAAGTTGAAGGGCGCGGGTGAGCTCCATGGGAACGGACAGTAGGTCGCCTGTGCCCGCAGCTGCGGACGTCAGTACGGTGGGGAGCTGAGGCGAGCCAGGACGCTGACGATGGCCAAGCTGATCTACACGGCGATCACGTCGCTCGACGGTTACCTGCGGTCGACCCACGCTTCGCTCAACCACCCGCCAGGCCAAAGAACACCACGACGGCGCGGCCGAGCCGAAGCATGTCCCCGTCGCCGAGCCGTCCGATCCGCTCTCCGAGCTTGGATCGTGCAACGGTCGTCAGCTTGTCGACCATCAGCGAACCTGGGCCTCGAAGGCCGTTGAGCGGGTGCGGCTCGACCCGCAGGCGGATCAAGGGCGCCTCGGTTTGGTCGGTCGTGAAGGCGCAGACGGTCACCGAATCTGTCGCGTCGAACCGGTCGTCCTGAACGATTACGACGGGCCGAGGTGTACCCGCGTAGCCACTTCCTGCAGCTGCCGTCCAGATCTCGCCTCGCCTCACTCGTCGTCGCGGCTGAGGGTGTCGATGAATGCCTGGTCGTCGCCAGCTTGGTGGCTCGACGCCACAGCAGCCGCTTGACGGTGGGCCTCAGCGGCGAACCTGGGCGAACGTACGTCGGGGACCCAGATCTGAACTGGCCGAAGACCCTGGGAGCGCAAGCGAGCTCGATACTTGCGGACCCGATCGGAGACTGAAGACCTGTCCCGGGAGGCAGCCAAGAGCCCATGTTACATGTAACGGTTCGGCAGGTGGCAACGGGCCCGCATGCCCATAGGATTCAGGCGGATGGGGCGGGCCGACGTAGTCAGCGAGCTGTTGCGACGCGCCAGCGTCGCCGCGCCCGACATGTTGACGGCCGAGATCGCCATGGCTCTTCACGACATCGGCGGCAACCATCTCGTCCTCTACGTGGTCGACTACGACCAGGAGACGTTGCGGCCCGTGGCCCTCGCATCGGACCTCCTCTCTGAGCCGCCCCCGCCCGTCGCCATCGCCGGGACCATGGCCGGTCGGGTGTTCCAGACCCAGGAGACGCTGAGCGCCGAGTCCCCGGGGGACGGGTCGGTTGGTGGTTGGCGTGTGTGGGCCCCGGTGAGGGAGCGGGCTGAGCGCATCGGCGTGCTGGAGTTCGGGTTCGTCGCCCTCGACGGCGAGATCTTGAGGCTCTGTGACGACCTTGGGCGCCTGGTTGGCCATCTGGTACGCACGTCCAGCCGCTACACCGATCTGATCGAGATGCGGCGCCGACGGCAGCCCATGAAGCTCGCCGCCGAGATGCAGTGGGACCTGCTGCTTCCCCCGATGGTCTTTCGCTCGCCCGACGTCTGCATCGCCGGCCACGTCGAGCCCGCGTACGACATAGGCGGCGATGGGTTCGACTACTCGCTCAACGGAGAGGTCCTCGACTTCGTCCTTTTCGACGCCATGGGCCACGGTGTTCGGGCCGCTCTGCTCAGCTCGCTGGCCCTCGCCGGCTTGCGCCACGCCCGTCGGCGGAACCTTGACCCGCTGGAGACCGTTGCTCTGATAGACGCCGCCATAGTGGACGAGTTCGATGGCGACGGCTTCGTCACCGGGCACCTGGCCAGGCTCGACACGGTCAGCGGGCGGCTGTCGTGGATCAACGTCGGCCATCCCGACTTCTTGCTCGTGCGGGGCGGCAAGGTGGTGGCTGAGCCCCACTGCGAGCCCTGCCTGCCCCTGGGCCTGGGCGGCCAGGTGACCGAGATCGGCGAGTGCCAGCTGGAGCCCGGTGACATCCTGGCCTTCTACTCCGACGGCGTGGTGGAGGCCCATCCCACCGGAGGCGAGCAGTTCGGCCTCGACTGCCTGAAGGAGAGGCTGTCGGTGCACATGGCCGGCGGACGGTCGGCGTCGGAAACCCTCAGGCGTGTTGTAGCCGACGTGGTCGCGCACCGAGCCGACGAGCTGCAGGACGACGCCACCCTCGTCCTCGTGGAATGGAGGCCGTACCGCTAGCCGTGGGCGGCGCTTATTCGCCGCCTACCATTGGGCCATGAGGACGGTCGTGCTCGGCCCCCGGCCGGCAGAGCTTCAGAGCCTGATCGAGCGTCGGCACGCCCTTGGAATCGACATGTTCGACGAGGTGTGGGACGGCTCGTACCACGTGGCGCCAGCGCCCAGTGCAGCACACGCCTATCTCGACGACGTCCTCGCCGTGCTCTTGCACCCGTACGCCAAGGCCGCAGGGCTGACGGGTACGGGCCCCTTCAACCTGGGCCGCCCTGAGGACTTCCGGGTGCCCGATCGGGGCTATCACCGTGGCCGACCGACTGGCACGTGGGTCCCCACTGCAGGCGTAGTCGTGGAGATCGTGTCGCCCGACGACGAGACCTACGAGAAGTTTGGTTTCTACTCCGACCACGGGGTTGAGGAGCTAGTCATCGTCGATCCACGCGCTCGGGCGCTCGGCATCTGGCGACGTACGACCGACGGCCGTTACGAGAGCGTGCAGGCCAGCTCGGTGTTAGAGGTCAGCGCCGCCGAGCTCAACGGGGCCATCGCCTGGCCGGAGGGCACCGACTAGCTCCGAACCGGATCAGCGGGCGCCCCGCTCCGCCAGGCGGGACGACAGCGCGGGGATAACGATGGCGGCGGCCACCAGGTGAGTGAGGACCAGCGTGACCTTGGTGGCGACGTCGGTCGAGAGGATCACGTCCGGCACCAGCGAAAGCGCTGTGAGCACGAGCGTGGTCCGGACGAACGTCGAGCGGGGGTGGCGGGCCCGACCCCGGATGGTGCGAGCGATCAGCATGCCGATGGCCGTGAAGAAGAGAGTGAGCTGGCCGAAGCCCATGGCCGGGATGGCCTTGCCGGGCTCGGCCTCCAGCGACACGCCAAGGGCGTGGGCGACGGCGGCGATGGCTGTCGTGGCGCCGCCCGCCACCAGGCCAGCGGCCAGGCCTCTACGCCAAAGCTGGGGAGTCGGGGCCGAGCACTCGGCCGCAGTGGTGGGTTCGACGGTGGGTGTAAGGGTGGCAGTCATTGGAGCTCCTTCCGGGCAAGGGGTGAGGCTCGTTCCGACCCTCACCCCTTCAACGAACGACAACCGCCCTGATCGACACCCACGCCCAACAATCTCGCCGGCTGGGACGGGGCCCTCCGTAGGCTGCCGTCGATGATTTCGCCGGCAGCGGAGATAGAGGTTGGCGAAGGCCTGATCCGGTCGCTGCTCGTCGAACAGCATCCCGACCTGGCCGACCTCCCGGTGACGGAGGTCGACAGCGGGTGGGACAACGCGCTCTGGCGTATCGGCGACGATCTCCTCGCCCGCCTCCCTCGTCGACAGATCGCAGTGCCGCTCACGATCAACGAGCAGCGGTGGCTTCCGGAGCTCGCCCAGACGTTGCCGCTTCCTGTTCCGGTCCCCGTTCGGATCGGTCGGCCCTCTGACGCATTTCCGTGGCCGTGGTCGGTCGTCCAATGGATCGAAGGGCACCCCGGCGACCGTGCCGAGATCATCCAGCCCGAGGAGACGGCGTGCCGCCTCGGCCGGTTCCTCCGGGCATTGCACCAAGAGGCTCCTTCGAATGCGCCGACGAACCCCTATCGCGGAGTGCCGCTGGCCGAGCGCGCACCCGATTTCGAACGGTGGCTATCCCAGATTGGGTCCCGAGTCGACCATCGGGCCCTACGGCGGGTATGGGATCGGGCGCTCGGTGCTGGCCAATGGAGCCGGCCGCCGGCGTGGATCCATGGTGACCTTCACCCGGCCAACACCATTGTCGAGCATGGGGCACTCACCGCGGTGATCGACTTCGGGGACATCTGTGCTGGCGACCCGGCGACGGACCTCGCCGGTGCCTGGATGCTGTTGCCGTACAACCAGTTGGCGACGTTCGCCGCCGTCTATGGCGGTGTCGACCTGGAGCTGGAGCAAAGGACGTTAGGCTGGGTCGTGCTGTTCGCGCTCATGCAGATCGCGATCGGCATCGACGACCGCCCGACCTACGGGGTGGTGGGCCACTCGGCGTTGGTGAAGGCCATCGAGCGTTCGGAAGGCGTGTCCTGAGGCGCAGCCGGGCCCGTTCCAGGGCGTTGCGGACGCTGCGGCCGTTGGCGAACCGGGGTTGGCGCATCCGGCGTTCGAGGTAGTCGCGGAAGGCGGCCTCGGCCTCGGGCGGCATCTCGTAGCGCTGGTCGGTGAGGATCAGCTGGCCGATCTGCACCAGCTCGTCGAGGGTGTAGTCGGGAAGTGGATGTGGTGGGCGATGCGGCTGCCCTTGATCTGTCATCGTTCCGCCGCTACCGACAGCAGACGGCGGGCCAGTTTGCCGCCGGGCCCGCGGGGCAGCGACTCGACCAGCACGAGCTGGCGCGGCAGCTTGGCCGGCGTGAGCCGCTCGGCGGCGAAGCTGCGGAGGGCCTCCAGGGTTGGGGCCGAGATCGGGTCGGCGGCCACCACGTAGGCGACGACTCGCTCGCCCCATTCCGGGTCTGGGGCGCCGGCCACACCCACGTCGGCCACGTCGGGATGGTCGGCGAGAACGGTTTCGACCTCGGTGGGGCTCACGTTCACGCCTCCGGTGATGACGAGGTCGCGGAGACGGTCGACCACCTCCAGGCGGCCGTCGGCGCCGATGCGCCCGGCGTCACCGGTGCGCAGGCGGCCGTCGTCGGTGAAGGCGGCCGCCGTTGCCGCCTGGTCGTTGCGGTAGCGCCGCATCACCATCGGGCCTCGCACGAGCACCTCGGCGTCGTCTCCAATCGTGAGTTCGACGCCCTCCAGCGGTCGGCCGTCGTGAACGACCCCGCCCCACGTCTCGGTCAGCCCGTAGGTAGGGGTGCCGGGCAGGTCGGCCCGAACCGGTCCTCCACCTAGAAGGACGTGGCGGAACCGACCGGAAAGGTCGACTCCCGCGTCGAGGAGCCGACGGGCCATGGTGGGCACGAGCGACACGAGCGTGACCGAAGAGTAAGCCGCTGCCCAGGCGAACGCCTCCACGTCGAACCGGGGCAACACCGTGACCGGGACCCCGCTGGCCCATGACCGGGCCAGCACCGCCAGCCCGGCCACCCGATGCACTGGCAGGCAGCACAGCCAGCGGTCGGCGTCTGTCACCCCGAGGGCGCCGCCCACCGCCTCCGCCGACGCCCGCAGGCCGTCGAAGGTCAGCTCGACGCCGCGGGGCTCGCCAGCGGTGCCGGACGTGGCCACGATGGCCGCCACCCCGGGGGCGACGGGCAGGTCCGGCGCCAGGGCGTCGAGCTGACGCCGAGCGTCGGGCGCCGGCGCGTCCGGGTCGACGAGGAGCACGGCCTCATGCCGGTCCCAGGCCCGTCGAACCTCGTCAGTCGCCTCAGGAGCGGGGGCGCACACGACGCGGACGGGCGTGCGGGCGGGCATGTCAGGGCTACCGTACGGCGTGGCACCCGGCGACGAGATCGACGAGAGCAGCGACCTGCCCGACTGGGAGCGACGCGGCGACTACTCCGACATCCGCTACGAGGTGGCCGAGGGCATCGCCAAGCTGACGATATGCCGGCCGGAGGTGCGCAACGCCTTCCGCCCCCGGACGCTGTTCGAGCTGTCCGACGCCTTCGACCGGGCCCGCGACGACGCCGAGGTGGGCGTAGTGATCCTGACCGGTGAGGGCCCGCTGGCCTTCTGCTCCGGCGGCGACCAGCGGGTTCGGGGCGACGACGGCTATCGCGACGACGAGGGCAAGGGCCGGCTCAACGTGCTGGACCTCCAGGTGCAGATCCGCCGGTTGCCCAAGCCCGTCATCGCCATGGTGGCCGGCTACGCCATCGGAGGCGGCCACGTGCTGCACCTGGTTTGCGACCTCACCATCGCCGCCGACAACGCCCGCTTCGGCCAGACCGGCCCGCGTGTCGGCTCGTTCGATGGCGGCTACGGGGCCGGCCTGCTGGCCCGGACCGTCGGGCAGAAGAAGGCCAAGGAGATCTGGTTCCTCTGCGACCAGTACGACGCCGGGGAAGCCCTGGCCATGGGGCTGGTGAACAAGGTGGTGCCCCTCGATCGGCTCGAGGCGGAGACAGTGGCGTGGTGCCGGCGGATCATGCACCACAGCCCCCTCGCCCTGCGGCTGCTGAAGGCTGCTTTCAGCGCCGACGTCGACGGCCTTGCGGGCATCCAACAGTTGGCGGGCGACGCCACCCTCCTCTACTACCTGTCGGAGGAGGCCCAGGAGGGCCGTGACGCCTACGTGCAGAAGCGGGCTCCCGACTTCGGGCGCTTTCCCCGCCGCCCGTGAGGCCGTGACCGCCGTGAGGCCGTGAACCTCGGCGTCTGGTGGCAGGGCGCCCGCCCGCGCACGCTCGGGGCAGCGGTGGCGCCGGTGCTGGTGGGGACGGCCGTGGCGTCGCGGCTGGGCCCCATTTCGCCGGGTCGCGCGCTGTTGGCCCTGGTGGTGGCCGTGGGGCTGCAGGTGGGCGTCAACTACGCCAACGACTACTCCGACGGGGTCCGCGGCGTCGACACCCTGCGCCAGGGACCGGTTCGGTTGACCGCGTCCGGCCTGGCCTCGCAGGCGGCCGTGAAGCGGGCCGCCTTCGGGGCAATGTCGGTGGCTGCCGCCGCCGGGATCACGCTCGCGGTGACAGTCGACCTGAGACTGCTGCTGGTGGGCGCCGTTGCCGTGGCCGCCGCCCTCCTCTACAGCGGCGGTCCCCGGCCGTACGCCTCGGCCGGGCTGGGCGAGGTGGCGGTGCTCGTCTTCTTCGGGTTCGTCGCCACGTGCGGCTCGGCCTACGTGCAGGCCGGCTCCGTGCCCCGCCTGGCGGTGGCGTCGGCTCTGCCGGTGGGCCTGTTGGCCTGCGCCATCCTGCTGGTCAACAACCTGCGCGACATCGAGAGCGACCGTTCGGCCGGCAAGCGCACGTTGGCGGTACGAGTGGGCGCGTCGCGGACGAGACGTCTCTACCGGGCCTCGGTCATCGGTGCCCTGGCCGCCGTGGTGCTGCTGGCCCCGGCCGCCCCCGGTGCCTTGCTCGCTTTGCTGGCGGCACCTCTCGCCGTCGGTGCCCTGCGACGGGTGGCCCCGGGTTCCGACGCTCTCGACCTCGTGTCCGGGCTGATCGCAACGGCCCGGTTGCAGCTGGTGCTGTCGGCCCTCCTCGCCGTCGGCCTGGTGCTGTGATCCTGACCGAGCGACGCCTGCGGGTGCCGCTGCTCGTGGAGCTGGGCGGCTCGTGGTCACGGGCGGTCGTGCTGGTGCACGGGCCCGCCGGCTGGGGCGAGATGTCGCCGCTGCCCGGTTACCCGTGCGAGCCGGGACGGGCCCGGGCCGCGGCCGAGGAGTCGGCCTGCCGGCCGTGGCCAGCCGCGGTCCGGACCTCGGTGCCGGTGAACGTCCTCGTCCCCGCCCTTCCGCCCGACGAGGCGGCGGCGTTGGCCGCGGGGCACCGATGGGTGAAGGTCAAGGTGGGTGACCCCGCCGGGGTGGGTCGCGATGTCGACCGGGTGGCGGCGGTGCGGTCGGCTCTCGGCCCTGGGCCAGCGGTCAGGGTCGACGCCAACGGGGCCTGGGACCTCGACACCGCCGTCGACGCCATCTCCCACCTGTCCCGATACGACATCGAGCTGGTCGAACAGCCGGTGGCGACCATCGAGGACCTGGCCGCGGTTCGCCGCAAGGTGAGTGTGCCGGTGGCCGCCGACGAATGCGTCCGTGACTTGGGCGACGCCCGGCGACTACGCGACCTGGCCGCCGCTGATGCCGTCGTCCTCAAGGTGCAGCCGCTGGGCGGTGTCCGTGCCGCCCTCGAGGTAGCGGAAGCCGCCGGCGTCGCCGCCATCGTCACCTCGATGTACGAGACCTCGGTCGGCCTGGCTGCCGGGCTCGCCCTGGCCGCCGCCCTGCCGGAGCTTCCCTACGCCTGCGGCCTGGGGACGGCGAACCTGCTCGCTGCCGACGTAGTGCCGGATCCGCTGCTGGCGGTGGACGACCAGCTGGAGGTCCGCCGGCCCGAGCCCAGCCCGCTGCTGCTCGACCGGCTCGATTCCGGCCTCGAAGGCGAGGGCTTGGGATGAAGGAATCTCCACACCATCTGGCAGAACTTCTTGGGCTGCTCGAGATGGGGCGCGTGGCCGCTGCCGCCCATGGTGAGCACCTTGGCGTTGTCGCCGATGCTCCCCGCCATCCGGCCGGCCAGCAGGCCGTACTTCGGGTCGAGCCCGCCGGACACGAGCAGCACCGGCATCGACAGCTCGCCGAGGCGCTCCCAGAGCGGCTCCTGGGTAGCGGTGCCGAGGAGCAGCAGGGCCGAGGCCAGACCGGAGCTCGGGTTCGCCCGTCGTGCTTCCAGGTCGACGGCGGTCGGCTCCAGGGTGGCGAACATGGGCTGGCCCAGCCAGTGGTCGAGGAAGGCGTGGGTCCCCATGCGCTCGATGTCGGCAGCCAGCCGCCGGTCGGCGTCGAGGCGTCCGGACCGCTCCTTCGGCCCGGCCAGGCCGGGCGAGGTGCCGACCAGCACGAGGGCCTTGACCAGGTCGGGGCGCTCCACGGCCAGGCGAAGACAGAGCCGCCCACCCATCGAGTAGCCGATGTAGATCCCGGAACCCCCGGCGGCTCCGACCGCGGCCGCCGCCTGGTCGAACCCGAGCCTCAGGTGGCTGGCGCCGCCGTGGCCGGGGAGGTCCATACGCACCACCTCGAACCCGCCCGCCAGCAGGTCGGCTGTCGTATGCCACGAGTGCAGGGTCTGGGTGAAGCCGTGGACCAGCACGATGCGCGGCCCGCTGCCGTCGACCCGGCGGGGCAGCGTGGCCGACGGGGAGGGAAAGGACCCGCCTGCGGGGTGCATCTTGCGATGATGGCATGAGCCGCGACGCGAATCCGGCCTTTGCCCGCACGTTGGTGGACGAATGGGCCAGGGCGGGCGTGACCGAGGCCGTGCTCGCCCCTGGCTCGCGGTCTACGCCCCTGGCGCTGGCCCTCGCCGGGGACTCGCGGCTTCGGCTGCACGTCTTCCTGGACGAGCGCTCGGCGGCGTTCTTTGCCCTCGGGGCAGCCAAGGCGTCCCGCCGTCCGGTCGTGGTGTTGTGCACCTCCGGCACCGCCGCCGCCGAGCTGTTCCCGGCGGTCGTCGAGGCCCGGCACAGCCGGACGCCCCTGCTGGTGTGCACCGCCGACCGACCGCCCGAGCTGCGCGATACCGGTGCCGGCCAGACCATCGACCAGGTCGGCCTGTTCGGCTCGACACCGCGGTGGTTCGTGGAGGTTGGCACCCCCGACGCGGACACCACATCCTGGTGGCGCTCGCTGGCGTCGCGAGCCTTCGCCGAGGCCGTCGGTCCGCCAGCCGGGCCGGTGCATCTCAACCTTGCCTTCCGGGACCCGCTGGTCCCCGTCGCCGAGCCTGGCGGCGCTAGTGCTGACGTGGCGGAGCCGACCCGGCGACCCGGCGGCCAACCTTGGACGGTGTCGGCCGCCCGGCTCTCTCCTCCTCATACCGACGACGTCGACGCGCTGGTGGACGCGGTGGGCACTGGGCGTCGAGGTGTGCTCATGGTGGGCTGGGGGGCGAACGTGGTGCCGGCCGCGGTCCAGCGGTTCTCCGCCGCCGCCGGATGGCCGGTCCTGGCCGACCCGCTTTCGGGGGTGCGGGCCGGCGATGGTTGCGTCTCCACCTACGACGCCCTGCTACGGGACCCGGCAGTGGCCGCCGCCCTGAGGCCCGACGTGGTGGTACGCGTAGGCGCCCCGCTCACGAACAAGGCGGCCGTGGCGTGGGCCGACGACTCGGTGCCCCAGTTGCTCGTCGACCCCGACGGGGCCTGGCTGGACCCGATGCGGACGGTGTCGGTCCGCGTCGCCGCCGACCCCGATGCACTGCTTGTGGCGGCGAGTGAGCGGCTATCACCACCGGCCCCACTGCCCGTCGGGTCCTGGCTCGAGACGTGGTTGGTGTTCGAGGCAGCGGCCCGGAACGCGCTCGACACCCTTCTGGACTCGTGGGACGCGCCCTTCGAGGGCCGCGTGGCGCGCGACGTCGTGTCCTGCCTGCCCGGCGGCGCCACCCTCGTCGTCGGGTCGAGCATGCCCGTGCGCGACGTGGAGTCCTTCGTCCGACCCCGTACCGGGCTGCGGTTCCTCTCCAACCGTGGTGCCAATGGCATCGACGGGTTCGTGTCGACCGTGTTGGGAGCGGCGGCCGGAGGCAGCAGCCCGGTGGCGGCGTTGTGCGGCGACCTCACCTTTCTCCATGACGCCGGTGGTCTCCTCCGGTCCCGGGACCGGGGCCTGGACGCCGTCTTCGTGGTCGTCGACAACGACGGCGGCGGGCTGTTCTCGTTCCTCCCGCAGGCCGGGCTGCCGAACGACACGTTCGAGCAGGTCTTCGCCACTCCGCACGGCATCGACCTCGCCGCACTGGCCGCCGTCCACGGCATCCCGGCCGAACGGGTCGACACCGCGGCCGGCCTCGTGCCGGCGGTCGTGGATGCGGTGAAGGCGGGCGGCGTGCGGGTCGTCGTCGTGACGACCGATCGGGCCGACAACGTCAGTCGCCACCGCCAGGTGTGGCAGGCAGTGGCGGACGCAGTGGTGCCCTTATCGCGGCCCGGCACCGCTTGAACGCGCTCCGGCACCACCCGCTGATCGCCGGCAGCGTCGCCGCCTACGTGGTCGTGCTGGTCGGCTTCGGTCTGGCCACCGGCGCTCGTCTGACTGTCCCGTACGCGGTGATCGTCGTCGGGCTGGCTCTCGCCGTGGCGGTGGCCGACGAGCGGGTGCGTTTCAGCCGGACCGTGCTCGTGGGGCTGGCCCTCTGGGGATTGGGCCATCTCGCCGGTGGGCTGATCCAGCTCGATGGGGATCGGATCCTCTACAACGCGGTGATCGCCCGGTGGCTCCACTTCGACAACCTTGTCCATGCCGTGGGTTTCGGCACCGCTGGGGTGGCCTGCTGGGAGGCGACGAGGTCGTGGCTGCCGGCGGAATCCGGCCACCGGCTCGGAACCGTCGTCGTGGTGGCGCTGCTCGGCATGGGCGTAGGGGCCTTCAACGAGGTGGTGGAGTTTGCCGCCAGTCACCTGCTGGCGGAGACGTCGATCGGCGGCTACGAGAACACCGGTCGCGACCTGGTGGCCAACCTCCTCGGTTCCCTGGCCGGCGGCTACCTGGTCAGTGTCCGGAAGCCTCGTTCGGACGGGCCCGGCGAACCAGTGTCACGCCGTCCCGCAGCGCCAGCATGACGCACACCACCCGAGGGTCGTCGACGCCACTTCGCGACAGCGGGTGGTTCGGTGGTGGAATGGGAGGCGCAATAGGCCTCGATCTCGATCTCGGCATCGACGATCGGGTTCACCGACGTCGGGACCACGAGGTAGAACCGAACACCACGAAGAAAGGGTAACGAGCGACCTGAGGAGGCTGAGCCGTGGGTTTCATGGACAACGCGCGCTGCGTGATGTGCGAACGGGGGGTGCACTTCGAGGAGGGCCGGATCGCCTGCGATGGCTGCAACCTGCCCACCGACTGCTGCCTGTGCCAGAAGACATCGGTGGCGCCGGCGACCGAGGCGAAGTAACGCCTTCTGCAGGCCACCGTGGCGTCACGGCCTGACCAGGGCGCGCAGCATCGGGTCGAGCTTGGACTGGGTCTCGGCCCACTCGTCCTCGGGCTGCGAGCCGGCCACGATGCCGGCGCCGGCGGCCAACGTCGCCCGAGCCCCCTCGATGGTGGCGCACCGCACGGCCACCGCCCAGTCGCCGTCGCCACGGACGTCGACCCATCCCACCGGCCCCGAGTAGCGGCCGCGGTCGAAGTCCTCCAGCTCGGCGATGGCGTCGAGAGCGTCGGGCAAAGGTGACCCGGCCACGGCCGGCGTGGGGTGCAGGAGCGAGGCGACGGCCAGGGCGGACAGGGCCGGGCTCCTCAGCCGCCCTGCCACCGTCGTGGCCAGATGGGCGACGGTGGCCAAGCGAGCCACCTCGGGGCGGGCGCTGGCCGATACCTCCTCGCACACCGGTGCAAGAGCGGCTCGAACGGCGTCGACCACCACGCGGTGCTCGGCCGTCTCCTTCGCCGACGAGGTCATCTGGGCCAGCAGGCGAGTGTCCTCGGCGACGGTGTCGCCCCGTTCCACCGTGCCCGCCATCGGCCGGGACACGACCAGCTCGTCCCGCCGCCGGGCGAGCAGCTCGGGGCTGGCTCCCACAAAGCCGCCCACCGCATAGGTGAAGCACGACGGGTGGGCGTGGCGGAGCCGGTCGACCACGGTGCCGATGTGGAAGGGCGAGTCGGCCTCCACCGTGACGGCCCGGGCCAGCACCACCTTGGCCAGGGTTCCCTTGTCGATTCGCTCCAGGGCGGCAGCCACGGCCGCGGTCCAGCGCGAACGGTCGCCCCGGCCGTCGACGACGAACCGGGTGGGCTCGACTTGGCGGCCGCCGGGATCGTCGTCAGCCGGCGCGCCCCGACCGGGTGTAGCGCCGTCCCCGGCCGAGGTCTCGGTCACCCACGCCCGGCCTTGCCGGTCGCGGCCCACGACCCACGCGGGCACGACCAGCTCGCCCACGCACCGGCGGTCGAACGGGAAGGCGGCCGCGGCTAGCGGCCCGGTGCCGGCGAGGCCCAGCGGGTTCTCGACGGCGATCGACCCGAGCAGCTCGGCAGCCGCGGCCGGGGCATCGTCGAGGGTCACCGCCACCCTCGCCGCCACCCCCGAGCCGACGATCCCGCCACCGTCGTGGAGCCAGGCGAAGCCGTCCGTGCTCATCCCGGCCAGCACGTCCTCGCCCATGGCCAGTCCCTCGACCTCGGTGAGAGCCCGCGTCCGCGAGGCCAACGCCCGACCCCATCCGAACTGGTGACGCTCAGGCCCCCCCCTGACGCCTCCGACTGTCACCGGTTCGGAGGGGACGGGGGCGGAGAGTCCGAGCGTGTGCCCGTCAGAAGCTGCGCGATGCCCGTGGAAAGGGCCTGGCGACTGGCCTCGTCGAAGCCGGCCTCTTCGAGCATTGCCACCAGCCTCGGCCCCGGCGGCAGGTAGGCAACCGACTTAGGGAGGTACCGGTAGGCATCCCGGTCCGACAGCAGGCCCCCGACCAGTGGCACGACCGTCCCGAAGTAGAGCCCGTGGCCGAAGCGCAGGACCGGGTTGGCCGGCACAGACACCTCCAGCAGTGCCACCCGGCCGCCCGGGCGCAGCACCCGGGCGCATTCGGCCAGGAAGGGTTCGAGCGCCACGAAGTTGCGTAGCGCGAAGCCGCACACCAGGCCGTCGACCGAGCCGGTGGCCACCGGCAGCCTCAAACAGTCGCCCCTCAGCAGGGGAGCGCCCGCCCGGGCGGCGGCCAGCATCCCCGCCGAGCGGTCGACGCCGATCGGCACGTGGCCGGCCGCCGCCAGCTCCCGGCACAGGTCACCCGTCCCGCAGGCCAGGTCCAGCACCCGCGACCCGCGAGGCAGTCCGAGGAATTTCACGGTCCGGCGCCGCCAACCGACGTCCATCCCGAAGGTGAGGAGCCGGTTCAGCAGGTCGTAGCGCGGTGCGATGGCGTCGAACATGGCGTCGACGGCCTGGACCTTCTCGTCGCCCCGAGGGAGAGGCTGTCCGCCGGCTGGCCGGTCTCGTCTCACTCCCACGACTCACCGCCGCCCGCCTCCGCGACCTCCGGCGGCTCCCCGACGGACTCGAGGTGCTCCTGCGCCACCTGCAGCAGGATCTGGCGGAAGTGGTTGGCCACCACCGTGGTGACGGCGGGCATGAGCGTGCCGAAGGCCTCGACCAGGCGGGCCGCCTTCTCGCTCTCGGGAAGATCCGAGCTACGCAGAGGCTTGCGCACGTGCTCGTCGAACAGCTCGACCGCCTGCACCGCCACCTCACGGGTCATGGCGTGGTGGTGGCGGGCGAGGGCCAACAGCTCGGGCAGAGGAAGGCCGGCCTCGACCAGCTTCAGGCCGGCGGCGAGAGTCGCAACGTCGGCCGCCGAGAAGCGGTACTCGCCGTCGACGAGGCGGGGCACGAGCAGGCCGTCGTCGACGAGAGGCTGCAGCAGCTCGACCGGCAGACCCACCCGCTCGGCTAGACCTGCTATCCCGAGGATCTCGTCAGGGGTGTCGTCGTCCGGCCCGCCGGACGCCACGGAGACGGCGTGGGCCAACTCCTCGTCGGCGGGGTCGAGCTCGCCTGAGAGGAAGCGTCGGATCACGGCCAGGGTGAAACCACGGCGCTGGAGGTCCTTCACCCGGGCGATGCGCTCCAGGTGCTCCTCGCTGTACCAGGCCAGCCGGCCGTCGTGGTCGGGCCCGGGAAGGAGGCGCTGCTTCTGGTAGTAGCGAACGGTGTCGATCGAGACGTCGGCCTGGGCGGCCAGCTCCTCGACCCTCATCCGCATGACCGGATTCTAGGAGTGATCGCTCCCAGGATCGACGCCGGCCTGGGCCCGCACCTGGCGCTTCAGCCGGCCGAGGATGGCCGACATGCCCCGCAGCCGAAGCGAGGAGATGACCTCGGCCAGGCCCATGTGGGCGTAGAAGTCGTTCGGCACCTCCAACACCTCCTCGGCGCTCGCTCCGTTCAGGCCGGAGTAGAGGATCCCGGCGAAGCCCCGGGTGGTGGGCGCCTCGTCGGGAACGTCGAAGTGGAGCGCCACCCGGCCGTCGTCGCCGACCACGCTCTTGAGGAAGAACGGGGTCTGGCACTCGGGGACCTGCTCCATGAGCTCGCGGTGGCCGGCCAGCTCGGGCGGCAGCGGGGGAACCTTGCGCGAGTACTCCAAGAGGGCCTGGAGCCGCAGCTCCTTCGGTGCCCCGGCGAACAGGTCGACGATCCGCTGCAGGGCGAGAGTGGACTCTGCCATCCCACATGGTCCCACGGCCAGCAGGCGTCGAAATGGTCCAGTAACTGCCGTCGAATCGGTCTAGTAAATGCCGTCGAAATCGACTAGTAGATGCCGTCGAGACAGTAAGGTACCGACATGGCTGACCGGTACCTGGCTCGGGTCGTGGATACCGAGCTCGACGAGCTTCTTCCCGCGTTGCCGGCGATCGCGGTGGAGGGTGCGAAGGGAGTGGGCAAGACGTTCACTGCCCGCCGCCGAGCGCGAACCGTCCATGCTCTTGACGCGCCCGGTGCCGTGGAGCTGTTCGAGGCCGACCCTCGCAGGATCGTCGAGGGCGAGCCGCCGGTTCTCCTCGACGAGTGGCAGCGCGTCCCCGCGAGCTGGGACCTCGTCCGCCGTTCCGTAGACGACGACTCGTCGCCGGGCCGGTTCCTCCTGACCGGCTCCGCCGCGCCCGCCGCCGGCGGCACCCACTCGGGCGCGGGCCGAATCGTTCGCCTCCGGATGCGTCCGCTGACACTGGCGGAGCGCGGCGTCGGCCAGCCGTGCATCGGCATCGCCGAGCTCCTCGATGGAAGGCACCCTCCACTGGAGGGTTCGACGGCGGTGGACCTCGAGGTCTACGCCGGGGAGATCTGCAGATCGGGTCTCCCCGGGCTTCGAGGGTTGCCGGAGCGCGCGCTCCGTGCCCAGCTCGACGGCTACCTCGAGCGGATCATCGACAGAGACTTCGCGGAGATCGGCCAGCCCAGCCGAACGGCCGGTGCGCTCCGGCGGTGGATGACCGCCTATGGCGCGGCGACGGCGACGACCGCCGCCTTCGACGCCATCCGCGACGCGGCGACGCCGGGCGAGCGTGACAAGCCGGCGAAGGCGACCGCTCAGGCCTACCGCGAGGCACTCGAACGGCTCTGGATCCTCGACCCGGTTCCGGCGTGGCTGCCGACGTCGAGCCACCTTCGTCGCCTCGGCTCCGCGCCCCGTCACCACCTGGCCGACCCGGCCCTGGCTGCTCGCCTGCTCGGCACTGATGCCGGGGCACTCCTGGAGGATGGCTCCGCAGGGCCCTTGACCCCCCGTGACGGGACGTTGCTCGGGCAGCTCTTCGAGTCGCTGGTGACCCTGGACGTCCGCGTGTACGCGCAGGCGGCCGAGGCGCGGGTCGGGCACCTGAGGACCCACAGAGGTGAGCATGAGATCGACCTCATCGTGGAACGGGGCGATCACCGGGTTCTCGCCGTGGAGGTGAAGCTGGCCCGCACCGTGCGAGACGAGGACGTACGTCATCTCAAGTGGCTGCGGGAGCAGCTTGGCGACGGTCTGCTCGACGCGATCGTCGTCACCACCGGCGCCGACGCATACCGCCGACCCGACGGGATCGGCGTCGTGCCGGCGGCACTGCTGGGGCCGTGATTATCGGGGTCGGTGCCCCGGTAGGGTG
>JBOGIF010000157.1:0-2973 GCA_050742415.1 Acidimicrobiales bacterium | reverse complement strand
CTCAGGGGGGGGGCATTATGCACTTGGAAGCGGGGTCTTTTACACCCAAGAAGAGCAACACCGGTTGGCACACTCATCGGGAGCATATTCTAGTCGCCGTGGTGCTGCTTACCGCGTTCCTGGTCATCGCCCCCGTGTCTGTATCGGACGCTGAGCCAGAACTCACCCCCATTCCGGGACTCGACAGATGGAAAAGCCAAATGCTCAGATTCGGTCAGAATCTGTGCGACTATCTGGCAGAGCCGCATACGTCGGATGAGCTCCTGGGCAGCGTCTATTACGACGCCCAGCGGGTGTTCTACCAGATTGCCGATTACACTGGCAACTCAGCGTGGATCACCTGCGCACAACGCGCAGGGGCGATCTATCGCGCTTATGTGCTGGCCAACAATGGCGGCGTCCCGGGCTACTGGAACTTCACGACCGGCCTGACAATGGATTATCTCCGCACCGGAGACGTGACATCGAAGAACGCGGTGATTCTCTTGTCCCAAAATGCCGCCTTCGCGCGGGAGAACACCCCGCTCGACTGGACAAAGGATGCAAAACTCAGCCGGGAAGTGGCGTACGCAATCATGAGCTACCTGAACGCTGAGAAAGTTGGAGCTTCTCCTCGCGCTCGTCTTCCTCAATTGGTGAATCAGGCTCTGGGTCACGTTGATCAATGGTTTAGGTCGAGCACCTCCTCCTACGTCCAGCCCTTCATGGTGGGCCTCACGTTGGAAGCGCTGATTACGCACTATGACAAAGCCCAAGATCCTCGAATTCCTCCGGCCGTCAAGACAGCCCTGGATTGGCTGTGGGCGAATGCCTGGATACCGAGGAACAAGGCGTTTTGGTACGAAAGCACCGATCGAACCTCGGGTGCGCCGGATCTGAATTTGTTGATTGCACCCGCCTATGCGTGGGTCTATCAGCAAACGGGAGACGCCACCTATCGTGACCAAGGCGATGAAGTCTTCGCGGGGGGAGTGAAGGGCGCTCACCTTGCTGGAGGAAAGCACTTCAACCAAAATTACCGTTGGAGTTTTGATTACGTGAAGTGGCGCACTAGTAGCTCCAACAGTTCTCAAAAGAAGAGAGTCCAAGGTCCCTTCCAGAACCATGGGCGGTAAGGCTCCGCAGACCCACCGAGTCCACCTCAGCGTCGTCGCCTGGCTGCTGACGACGCTGCTAGTGATCCCCGTAGTGCCAGCCGGGGGCGCAGAGCTTCCCATTCCCCAGCTCAGTCTCTGGGAATCCCAGATGGTCACGGTGGGCCAGCAGCGGTGTGCCGACCTGGCGGGGCCTTCGGACGACTCGAAGTTTGCCAACACCTATTACGACGCCCAGCGGGTGTTCTACCAGATTGCCGATTACACCGGGGATACTTCGTGGAATGCCTGCGCCCAGGACGCCGAGCGGCACTATCGGGACTACTACGTGCTGCCGAACAATGGGGGCGTTCCAGGCTACTGGAACTTCACGACCGGCCTCCGCATGGATTTCGAGCGGACGGGCGATCTGACCTCCAAGAACGCCGCCCTCCTCCTGAACGAGAACGCGGCGTACTCCGTGTACCGCCCCGACGTGGAGTCACCGTACATTGACTTCAGCCGCGAGGTCGCCTACGCCATTCTCGGCGCGATCAATGCCGAGAAGCTCGGGGAGCCCCGCCATCCCCGCCGCCAGGTGCTGGTCGACCAAGCCTACGGCCACCTCGACCAGTGGTTCGTGACGTTCGGGTGGCAGCAGAATCCGCCGCCTGAGAATCAATCGCGGCTGGCCCCCTTCATGGTGGGGCTGACGGCGCACAGTCTGGTCCGGGATTGGGAGGAGACCGGTGATAGTCGGTTGATTCCGACCCTCCAGCGGGCGGCGGATTGGATGTGGGCGAACGCGTGGATGCCGGCCTACCAGGCCATGTGGTACGAGAACTTGGACCAGACGGCGGGCGGGGCGGCGCCGGACTTGAACCTGCTGATCGCCCCCATCTATGCGTTCCTCTACCGCCAGACGGGCGACACGAAGTACCGGGATCAGGGCGACCAATTGTTCGCGGGGGGCGTCCAACTCGCGTGGCTTGGCGCGGGCAAGCAGTTCGACCAGAGCTACTGGTGGAGCTTTGATTATGTGAACTGGCGGACTGCCGGTCCGATTGGTCCTCCCGACAGTTCTCCCCCCACGGTGTCCGTCACGGCTCCGACCAATGGGGCCACGGTGTCCGGCCCTGCCGTGACGGTCTCGGCCACGGCCTCTGACGACGTCGGTGTCGCGCGGGTGCAGTTCACGGTGGATGGCACCAACCTGGGCGCGGCGGTGACGACTCTCCCCTTCTCCATCACCTGGAACACGGCGACGACGGGAAATGGGTCGCATGTGCTGAGGGCTCAGGCCTACGACGCCGCCGGCAATGTGGGCACGAGCGGGCCGGTGACCGTGACGGTGGCCAACAGCGATACGACACCGCCTACGGTCTCGCTCACGTCTCCGACCTCGGGGCAGACCGTGTCGGGGACGGTGACGGTCACAGCCTCGGCGTCCGACAACGTCGGCGTCACGCGGCTTGATTACTTGGTGGATGGACAGATCCTGGGCGTTTTCTCGCCTCCTGCATACACATTTGCCTGGAACACCACCACGGTGAGCAACGGGTCTCACACCCTGAGCGCCCGGGGCCACGACGCCGCCGGCAACGTGGGCACGAGCGCGTCGGTGACCGTGACGGTGGCGAACCCCGTGGCCGGAATAAGTGTCAATCCCACGTCGATCACCTTTACCGGCGCGGCCGGTGGGCCGTTCCCGGCGCCGCAGACCCTGCAGATCACGAACCCGACCGGTGGGTCCTGGTCCACCTTTGATACCTCGCCGTTCTATGACGTGGGCCCCACTTCAGGGACAGGCACGGGCACGGTGACCGCTACGCCGCACACGGAGACCTTGGCGCCTGGCACCTATACGCATCCCATCACCGTCTCGGCGCCCGGTCTGACC
>JBOGIF010000156.1:0-13574 GCA_050742415.1 Acidimicrobiales bacterium | reverse complement strand
CCTCAACACCCTCGAGCTCCACGGCCTGGTCGAGCTGGACGAGGAGCGCAAGCGCGGCGGGATCGTCGAACGAGTGCTGCGGGCCACCGCCGCCAGCTACGTGGTGTCACCCGCTGCGCTCGGCGCCAAGGCGGCCGACCCCGAGCGCAGCTCCGACCGGCTCTCGGCTCAATACCTCGTCGCCCTCGCCGGCCGTTTGGTCCGCGAGGTGGGGGGCCTCGCCCGCCGCGCTGGCGTCGCCGAGAAGCGTCTGTCGACGATGGCAATCGACACCGAGATCCGGTTCCGCTCGGCGGGGGACCGCGCCGCCTTCGCCGACGACCTCACCGCCGCCGTGCTCGACCTCGCCGCCCGCTACCACCACGACGGTGGGCGGCCGTACCGGCTCGTCGTAGCCGCCCACCCCAAACCCGAGGAGACCTCATGACCACGACCAAGAACGTCCCGCTGCGCGTCGCCTTCTCCGTCGAGGTGCCCGGCACTCCCGAGCAGGTGTGGGCGGCCATCGCCACCGCCGACGGGATCAGCTCCTGGTTCCTGCCGACCGACGTCGACGAGCGCGAGGGCGGCGCCATCGTCGTGCACATGGGCGAGACGGACTCGCCCGGCACGATCACCAGCTGGGACCCGCCGCACCGTCTCGAGTACGCCGAGCCCGAATGGGCGGCCCTCACGGGCCGCGACACCGACAGCGTCACGCCCCTCGTGAGCGAGTTCCTGGTCGAGGCGCAATCGGGCGGAACGTGCGTCGTGAGGGTGGTCAGCAGCGCCTTCGGGACCGGCGCCGACTGGGAGCAGGAGTTCATGGCCGACATGGAGAAGAACTGGCGGCCGTTCTTCGAGCACAACCTCCGCCTCTACCTCACCCACTTCCCCGGCCAGCGGGCCACTTCGCTGGAAGTGAGTGCCGACCTCCCCGGCGCGCCGGACCGGGTGCTGGCGGCCATGCAGGATGCGCTGCGCGCCGAGGCCGTTGGCAAGCCGGTTGACGTTCGCGGCGTCACCGGACAGGTCGAGCGCATCGGCGACAACAACCTGTTCCTGCGCCTCAGCGGTCCCGTCCCGGGCTACCTCGGTTTCGTTGCCTTCGACAAGGGCGACGGAACGACGATGGCCGCGGTCCAGGGCTGGTTGTTCTCGGATGACGCCCCCGGCTTCGTCGAGCGCGAGCAGCCCGAATGGAAGGCCTGGCTCGACGGCCTCGTGACGACGGCGTCGTAGCCAAGCCCCCCTGGCCTAGTCCCGGCCTAGTCCCGCCGTGGCACGATCGCGGGTGGCGCGGCGTCGCTGGACGGGCGTCGGCCCGTCCAAGCGGTGTTTCGGTCGGTCCAGGAGGAGTCGGGTCGGCTACGGGATGTATTCGGCGGAGGCGGGAACGGCGAGGCGGCGTGCCGGTCGCTCTCAGCCTGATCGCTGCGCACTTCTTGGTGCCGCCCTCGCTGACGTCGGCTTTTGCTGCCTCGGCGGGGCCCGGGTCGGGCTCACCCTTCCGGCGCCGGAACCGAGTGATGCTCCGGTCCGGGCTAAGTGCTACCATGTCACACATGGAGACGGTCGGGGTGCGGGAGCTCCGACGGGACGCAAGCCGATGGCTGGCAAGGGTTAGAGCCGGTGAGGCGTTCTTGGTGACCGATCGCGGTCGTCCGGTGGCACGACTGTCTCCCATCGCGGAGCCGACGGGGTACGACGCACTGCTAGCCAAGGGGGGTATCGCGCCAGGTCCGGGTCGCGAGCTGAGCGACGTCCTGGCCGCGATCGACGCCGACCTGCCGCCGGGACGAGGAGCATCGGTGTCGGCTGCGTTGGCTGCGATGCGCGCCGACGAGCGCTGAATTGGCCATCTGGTACCTCGACACCTCGGCAATGGCCAAGCTCGTGCGTACTGAGCACGAGACGGCCGCACTCCGCCGTTGGCTGCGAGGCAAGCGGTGGATCGTCTCGGACCTGCACCGCACGGAGCTTCGACGGGCCGCGGCGCGAGTCGGGGCTCTTGCATCGGCTCGTGCCGATCGCCTGCTCGCGGAGAGCGACGTGATCCGCGTCACTGCCGAGGTGTTCGACGACGCCGGTCGGCTGCAGCCCCCGGATCTCCGGTCTCTCGATGCGGTCCACCTCGCTGCCGCCATGGCGCTCGGACCGGATCTCGCCGGAATAGTCGCCTACGACGAGCGTCTCGCGGCAGCAGCGGTAGCCGCTGGCCTTCGAGTCTCCTCTCCGGCGCCCCGACCCTCTTCCAACCGCGAGCCTTAGAAGTCCGCCACCGGTCGGGTCAGCCGCCGGCTGGCGACGATAGTGCGTGCCTGGACGAGCGACGCGGCCGCGCCGGCGGCCAAGAGGACGACGGCGCCCAAGCCGAGCGACGCAGCCAGAGCCCACGGAGCAGTCCCAGGAGCGGTCGCTCGATTAGCCGAACCAGGCGTGGCGGACGACGAAGCCGCCGGGACCGGAGACACGGTGGCGGCGGAGGGGCCGGCCACCACGTCGAGCGGGAGGCTTCCGGTGGCGACGATCGACTTGCCGGCGGCGTCCGACTGGATGGCGAGAAGCACGTGGTCGCCGGGGGTCATATCGGGGACGGCGACCGAAGCCCGGAACTTGCCGTTGCGGTCGGGCCGAGCAGTCGCCAGCACGTCTCCCCAGCCACTGTCGAAGCGGACCGACACGGAGCCGCCGTTCTTGGCATAGCCCTGACCGGCGATCTCCATCCTCTGGCCGGGGCTGGTCGAGGAGGCGCTGGAGCTCAGGCTCGCCAGCCCAGTGCACGCCCACGCGAGCGACGCGGTGAGCACCATGACCACCCCACCGGCAAGCGCACCAAGTGTGATCCGTCGTCGTGTCGGCGAGTGCATCGTCATGTCCCCCGTGTGGCGCTCTGCCCGGTAGCCCGGACAGGGTCGTCGTTGTTCGTGTCGGGAGAGGATACCGGCGTCTGGTCCCCGGCGGAAGGGTGAGAATTTCCGACACGGGCGAGGACGGAACGCAGACCCTCGCCGGAGAGCGTCTCGGTCTCCAGCAGCCGGACCGCCAGCTCCTCGACGACGGCGCGGTTGGCGTTGAGGAGGGTGCGGGCCTCGTTCTCGGCTTCGCCCAGGACGCGCCGTATCTCTCCGTCCGCCTGGGCGCCCAACGCCTCGGAGTGCGGCCGGGCGCCGAGCCCCGTAGGGGAATCGTCGCCGTCGAGCACCATCGGGCCGAGCGTCTCGCTCATGCCGAGCGACCCCACCATCGTGCGGGCCAGGCGCGTGGCCTGGACCAGGTCGTCCTGTGCCCCGGTGGAGATGTCGCCGACCACCATGCGCTCCGCGGCGCGGCCCGAGACGAGTGTGACCAGCCTGGCCCACAGCTGGGCGCGGGTGGCCAGGAAGCGGTCTGCGGACGGCTCCACGAAGGTGAAGGCCAAGGCCTGGCCCCGAGAGATGATCGACACCTTGGTCGGCGTATCTGCCTCAACCAGGGCGGCAGCCGCCACCGCATGGCCGGATTCGTGGACGGCGATGATCCGCCGTTCGGTCTCGCCCAACAGCCGGCTACGGCGCTCGGGGCCACCGGTGACTGCCCGCTCTACGGCGTCGTCGACATCGGCCATCTCCACCGTGGTGTGGTCGCGACGGATGGCGAGCAGCGCGGCCTCGTTTACGACGTTGGCCAGGTCCGCCCCCGACAAGCCCGCCGTTCTCCTCGCGACCGCGGCCATGTCCAGGCCGGAGTCGACGGGGCGGTCGCGCCAGTGCACCTCGAGGATGGCGCGGCGCCCGTTCAGATCGGGCCGGTCCACGACGAGCCGGCGGTCGAAGCGGCCGGAGCGAAGCAGGGCCGGGTCGAGGATGTCGATGCGGTTGGTGGCGGCAAGCACGACCACGCCCGGCGACTCGGCGAAGCCATCCATCTCCACGAGCAGCTGGCCCAGGGTCGCCTCCCGTTCCTCCTGCCCGCCGACGCTCACCGGTTGGCGGACCCGGGCCAGCGAGTCGATCTCGTCGATGAAGACGATCGCGGGCGCGTTGCGCTCCGCCTGGCGGAACAGGTCGCGGATTCGGGACGGGCCGACGCCCACGAACAGCTCGACGAAGTCCGACCCCGAGATGGAATAGAAGGGCACTCCGGCCTCGCCGGCCAGTGCCCGGGCCAGCAGGGTCTTCCCACAACCCGGAGGACCGTAGAGAAGGATCCCGCGAGGCACGCGGGCCCCGAGGTGGCGGAAGCGGGCCGGGTCGGCGAGGTAGTCCTTCACGTCCCGGAGCTCCTCGATCGTCTCGTCGAGGCCAGCGACGCTGGAGAACCCGGAGGCGCTCCGCTCGACCAGGTTCGCCCGGGATCGGCCGAAGGCGGTCGGGCCGCCACCGTCGCGGAGCAGCACGAAGGCAAGCGCCAACACGTCGAGGACGACGAGTACGGGAAGGACGGCAGCGACCTGTGCCATCACACCCTTCGACCATTGCTGGTCGACCTCGATGGGCACGCGCGCCGCCTGCAGGGCGACGAAGACCGGGGCGACCAGCGCGTCGGTGCCGCCGCCGTAGGCGACCCAATAGGTGCCGGCGCTGAAGCGCCCGACTATGCGCCGGTCACGCTCGAGGACGTGGGCGTCGCGCACCTGACCGGCCCGGACCAGCCCCACGAACTGGTCGACTCGCAGGCTCTGGCCTGGCGCCGCCGGACGGGATGCGCGGATGAGGACTCCCGCAAGCACCAACAGCAGTACGAGGGCGCCGAGCAGGAGCGCGACGGTCAGCCGGCGCCGCCCGACCTGTCCTCTCGGTAGTCGTCCGGCGCGCTTCACAGCGCTTCCTCGAGGCTCATGCACATACCTTCCGACCACATCGCGGAGAAGGCATCGGTATCGAGGCACAGGCGGGCGACATCCACCACACGATCGCGCTCGGGCGCGTCGCGGGGCGCCACCGGCACGCCGATCGACTGGCGCAGGGCGGCGGCGGCGGCCAGCAGGCGGACAGCTCGCTCGGCGTCGGCTGGGGTGGCCGCCACACCGGCGACCGCCAGTGCAGCCTGGCCCTCCAGCCATTCGGCAGCGGTGGCCAGAGGGCGGAACTCGGACTGGGCGGGCAATGCCTCCCGGTAGAAGGCTTCCGCACGCGCCAGATCGCCATCGCTTGCCGCCACCCGGCCGAGCTGAACCAGCAGCCACGCCGTGCGGTAGCGGTCACCGAGATCCCGGGCGATGGCGAGAGCCCGTTCATAGAGGGAGCGAGCGCCGGCCGCGTCGCCGTTCACCCGTGCCATGGTGGCCAGGTTGGCCAGGGAGCCGGCCTCGCCGTGGCGGTCGCCCAGCTCCCGGCGCAGGTCGAGGCTCTCCTCGTACAGAGCGCTCGCCTTCTCGTCGTCGCCTTCTTGGAACACGAGGTGGCCCAGGTTTCCGAGCACCATGGCGACACCGTGGCGGTCGCCCAGCTCCCGGCGCAGGGCCAAGCTCTCCTCGTCCAGGCGTCGGGCTGTCGCGTAGTCGCCCTGCTGGAAGGCGAGGTGGCCCAGGTTGCCGACGAGCATGGCGACGCCGTGGCGGTCGCCCAGCTCCCGACGCAACACCAGGCTCTCCTCGTAGAGGCGCCGTGCCGCGGCCAGGTCCCCGTCGTTGTGGGCCACCCAGCCTAGGTTGGCCAGCGACGCTGCGACGGTCCGCTCGTCGCCGAGCTCGCGACCGATGGCGAGGCTCTCCTCGAAGAAGACGCGGGCGGCGGCCTCACCCTGCAGGGCGCTCAGGTTGCCGAGACCGTGGAGGGCGGCAGCCATGCCCGCCCGGTCGCCGGTCTCGCGCATGATCGCCAGGCTGTCCTGGTACAGGAGCTGGGCGCCTTCGCTGTCGCCCTGACGCTGGGCGAGGATGCCGGACCAGTTGAGAGCCTTGGCCCGGATCGACGGCTTGGATCCGGCCTCGGCCGCCGCCGCCTCAGCCGTCGCTGAGTCGGCCGAAGTGGAGCCCAGGGCGGCAGCGAGCCAGCGGCGACCTTCGCGGAGGTGGCCCCGGATCTCCCAGAACCGCCCGAGGGCGGCGGCCAGTGCCAAGCCCGCTACGGCCGGCACCTCCGGGGCCGTGGCCCAAGCGAGGGCGGCCCGGAGATTGTCGAGCTCGGCATCCATGACCTCAAGCCACTCCGCCTGCTGTCCGCCCTGCAAGAGGCCGTCCTCGGCCCGCTCGGCGAGCTCGGCTGCCCAGCTCAGGTGCCGGCCCCTCACCACCTCGGCGTCACCGGTCGAGCGCAACTTGGTGGCGGCGTACTGGCGCATCGTCTCGGGCAACCGGTAACGGGTCATCGCCAAGCCGGTCTCGGCTCCGAGCACCGAGCACTGGACGAGGTCGGTGAGCAGGTCGAGCACACGGGGGTGGGGAGGAGCCGCCCACAGGCGTTCGGCTGCCTCCACGGTGAACCCGCCGGCGAACACCGAGACCCGGTGGAACGCGTCCCGCTGTTCGGCGCTCAAGGCGTCGTAGGTCCAGTCGACCGCGCCGCGAAGCGTGCGATGGCGGGAGGGGGCGGTCCGTGAGCCGTTGGCCAACAGCGGGAAGCGGTCGTCGAGGCGCTTGGCGATGTCCTCCAGAGACAGAGCGCTGGTCCGGCCCGCCGCCAGCTCCAGGGCCAGGGGGATCCCATCCAGCTCGCGGCAGATCCGGGCTGCCGCCGAGGCGTTGGAATCAGTGAGCTCGAAGTCGGACGAAGAGGCCGCGGCACGCTCGACGAGGAGCCGCACTGCCTCGTAGCCGAGCAGGGCGTCGACTGATTCGGAGTGGCCGGGGCCGGGCACAGACAGGGATCGCACCCGCAGCGTGGCCTCCGCGGGGACCCGCAGCGGTTCCCGGCTCGTGGCGAGGATGTGCAGGCCGGAGCACCGGGATAGGAGAGCCTCGGTGAGCACGGCGCACGCCGACAGCAGGTGCTCGCAGTTGTCGAGGACCAGCAGGACTTGTCGCCCCCCGATTCGGGCCACCAGGGTTCCCACCGGCGTTCGGCCCGCCTCCTCGGCGAGGCCGAAGGCAGCCAACACCTGGGCGTCGACGAGTCGGGGATCGGTGAGCGGGTCCAGCTCGACGAGCGCGGTCCCGTCCGGGAACCGCTCCGCCATGCAGCGGGCGGCCTGGAGAGACAGCCGGGTCTTGCCGACACCACCGGTTCCGGTGAGGGTGACGAGCCGGGACCGGGACACCACCGCGGCCACCTCGGCAAGGTCGTCGTTCCGGCCCACGAAGGTGGTGAGCGGAAGAGGCAGGGGCGAGAGCCCAGCGAGCGACCAACCGTCGTCGGGAGCATCTGGCGTCGGCCCGGTCGGAGGCGGCTCACCGGAGTCCACGAGGAGGGCGACGTAGGCGGCGTCGGTGGCGGGCGACGGGCTCACGCCGAGCTCCTCGACCAACAGGCGCCGGCAGCGCTCGTAGATCCGCAGCGCCTGCCCACGGTTGCCGGCACCGGCGTGTGCCTCCATGAGCTTGACCCAGGTCTGCTCGTGGAGGGGCTCCAGGGCGATGGCCGTCTCGGCCGCTTGGACGGCCTTCGCCCACTCCCCGCACGACGAGGACGCGGCGGTCAGGGCCTCCAGGGCTTGGAGGTGCATCTCTCGGAGGGCGCCCTGGCGCCGCTCCACCCATGTCCCCGTGGCGCCGGGGAGGAACTGCCGGCCTCCGATGGCGATGGCTTCGGCTGCCAACCGCATGGCCTCCGGCGGGCGCCCCGCGGCCATGGCCGAACGCGAGGCCGTCAGCGCTTCGTCGGCCTCCTCGACGTCGACGACAGCGTCGGCTGGCAACTGGAGCTGGTAGCACCCGAGTTGCACGGTCAGCGCCTCCCGTGGCGGGAGCCCGGCGCGCTCCAGCAGCGCCCGAAGCTTGGACACGAGCACCCGCAGTGAGGTCTCCCACGAGCGGGGGGGATCGTCGCCCCAGAGCAGCTCGGCCAGCTCGTAGCGTTCTACCGACCGGCTGCGCTCGGTGACCAGGTAGGCGAGGGCCAGGCACCCGAGGGGGCCCAGGCCGGTCGTCGCCACCGCCTCACCATCGACCTCGACGGCAACTCGCCCGGCCAGACAGACCCGCAGCCCCATGGACCGAGAGGCTAGAGGGTTGACTCCATCGCCTTTACGGTGGGTTTACGCGTCGTCCTTACCCTTCACGACATGACTTCGCTATCGCTCGAGTCCTGGCGACAGACGCCGCTGGCCACGAGGTTGCACTGGGCTCTTCGCATCGGTGTGGTCATGGAGTTCGTGGGTCATGGCCTGGCTGGCCTGTACCAGTCGAAGGCCTGGATTCCGTACTTCGGGCTCTTCGGCATATCCGAGCGCTTCGCCGTCGACCACATGATGTACGTCACCGGAGTCGTCGACATCATCCTTGGCGCTCTCGTGCTGTACCGGCCAATGCGCGCCGTCCTGCTCTACATGACCTTCTGGGGCTTCATGACCGCCTGGCTGCGACCGCTGGCCGGCGAGTCGTGGTTCGAGCTGGTCGAGCGGGGCGCCAACTACGGAATGCCGCTGGCCTTCCTCATGCTCGCCGGCTGGGGCGGCCGCTCACTGCGGAGGTGGTTCGAGCACGTTCGGCCCGATACGTCCCCGGTGCTCGACGAGAACCTTCGCCGCCAGCTCTCCTGGGTATTGCGGATAAGCGTGGCCCTCTTGCTGGTCGGCCATGGGGGACTCGGCGTATGGGCGGACAAGAAGGAGTGGTTCGACTTCTTCGGGTGGTTCGGCGTCGGCCAGGCCACGGTCGCCTCCGTCCATCTCATGCAGTGGGTCGGCGTCTTCGAGATCGTCCTAGGTGTGGCGGTGCTGGTGAAGCCGCTGCGGGGACTGCTCGTCTTCGTCCTGGTGTGGAAGGTCGGTACCGAACTGCTCAGACCGCTCGTGGGCCAGCCCAACTTCCAGTTCATCGAGCGAGGCGGCAACTACATCCTGCCCATCGCCCTCGTATGGCTTGTCGGCCAAAAGCTGCGGCGCGTCGACGGGCCGGCCACATCCGCCGCTAAGTCACCGGCCAGTCAAGTAGGCGTCGCGTAGCACCGACGCCTCCAACTCCATCTCTTCCAGACGGTGCTTTACCACGTCACCGATGCTGACAATGCCGCAGAGCCGGCCGCCGTCAACGACAGGCAAGTGCCGATGGCGCGTCCGGGTCATCTCGGCCATCACCCGTTTGAGGCTGTCGGAGGGAGAGCACACCGGGCCGCCTCTTGACATGAGGTCGCGGACACGCATATCCAGCGCCACAGCACCGTGCTTGGTCAGCCCCCGCACGATGTCGCGCTCGGAGAACACCCCCTGAAGATGGTGGCCGTCCGCCGACACGACCAAGGCGCCAATCCCCTTGGTGGTGAGCCGGTGAATCGCCGTGACCACCCGGTCATCGGGTGAGGCGGTCTCGACATCTTCACCCTTGGCTCGCAACAGGTTCTCGACCTTCACGTGAACGCCTCCCTCGTATCGATACCCCGTCATGGATCTCTCTCGCCGGTGTCACACCGGCGTGCGCACCACCTGCACGTCGAGCTCGATGTGCACTTTCCTGCCGATCAGGACCCCGCCAGCGTCCAGAGGCTGGTTCCAGGTAAGGCCCCAATCCTCCCGGTCGAGCGCCGCCGACGCGCTGAAGCCGGCACGGTGCTCACCGATGTCGGCGCCGGCCACGCCGGTGAACTCCACGTCGAGGCCGATCGATCGGGTCGTGCCATGGAGGGTCAGGTCACCTTCGACCCTCCAGACCGCCTCGGCACGAGGCTCCACGCCCGTGCTCGTGAAGGTCAGGGTCGGGTAGCGGTCGACATCGAGGAAGTCGGCACTGCGCAGATGCGCATCCCGTCGCGAGTCGTCGGTGCTCACACTGGTGGCGTCGATAGTGATCCTCACGGAGGAGTCCTCGGGCACCTCGGCGATATGCAGCTCTCCGGCGAAGTGACCGAAGCGGCCCCTGACCTTGCTGATCATGAGGAACCGGGCCACGAAGGCGATGCTCGAGTTCGTACGATCGATGGCGTAGGTCCCCGGCTGAGGGATCTCCTGGCCGCGATAGGAGCGGGTGAGCGACGCCGTCACCTGGTGAACGGGCAGAGAGAACGTCCGCTCGATGCGATGGGGAAGGTCGCGCCCGACCCGGCGGGAAAGGCCGGGAGCCAGCGTGCACATGACGATCTCCTCGAAGCCAGCAGGCTCGCGCCGCAGCACGTCACCGATCGCTTCCAGAGGGTTGGCGTCACCCACCTCGCCAGTCACGTCGAGACCCCTTGATCGCAGGTCCTCGAGCGCCTGCTTGAGGTGGTGCTCGGCCTTGGCGTGGTCAGCGCCCTCGGACCAGATCCATGCGCCGGGCGAATGCGACGGCGGCACCAGGACATGAAAGCTCGTCGGCCGGTCGCCGTTCCGCTCTTGAAGCGCGTCAGTCAGGGCTTCGCTTCCCAGCGTCTGATCGCAGACGACCAAGTAGCGCACGATGCACCTCCGGGGTCATTGTACGTCTGTTGCGTCGACCACATCGGCGTTCGAAGCAGGGTGGGCGACGGAGGAGCGCAGGCTGACCGGCGGGATCACGACCTGGTGGCCAGGCCCTGTCCCGTGGAGTTTCTCAAGCGTCACCAGCGGCCGGCGAGGGCCGCGGTGAAGGCGGCCACCCAGTCGCGGTAGCCGTCATCGTTGGGGTGGAAGCCGTCGCCCGCGAACTTGCCCGCCCAGGGCGGTCCCGTGTGCGACCACAGGTCCGCCAGCGTGAGTCCCCGCTCGTCAGCCAGGCGGGTCAGGAGGCGGTTGACGGCGGTGGGGCGGCCCCGGCCCAGCCCCTGGGGGAGGGTGGCCACCACCGACCCGGCGGGGAGGCGGTCCAAGACCGCGGTCAGCGTGGCCTCGAGCCTGGCCAGCGGCGTGCGCCGCACCATGTCGTTGGCTCCCACGGCGAGGGTCACCAGTTCGGGCCCGTCGCCCAGCGCCTCCAGGGCGGGCAGCTGCTCGGCCAGCACGTCGGCCGCCCTGGCCCCGGAGCGGGACAGGTTGACGACCCGCCAGGTTTCGCCCGTGCGCTCCCCCAGCCAGGCGAGCAATCCGCCCACGTAGCCGCGCCGGTGGCTCGACGCCCCGACGGCCTGGGCCGTCGAGTCGCCCAGGACCACCCACAGGCGCCCCTCGGCCGCCCGGGCCGCCTCGTTGGCCGCCGACCACGTCTCCGCATAGGGCAGCACCATGGCCGAGGTGCGGGCCCAGCCGGGATGGACACGGCGCAGCACGAGTCCGCCCCACCGGGCCAAGCGGTGGGCCGGACTGCGGTCAGCCACCCGCACCGAGCCGCCCGGTGGGCGGTCGGTCCCGCAGTACCAGCGGTCAGGCAATCTCCTTGTCCTCCTCCATGCGCTGGAGAAGCGGACGGGAGCCCTTCCCCGGGCCGACGTTGCCATCGCCGACGGTCTATCCGACCGCGCGCGCTAAGTGGTGGACCCCTACTCTCCGCGCGCTTTGCCCGCTATACAAGAACCCATACCCGTCGATATGGTCGCTCCGTTTGCCTCGCTCAGCCCTGCCGAGGCTCCCGTCCCCAGACGGGAACGAACTGGGGTGACGCTGGGACGCTTGCGTCCGCGCTAGTCCAACGGCGACTTGAGGACAATGCGGGAGGATCCACAATCGCGCAGCAGGCCACAGGCCTGACCGCTAGAGGCGAATTGGGGCGGCCAACGAGTTGCGGCAGGTAACCTTGGCCTGGAACGACGCGGCGGTGGGAGGAACGCTTGGCTATCGAGGAAGAGGCGGACAACCTCCACTTCCGATCGTTCCCCGGGAGCGGGACCTTGCCAAGGCGCTCGACGAGGCTTTCGACATCAAGTACGGCGACAGGACAGCCAAGATGTCCTTCTGGTTCGCTAAGCCAAAGGACCACACACGGGAACGCTTCGGTCTATATCGTGAAGTGCTCGTCATCTACTCGCAGCACCACAAGACTGACGCGCGCATACTGGCGGCGATAAACCGCGCACGTCGGACGAACGGTTTCGGGACAGGCCGGAGCCACTCCTGACTATCGTGATCCACGAGGGGACCGAGGACGACGCAAAGGCTGTCGAGCGACAGGCCGACCGAATACTCATTCTATTCCGCGGTGATGAGCTGCTGGCTCCGGATAGGGGCGACCTATTTGTTCGAGTTCGGCTCGCTGCGCACGTCGGGGCGGTCGACCTATTTGGTGTGTCATCGCCACTGCCAACCGAGGCCGGTTTTTTTGGGCGGTTGCCGCTGGTCGAGCAACTGGCTATCAAGGCGTTCGTCAAGGGCGACAATAGCGGGCTCTTTGGTCTGAGGAAGACAGGAAAGTCCTCCGTTCTTCGCGCCCTACAACGACGAGGACCCCCCGATACGGTGTGTCGGGCTTCGTGGCCCGTGACGCGTCGGAGGTCGACGCGCTCTGCGAGACCAGGCTCGTCGCTTGGGCGAGAGTCCTAGTCTTTCGCCGCCACGCAGTCGAGGCGGCCGGCATCGAGTTGATACCGACGTTCCGCACGCCCCACGTCACGCTCGCCCATGCCGAGCTCGCTGAGCTTCTTGAGCGGCTCGCTGGTTGCGAGCGCGAGATCCTTCAGAACCCCTACCATGAAGCTGAGTCCAGCCCGCTGGAGACGATATGAACACCATTTCGATCGACCTGCCCCTTGACCTGGCTTCTGAGGACGAGACCGGTCTGCCGTGGGGATTTCTCGACGAGGCCTCTGACGCATCGCGAGTCCGAGAGGGAGCGTGGATCGTCGTCGGGTCGGTGAGCGCTCAGGCGGTGGCCCAGGTTGTCGACATCGACGGAGAGATCGTGCATGTTCGTGCGCTCCCCGGCCCCGTCAGCCGACATCGTCACCTTCTTGGGCACTCGGTGGCCTAGCCCGCCCCCGTGGTGTCTTCTGGGCGTCGTCCTGTTTGCGTCTGACCTGAACCTTGCCGATGGTGCAGGACGGCAAGCTGCGAGAACTGCGGTTCTTCCTTGATGGACGAGCGACACGAATTACCTACTGGATCGCATCGGGACGCAGGATCATCCTGTTGACCGTGTTCGTAAAGACTCGGCTTCGGGCGCGAGCAGTACGGCGGCCCACATTGGGAACACCACGGTGCGAAGCCGCTGCCTCCATAGGCGCGTGGCGCGGAGATCGGGTCGCTGTCGTGGCCCGCCGCACGCCGGCGTCGCCGTACTCCTTCGCCATAGCTGTGGCCACATGGACCCAGCGTCGGGAGCGGACGCCGGCGACCGGTGAGCGAACGGTGATCCCTGTCCACAACGAACTGCGCCTGACGCTCGGGAGAGCATCCGATGACCTTCGAAAGGCCATCGCCCAGCCATTCGTCCACGAGCTTCGCGTCGAGGCCCGCGGACCGGATACTGACGACCTTCCGAGTCCTGCCCGAAATCCCCACGCCGCCGTCCGCTGAGACCGCATGCGGCGGTCCCCACGACAGGTGTTCGTACAATGACACCTACGGTACGGTGAGGTCTTCACGTAAGGGTGTGACCTGCGACGACGCGGGTCTTTTGGTGGTCTGACCGCGGGTTAGTTCCGGGGTGACCGCGGCTTGTCCACAGTCCGGGGCGATGTCGGCCCCCGTCCATGGTG
>JBOGIF010000155.1:0-4713 GCA_050742415.1 Acidimicrobiales bacterium | reverse complement strand
GTATCACGCTCGTGGCCGTCTGGGCCGTGAGCGGCGCCCTGCCCGTGGCCGTGGCGCCGGCTCTGGCCGCCGGCCTGCTTCCACGCAGTTGGGCACAGAGGAAGGGTCGCCGTTCGGACGAAGATCGGGTATCGGCGTGGCCGGACGCGCTGCGGGACCTCGTCGCTCACCTACAGGCACCCATGTCGTTGCACAGGGCGCTCGTGGAGCTCGGCCGTTCTGGTCCCGAGCCGCTCCGGTTCGCCTGGCAGCGCTACGAGCAGCTGTCCGCAGCATTGGAGAATCGCGCCGCGCTCGAGGCGGTGCGCAGCGCCCTGGCCGACCCCGTCAGTGACCGGATCGTGGAGGTGCTGCTCCTGGCCCACCGCCAAGGCGACGCTGTCGTCCTCGACGTGCTGCGGGACCTTGCCACAACTACCGCTCAGGACATCCGACTGAGGGAAGAGATCGAGACCGCGCAGCTTGAGCGACGCATCGAGGCACGGGCCGCGGCCGTTCTTCCCTTCGCCGTCCTGGTGCTGCTGTGCTCGACCTCCGCCCCCTATCGAGCGTTCTATTCCTCAGCCAGAGGTGTCGTGGTCATCGCTCTCGGCTCCCTCATGGTCGCCTCCGGCGGGGTCCTCATACGCCGGCTCGGACGAATGCCCGTCGAGCGAAGGGTGCTGGCAAGCCAAGGCGGGAGCCGATGCTGACCGGGGGAGATCCGTGGGTCCTTCTGGCTGCGCTCAGCGCCTCGGTGGTCGTGGGCGCTGCGGTGGTCGTGATGGTGCGGCCGCCGCGCCGGCTGGCGTTGCGTGTTCGCCCGTATGCACAGTTGACCCGATCACGTCTGGGGAGCGGTCGAGGTGACGCCGTGGTCCTCGTTGCCGAGCCGGCCAGGTACCAGTCGGTGGTCGATCTGGCGGCGGTGGCGCGGCGGCTGGCTCGGGCGCTCGGCGAGCTCCTCGACCTCGGTGACCGCTCCAGCTTGGAGTCGCGCCTGCGTCAGGCGGGCTTGCGCGATGCGTCCGCAGACCAGTACCGGATGCGGCAGCTGGCGTGGACAGTTGGCGGCCTGGCGCTGGGCGTAGCCCTCGGATTGCTGTTGGGAGTATCGGCGGCCGGGGTGCTCCTGGTCGCTGGCCTGTCGGGCTACTTCGGCGCCAGCCGTTGGCGGGCGAAAGTGGACCGAGCCATCCAGGGCCGACGGCAGGCGATGCGCAGCGAGCTATCGACCGTGGCGCAGCTGCTGGCGGTCCATATCCGCACGGGCCACGGGCCAGTGGAGGCGGTGCGTGCGATCAGTGCTCGTGGTCTCGGGCCGGTGGCGGGAGAGCTTCGGGAGGGCCTCGCGTGGATCAACGGCGGCCTGGCCCCCGGCGCTGCCTACGAAGCCCTGGCCGAGGCCAGCGCCGAGCCCCTGGCTGCTCGTCTCTACCGCCTTCTCGGTTCCGCCACCACCTCGGGTGGGGATGTCGCCCCGGGCCTGCTGGCACTCGCCGACGATGTCCGGAGCCAACTGCGGGACGAGCTGGCCCGCAGTGCCATCCGGCGACGTAGCGCCATGTTGGTCCCGTTGCTGGCCCTCATCGCCCCCACGATGCTGCTCTTCATCGCCGCGGCACTGCCTCAGGTGGTCTTCGGCCGGTGACACCAACAAAGCGAATCGAAAAGGAGAATCGCCAATGACGCGACTGCTGACATCCATGTGGTTGGGCTTCATCACCCGCCGCGACGCTTGGCTGCGAAGCCTGCCCGGGCCCGAGAGTGGCCAGGTGGTCAACGAGTGGCTCGGGCTGTCGGCGCTCGCGATCGTGGCCATAGTGGCTATCGGGGGTGCGCTGCGGTTGCTCGGGCTCGACGTCATCGAGTGGATACGAACCCAGCTGATTCCCTGATGGCCCGCCCCGCGCTGGTCAGCCCTACGGGCCTGCGGCGCCCGGCTGCCCGGCGCCGTCCGTACTCTCGGGCGGAGAGCGGGTCCTCGACACCCGAGCATGTCATCGCCCTCGGCGTCTGCCTCGCCTTCTTCGTGCTGCTCGTGCAGTTCGTGGTTTGGCAGTACGGGCGCGGTGCGGTGCGAGCCGCCCTCGACGAAGGCGCCAGGGTAGGTGCTCCCGTGGCTGCGGGTCCGTCGGACTGCGAGGACCGGGCCCGAGGGGTGCTGGCCGACTTGCTGGGCGGGTCCATGGGCAGAGAGATAAGCGTGTCGTGCGCGCAGACCGGAACCGAGGTTGTGGCCGAAGCCACGGTCACCTTCAGGGCGTGGATGCCACCGAGCCCGGACTGGTCCTTTCACCTCGCTGCCGCCGCCCGCAAGGAGAGGATGCCGTGAGGACCAACGAGCGCGGCATGGTGGCCGTGGAGCTTCCCCTGGCCCTGGGCCTCCTGCTGCTTCCGCTCGCCCTTCTCGTCATCACCCTCCCGACGTGGCCCGAGCGCCAGACGATGGCTCGGGCGGCCGCCAACGAAGCCGCTCGCACGGTGGCACTGGCCGACTCCTGGGACGAGGGGATGGCGGCGGCGGTCGAGGCAGTCAATCGAGCGGCGACGAACGAAGGGATCGACGCACAGGACGTGTCGCTCTCGGTGGATGGGAGCCTCGAGCGCCGGGCGACCGTGACGGTGCACGTCAGGGTGAGGATGCCGGCCCTCAACATCCCCGGGCTCACCACCATCAGCGCGTGGTCCTGGACCGCCAGCCACTCCGAGCGCGTCGATGACTACCGGAGCCTGCCGTGACGCTCGCGGGGCAGAAGGACGAGCGCGGCTCCGTCACGCTGTGGGTCCTGGGGCTCGCCGTGATGATGCTCTTCATCGGGGGCATCTCCCTGGATCTCTGGCGGGCGTTCGCCGAACGGCGGTCGCTGGCCGGCATGGTCGACGCCGCTGCTGTTGCTGGCGCCAGCGGGATCGACACTGCGTATTTCCGCCAGACCAGCCAGCTTCGGCTCGAGCCGGCATTGGCGGAGCAGCTGGCCAACGAGAGCCTTCGATCGCAGCCGGACACACGCTCACTGATCGCCGCGCAGGTGAGCGCTACCCCATCGGACGTGAGCGTCGGCGCCGTCGGCGAGGTCGAGTTCACCCTCCTGCGCGTGTTCATGAGCGACGAGCCGTTCACCGTGCGGGTGGGTGCCACCGCCCGGCCGAGGAGGTCGGCGTGACGGGCGGCAGGGTCTCGGGATCGCCGTGGCTGCGCCCGGCACTGGCTGCGTTGCTGGTGCTCGTGCTCGCCACCGCGATCCTCTGGAGGGTCGCCAGCGGCGGCGACTCAGGGGACTCCGTGGTTGCGCCCTCGTCCACGACCCCGGCGATACCGGCCACCACGCAGCGATCGGAGCCACCGGCGCCGTCGATCGTCGACACCGGCGAGGACCTCGACGCCGTCGTGCGCAGCCTTATTGCCTTCCACGACTGGATCGTGGCCCACCCCGATCCTGCCCTGCTCGTGCGGACCACCGACGCCAGCTGCGCCTGCTTCGCCTCGACCCAGAAGAACCTGAGCGATCTGGCGGTGAAGAGATGGCGCTACGAAGAGAGCCGCAGGACCGAGGTTCTCCGGACGAGGCCGGAGCGGGTGGACCCGACCGTCGTCGACGTGTTCGTCGTGCTGCGTTCCGACGAGGCCCTTGTGCTCGATCAGGCCGGCCAAGTCGTCGACCGCGAGCCGGCGTACCCGCCCACCTCCTACTTCTACACCCTTCGTCGGGGGCCCGAAGGACGTTGGCGGATCACCCAGATCGAGTACGGGTCGGTTCTTTGAAGAGGCTCATGGCCGGGAGAACTGCCTGGTACTGCTTCGTCGCCGTCGCGCTCCTTCCCGCGGTCCCCACGGCCTGGGCGGAGGAGGGCGAGGCTTCGGGCTGCATACGCCGTGACGGGATCTGCGTGACGGTCAGGGCGGCCGGCCGGACCACGACGGCACCGACCCGGCGTCGAGCCTCCGACTCACCCCTCGTATGGCGCCAGATCACTGTGCCGGAGGGCTGCCCCAACATCAGTGGCGCCTCGGACATCCTGGCTCCGCCGGATACTTCGTTGATCGGAAGGCCACTGGTCGTCCGCCGCCTCGTGGACACGCGCACAGGCGACACCGTCAAGGTAGAGCCGGCTTTCTGCCCGAAGCCCGCGGCTGCCCCTGTCGCTGCCCAGCTGGCCCAAGCCATCAGAAACAGCCGCCAGCTCTCGGGTGCGGTGGGGGTCGATCCAGTGGGCGATGGGCTCACCGGGCTGGAGACGTGGCTGTGGGCCGAGGTGCCGACCGCACTCGTCTCCGTCGCAGCCGGTCTGCGGGGATTCACCGGGCAGGCCAGCGCCACCGCGGTTCGGTTCCGCTGGGCGATGGGTGACGGCGCGACCTACACCTCCACGACGCCGGGGAGCCGGGAATCACCGGCCGCCCGGCACATCTATCAGAGCAAGGGGGACTACACGATGGCGCTGACCATCACCTGGCGCGGCAGCTTCGCGGCCACACGGAACGGCGTTGCAGCGCCGCCGGCAAATCTCGGCGAAGTCGAGGTTCCCTACCAACGCACGTACCACGTCGTGGAGGCAAGGGGGGTGAGGCAGTGAGCCAGATCGTCGACGTTGAAGTCGATGGCGAGATCGAAGAGCCGGACGGGCCCGAATTGCGACGGAGGTTCGGGAGGTTCGGGCTCCCCGTCGTCGTCGCCATGGTCGGGATCGTCGTGATGGCCCTCGTGGAACCCACTCTGATGGGTCTGAGAG
>JBOGIF010000154.1:0-6804 GCA_050742415.1 Acidimicrobiales bacterium | reverse complement strand
CATAGAGGAGGTAATGGCTACCGCCCCTGTGCCGACAGGTCCCCCGCCGCCGTTCCCGACGATGCCGGCAACACTCCCGCCGCCCACCTGGACGCCGCCGCCTCCCGTGATGCCCGCCTCCGCCCCGACGGCGTAGCCCGGTTGCCGGCGTCTGCCGCCCACTGACTCCTAGGTCGCGCTGTCGAACTGGTAGGCACCGCGGTAGCGACCATTAGCGCTCACCGCTCCGTAGTTGCCACTACCTGGTGCCGTCCTGGAACGTCACGTCTTGAAGCGTCGTGCTGGTCTCAGCCCACCATGCCCCCCGCTCGGGACGGTCGCTGTTGCGCTGGCTGCTTCCTCCGACTCGAATCGGACGAGCACGATCAAGCGTCCGTCGTCGGTTACGCCGCTGGTGCTGCCTAAAACCCCTCGGCGCCCGGACGGACCTCCTTCTCCCAACATCGACCTGACGCCACATCCCATCGGCGTCGACCACTTTGGCGGTGACGACATGGACGAACATGCCATCCTCCCTCGTGTTGGCGGCGGTCCGTTTCACAGGACCGCTACGCGGGTGACAACGCCGCCGCTGAACGCGACTACCTGCGATCGGGGCCGAGCCCGTCCCTCCCGCCCGAGAGGAGAGACGGTGATCAGTGGCTGGAACGCAAGCCTGCGACGGTGACGGTGACGAGCCGTCTCACGGCCGCCTTCGACGGCAGTGTGCTGGCGGCACTGAGGGCCTGGACGCAGTAGGTCGCGAGCTCATCGGGTGTCACATCGTCTCGGACGACGCCAGCCCGGGCCCCTTCGGTCAGCAGCTCCTCGAACATGGCGTGAAGCTGGTGATGCGCTCGCCCTACCTGCTCGTTACGGTGCAGGACCGCCGCCAGTTCGGTGTCGTCGTGTCCTCGGGACTCATGCGCGATCAGGGCATAGGCGTCAAGCACCGCTTCCAGTCGATGCCCGGGGTCGCCGGCGCGGTTACGCACCTCCGCCAGCTGCTCGAGGTGGTCGGTGATCTGACGCTCGTGCCAGGCGAGGAGGATGGCCTGGACGTCGGCGAAGTACTTGTACAGCGTCGCTCGACCGATCCCGGTCTCCTCGGCGACTCTCGACATCGTCACCGACAGAAGTCCGTGCTCGGTCACCAGCGCAACGGCAGCGTTGATGGTGGCGTCGCGCACGGCGGCGCGATGGGTCTCGATCGTCTCGTTCCACAGCTTCGGCACGCATCCAAGCCTACGTGGCGGCGGGGGTACGACACTTTGTTTTGCTACCGGCAGAATGTTGCTATACCGTCGGGACGTCGTGAACCACACCCTCGACTGGAAGGAACGAGAATGTGCGAATCCCACGATCCCGACGGCGAGGGACAGCCGCCTGACCCCACCCATGCCGGCAGTGCCCCATCGGGGCCCATCGCCTTCCGCTGTCGTCGCTGCGATGTCGAGTTTCGCCTCGATGGCGATGGCTCCCTCGATGAGCTGGTGGCCGCCGTGCAGCGCCATACCAGCGACGTGCACGATCACGAGGTGAGCCGCGACCGCGTCCTGGCCAGGCTCGGCCGGGCTCTCACGATCCCGCCGCGTTGAGGAGCCACGCGGCCGCATCGGCCACCGGGGCCACGCTGGTGATCGTGCACGTCGTGCTGGCGATTCTCGGCACCGTCGCCGTGGCCCAGTGGATGGGTGGCATCGTCGTCGGCACGGGCATAGCCGTCGGCGGCGGGATTCATGCCAGAGCCCGACGCCAGCGACGCTCTCCTGATGCGAGCGGCACCTACTGAGGGGAGGATTCCTGATGAGACACGCACCCCCTGGGCATGCCACATACGGCGCTGAAGGCCATCAGGGACACATGGGTCACGGCCGCCTGTACGACATCCTGGCCCACGTGGTCTTCGGAAGCCGCCGAAACCGCGTGTTCGCGCGGCTCGCCGCCCTCAGTGGCACCCGACCCGGCGACCACGTCCTCGACGTCGGCTGCGGCACGGGCGTGCTCACCCGGGCGGTCGCCCGCTGCGCCGCTCCCGGCGGGAGCGCGATCGGCGTCGACCCGTCCGAAGGAGCACTGGCCCGAGCCCGGCGCACTACCCGGCTCGACAACTGCACCTTCCAGGTGGACCGCGCCGAGGCGCTCGCGCTTCCCGACACCGACTACGACGTAGTCGTCAGCAGCCTCATGATCCACCACCTTGCGGACCAGGACCGAGCACGAGCGCTGGCCGAGATGTTCCGGGTGCTTCGACCGGGCGGTCGAGTCCTCGTCGCCGAGTTCCGGCCCCCGGGCAATGCGATCGTCAGACGCCTGATCCGCCCGGTCGTGAGCCCGGCCATGGAGACCAACCCCATCCACCTGCTGGAGCCCATGCTTACCGCCGCCGGCTTCGACCATGTCACCAGCGGCGACCTTCGGCCCTGGATCCGCTTCGTGGGGGCGGTGAAACCGGAAACGACGGGTTCCTGAGACGGCGCCGCCGGGTGGCCCGTCAGGCGGACAGCAGGACAAGGGCCGAGATCGCCGTCCGCAAGCTCGACGGCGGCGTAATCGGCTCCTGATGCGGCCGCGCCGGGCTGTCAGTCCAAATAGGCGTGGATCCCGGCGGCCCGGTAGCGAAGCATGTCGACGAACATCGGCTCGTCAAACAACCTTGACCCACCGGGCGTCTTGTTGATGTCCAAGAGGACGATCTCGCCGTCGCGGACGACGCAGTCGATCTTGGCGAAGTCGAGACCGAGCCGCTTCCGCAACTCGTGCAGTTCGGGACCGATCTCCAGCCGCTCGATACCAGCGTGGTTGAACCCCTTCACCATCGGCGACTCCGACGCCAGGCGTATCCCGGTCACGCGGTCACCGAGGATGTTGATGTACCGGATGCGGTACAGGTCGTCTTCGACCTCGGGCAGAAACTTCTCCACGATGAATCGCCGGTCGCGGCGGAGGAATTTCGAAGGGACATCGGCGAAGCTGTCGTACACCGGGTAGTTGCTCTGGTACCGCCCCGTTGCGATGAACTTGCTGGCCAGCCGAGCAATCCGCCTTCTCGAGCGCGAGCCAGCCAGACGCAGTTCGGGCCGCCCGCGTGCATTCAGCTCGGTCTTGACGATGACTTTGCCCGAGTACGAGCTCGTTCCAGTCAGCCGTTGCTCGCTGAACGACGACTTCCTGATGTCCCGCAGTTCGGCGTTGAGCGCTCTGGGGTAGCGCGCCGCAAGCTCCAGGTACGCGTCGGGAACCACGGACAGGTCCACATGCACCAGAAGCGCGTCGGCGGGAGCGAAACGTCGGGGCCCCAGGAGGTGGACGACCTCGATGCCGTCGCCCTCCCAGATGTCCGCCAGGCGGCACACCGCGTACTTGCGGCGGGCCCATTCGAGGTCCTCCCTCTCATGCCACAGGATGGCCAGGCGCTTGGTCACGGGCGACCTACGGGGCTGGTGCCTGCGCACCCATGTAGAAGAGGGGCTTCGACCGCCTTCCTTGCAGCTCTTGAGCGAAGACCGTCTCGAAGTCCTCCAGAGGGTGGAGCTCGCCCATGAGGTCGGATACCTCGATCCTGCCGTCGGCCAGTAGCTCGATCGCCGCCGAGAACGAACCGTAGGCGAGGGTCTCGAAAACGATCTCCTTCCTGAGCGCCGCGGTAATGTCAATGGCGACCGGCGCCGGCGGCCGGCTCTTGAGAATGATCCGCCCACGCGGGCGAACGGCACGGATCACCGCCTCCAGGGCGGCGGACGAGGCCTGGGTTTCGACGACGAAATCGTAGGCGTCGGCCGGCAGCGGCTCGTCCACCGTGGGGTCGTAGAGCTCGAGCGAGTCGAAGCCGTGCGCTCGCAGGACCCGGGCGGTGAGCTGGGCGATTCGGTCCACCCCATAGACCAGCCCACGCTGCCCCGGCAGGATATTGGCCTTGAGGACGGCCAGCGACGCGGCCAATGGCTCCGCGTAGGCGCCGTGGACCACCGAAAGGCTTGCCGGCAAGGGGAACACGACGTGGCTGGGAACACTGATGAACTCCGCGAAGGCGCCGTCGCGCTGGACACCGAGGAACTGGTGGTAGGGGCAGCACGTGCTCTCACCCGCCGCGCAGAGCGGGCAGGCGCGACACGGGATCATCGGCATGACCGCGACCCGCTCCCCTGGCGACACGGAGTCGACTTCGGGACCGGTGTCGATCACCACCCCGGCGAACTCGTGACCGAGGATCAGGGGGTCAGGACAGTCGATGAGGCCCCTGGCGACGTACACGTCGGTGCGACAGAGGCCTGCGGCCTGAACCCGCACGAGTACATCCAAGGGCCCGACACCAGGCAGAGGAAGATGGGAGAGCCGGACACGCGAGCCCTGTTTCACCAGAGCCCGCATGCCTGGCATCGGGAAGCAGGGTACCCCGGTGACACCCGGGGGCCCGGGAGTCTCGCCGAGCACACCTTCACCCACATGCTCCGCAACTCGACGTGCTTCCCGAGGTGAAGCATCGAGACGTCGTTCTTCGTCGGCGCGACGGCGAGGACCTCTTCCTCGGCCTCCGGACAAGAAGCGGTTGATGACCACGAAATCCTGCTGACCACCCAGTTGGTCCCAGCGAGGCCCAGGGCGTCGATTGCATCCTCGGTCCGTTCGGCAGCACTCGCTACTGCAAACACGCATGGTTCTCGAGGGGCACTACCCCCTTGACATGCGGCTACGAGCCGATTCGGGCGCCGTCGAATCTTCTGACGACCACGACGGCCGGCCGGGGGTAGCCGTTGCTGTCGGGCCACTGGCTGAGCGGGCGGTTCAGGTCGCCGCCGGCGCCGGGATGCTGGATGGACACCAGCAGTGTCGACTCGTCGGGCACGAGACACGGACCGGTGACCTCGGCGCCGGTCGGCGCGGTGAGGAAGTTCGTGACCTTGCCCCTCTCCGCACCGCTTGTGGCCACCGCCTGCAGCGAGTCGTTCTGGCCGATGGCGCCGCCCTGGCCGTCGGTAGCGATCCACATGTTGCCGGCCTTGTCGAAGACCAGGTTGTCGGGGCCGGCGATGTCGCTCACCTGGTCGGGGGGGAATCCGGCGAAGGTGCGCGTGGTGTCGTCCTTGGGCCCGCACAGCATGAACATGCTCCACTTGAAGCCGGTGGCGGCCGGGTCGTTGCCGTCCTCGCGGATCTCGATGATGTGGCCAAAGCGGTTGTTCGCCCGCGGGTTGGCGGCATCGACGCCGGTGCCGGGACGGTCCGGGGGCGCCGTCTCGACCCGTGACGGGTTGGCGGTGAGCACCAGGTAGACGCGCCCTGTGGCCGGGTTGGTCTCGATGTCCTCGGGGCGGTCCATCTTCGTTGCGCCCAACCGGTCCGCCGCCTCTCGCGTCCTGATCAGCAGCTCGGCTTGGGAGTCGAACGCCGGCTCGAGGCGGGGGTCGGAGTGGCGAAGGGGGATCCACTCGCCCCGGCCATCGTCGTCGAAGCGGGCCACGTGCAGCGTGCCGGCGTCGAGCAGCCCAGCGTTGCGGGCCCGGTCGTCCTCGACGTAGCCGCCGTCGCTCACGTACTTGTAGGCATACTCGAATCGCTCGTCGTCGCCCATGTAGACCACCACGCGAGCGTGCCGGCTAAGCACGACGGTGGCCGCCTCGTGCTTCATGCGGCCCAGCGCCGTGCGCTTGACCGGCGTCGAGCCGGGATCGGCGGGGTCGATCTCGACGATCCAGCCGAAACGGTTCGCCTCGTTGGGCTCGCGGGCCAAGTCGAAGCGGGCCTCGTAGCGCTCCCAGGCCTTCGAGCTCTGGGCGGCGGCCATGCCGTAGCGCTCGTGCGATGACTTGAGGACGGCGTCGGACACCTGTGCCTGGTTCCCGAAGTACAAGCTGATGTTCTCCTCGGCCGTGAGAACCGTGCCCCACGGGGTCGTGCCCCCGCTGCAGTTGTTGAGCATGCCCAGCACGCTCCGGCCGTCGGGATCGGCGGACGTCTTCATCAACCGGTGACCGGCCGCCGGGCCGGCGATGGCCATAGGCGTCGTGGCCGTGATGCGGCGGGTGTAGCGGCTGGCGCGATCGGCAACCCAGGCGCCGGCCCGGGCGCGCAGGAGGTGGACCACGGTGCCGCCATGGGCGGCCATCTCCACGTCCACCTGGTCGCGGGTGGGGTTCTTGGCGTCGTAGCCGGCGAACATGTAGGCGCCGGCGGTCGACTCGTGGTTGACCCACAGCAGGCCCTCTTCGGCGCTGGCGCCGAGCGGTAGGAAGGCGAGGAAGTCGTTGTTGTAGCCGAAGCGTCGCTGCTGGTCGGCGGCACTCAGCGTGCGGGGGTCGACGAGCTCGTCGCCGGAGAACAGCGGGTCACCCCAGCCGAGCAGCACGTAGGCCCCATAGCCCTCGGGCACGACCAGCTCATCGGTGTGACCGGGCGGGACCGGTGCAAACGAGAGCCGCCCGCCCTCGCCGGCCGATGTTGGCGGGCCGACGTCGTTGCGGGACTCGGACGGGCCGCAGGCGGGCACCACGAGGGCGGCGGAGAGGACAAATCCCGCCCGCAGCACCTGGCGGCGGCTGTAGCGACCGACGAGGGCGGCGAAGTCCGCTCCGGAGCCGTAGAGGTCGTCGCGTTCCCCCTCCGGCTCGGGGTGTGGTGACGTCCACCGCGACACCAGTGGACGCTACCGCTGACTGGCTGGCGTGGCCGCCCCGTGCCGTGCGTTCAATCAAACCTGCGGGCATCCCAGGGGGGGTGCCACCTGCGGGTCGTAGCTTACGGGAGGCACCCAACGAGGCATTGGAGGACGACCTGATGCACGCCAAGGAGGGAAGGTGGTGGCTGACGAAGGGGAGCGAGCAGGTC
>JBOGIF010000153.1:0-1739 GCA_050742415.1 Acidimicrobiales bacterium | reverse complement strand
GGATCGTGGCCGCGTTCTTGTAGCCAGACGCGCAGGATCGAGGCGGTCTGGGCGGTCAGGGGTGTGCAGCGTTCCTTGCGTCCCTTGCCCGAGCAACGAACGTGGCGTCCCTTGCCGAGGTTGACGTCCGCGCAGCACAGCCCGGTCAGTTCCGAGACCCGCAAGCCGGTCTGGATGGCGGTCGCCAACAGGGCATGGTCGCGACGACCGATCCAACGGGTGTGGTCGGGCGCGGCGAGTAGGGCGTCGATCTCTTGGTGGTCCAGGAACGACACGTCAGTGCTGTCGGCGCGTTTGGTCGGGATGGCGAGCACACGCCCAATCAGCGCGGCGTGCTCGGGGTGGTGCAGTGCGGCGTAGCGGAACATGGAGTGGATGGCGGCCAGCCTCGAGTTCCGGGTCCGAACGCTGTTGTGCCGTTCGGCTTCGAGATGGTCGAGGAACGCCCCGATGAGGCTGGCGTCGATGTCGTCGAAGTCGAGATCCGACGGCGCCTTCCCGATGCGGTGCTGCACGAACCCCAGCAGCAGGCGGAACGTGTCGCGGTAGGCGGTGATGGTGTGGGCGCTGGCCCGCTTCTGGTTGATGAGCCGTTCGATGAAGAAGCCCTCAAGCGTAGGTGCGAAGGCGCTCACCGCCGTTCTCCGGAACCCGGCTCCAGCCGCTCCGCGGCCAGGCCGAGCAGCTCGGGAGACGCCGACAGGTACCAATACGTAGCTTTCGGATCGACGTGACCGAGATAGGTCGACAACAGCGGCAGGCGGACGGCGACGTCGCCGCCGTCGCGATACCAGCCGACCAGCGTGTTGACGGCGAAGGAGTGCCGGAAGCTGTGGATGCGCGGCCGGCACGAGGGCGAGCGGGGCTTCAGGCCCGCTTTGCGCAACAGCCCGCGAAAGGTGGGCTGCACCGTCTCGTGGAGGAGCCGAGTGCCTCTGGTGGACACGAACAGGCTCGGAGCCGACGGGCAGGGGCTGAGCCGATCTCGTTGTTCGAGGTATCCGGCGAGCGCCTTGATGGTGCTCGGGTGCAGCAGGACCTCACGGGACTTGCCGTACTTGGACTCACGCACCGTCAGCAGGCCGTTGACGTTGTCGAGGTCATCCCTGTCCAGCCGCATGGCCTCCGAGATGCGAAGCCCGGTGGCCGCCAGAAGTCCGATGAGGGTCTCGAAGGTGGCCGCCCGCATCGGCGGGCTGAGCTGGCTTGCGGCTGCCATCAAGGCGGCCACCTCGGCGTCGGAATACAGGTAGGGCGTTGGCCGATACTTCCGGCAGGGGAACAGATCGACCGGTGGGATCTCTGTGGCCGGGTCGAGGGTGTGGAGGTAGCCGGCGAAGGAGCGGACCACCCGCATCCTTCTGGCCAGATAGGCCGGAGTGCCGCTCGTCGCCCTCCTGGTCCACATCACGGCGAGGTCGGTGGTGAGGACACCTGCACCAGCCTCTTCGGCGAACGCGACGAAGCCAGCGAGAAGGTGACCCTCTCCCTTCAGCTTGTAGCCGAGCGCACGCCGGATGGCGAGGTAGTTCTCGCTGTGTTGGCGCAGACCGTTCATGCCACACCGCCCGGCCAGGGCCGGACAACCGCAACGAGGGCCCGTCGGTCGACCTTGGCGTAGATGGCGGTGGTCTCCGCCCTCTGGTGGCGCAGCACCTGGCCAACCTCGGCCAGGCTCCCGCCGGCCCGGAGCATCCCGGTAGCGGCTGTGTGCCGAAGGCGGTGTGCGCCAGCGGGCG
>JBOGIF010000152.1:0-12084 GCA_050742415.1 Acidimicrobiales bacterium | reverse complement strand
CCTCAGGGCCGCGCCGACGTGGGCAACCGCGGCCGACAGCACCGAGAGGTCGTAGCCGGCTGGACCACTCGGTGTCGGCACGGTCAGGAAGACGAAGCGCTCGGGCCCGGTCAGGTCGACGGCCAGGGCGGCGTCGAGGCCAACGGTCCGAAGCGCCTCGACCCGATCGGGCGAGACATCGACGAAGGTGACGCTGTGGCCATGCGCCAGCAGCCCCCGCCCGGTCGCCGTGCCGACGACACCTGATCCCACCACCGTGATATTGGCCATGGACACGTCCTCCCAGCTCCCGCCGCGCTCCCCAGTCCTGACGATTTCTACCATGCTAAGGGCCCTCCGGACCCGCCAAGGCGCCTTCGGAACCGCGGCCACCCGCTGGTAACATCGCCTCTCCGTGCGCCTCCGCTGGGGCCTGGTCGGCCTGCTCCTTGTCCTCTCGACCGCGTTCGTCGCGCCGGGAGAGGCCCAGACCGGCCCTGTCGACGTCTGCCAGTACGCCGGCGGCCGGACCGACGCCTTCGGCGGCCCGCTGTACAACGGCAGCGACCCGACCCGCCAGTTCCTCACCAAGATCAGCCCGTTCCGCCTCACCAAGTACCCCTGCAACCAGCCGGTGGCCTATCGGGCAGCCCAGCTCAAGCCGGGACGGGTGGACCTGATCGAGGGCGGGCAGCTGGTCGGGCGCAACTTCATCGGCTACTACGGCACGCCGGTACCGTTCGAGCGGCTCGCCGCCATCCTGGCCCGCTGGGGCTGGGCCGCCGAACCGGAGCCGGGAGTTTTCGAGCTGTCGGCCGCCCTGGTCCAGGCGCCCGGCACGTCGGTGGTGTTCGCCGCGCCGCGGGTCAAGACCCTTCGCCTCATCAGCAATGAAGGCGTGTTCATAGGGGGCCACGGCGCCGTGGCCCGCTTCGAAGGGGTGGCAGTGACATCGTGGAAGCCCGACGGCACCGGGCCCGACAATCAGACCGAGATCGAGTACGAGGCGAAGTTCGACGCCCGCGACCGGGGCCTGCCGATCCCGTCGGACAACCACTACCGGCCGTTCGTCGTCTACTCGGAGGGATCTCGTCTCGAGATCGTTCGATCGCAGATGTCGCACCTGGGCTCGGACCGCACCGACGGGTACGGCATCAGCTGGGGCTCCGACTCCACCGGGCAAGCCTCGGAGTCCACCTTCGACCACAACTTCTTCGGGATCTTCACCAGCGCTGCCCGCGACGTCGCGTTCCAACGCAATCTGATCCGCGACAACGTCTACTACGGCTGGGACCCCCATACCAGCAGCCGTAACCTATTGGCGGAGGACAACGAGGCTTACGGGAACGGCAGCCACGGGTTCATCGTCTCCGAGTCGGTGGTCAACAGCGTCATCCGCAACAACCGCTCCCACGACAACGGCCGCAACGGCATCGTCATCGACCGGTCGTCGAGCGGGAACCTCATCGAGGGCAACATCGTCGAGAACAACGGGCTCGACGGGATCGTGATCACCCGCTCGGCCAACAACGTCGTCCGGGGCAACGTGATCCGCAACCAGGCCACCGGCGTCCGGGTCAACGGCCTGGACAGCAACGGCAACACGATCAGCAACAACCGCATCGAGCGGACCCACACCGGCATCCACGCCTACGGCGGCACGGCGGACCTGACCTTGGACGGCAACACCATCGTCGAGACCACCGGAACGGCCATGGTCATGGAAGCCGCCCGGAGCACCATCACCGGCGGCGAGATCCGGCGGGCGGCCAAGGGGATCGACATCCGCTCCTTCACCCGGGTTTCGGGTGTCGCCATGTCCGATGTGGACCAGGGCGTGCGCGTCACCGGTACGGGCATCGCCCAGGTCGACGGCATCGAGGTGGACGCCCGGGCCAAGCCGGTACAGGTGGCGCCCGACGGCTTCATCGACCTCGCCCGCTCGACGCTGCGCTCCGCCACCTTCACCAGCGCTCCGCGCCGGCCATGGATGCCGCTCATCGGAGCCGGCTCGGTGTCGGTCGCCGTGCTGCTTCAGGGCTTGTCCCGGCGCCGCCGCCGAGATGCCGACCGACTGATGGTCGCGCCGCCACCCGGGATCTGGAACACGGCATGAGCCGACGCCCCCGGCGGCGCCGCAGCGGCGGCGCGCTAGAGGGCCTCCCGACCCTGAATCTGATGTGGCTCGGCCCCATGCTGGCCGTGGGGGTCGCGGTGGCCGGTGCGCTGATCGTCGCTGCTCTGGCTGGCTGGCCGAAGCCTGCCGCCGCCAAGGTGACCATCGAGCCTGCCGGCCCGAACGGGTCCGATGCCCTGGTCGTGCGGTCCGGCACCGTGGATGACCTCGACACGTTGCGCGGCGCCGCTGTCCGCCTCCGACGGCTGTCGGCCCTCCAGCTGGTAGGCCCCGGCACGTGGCTGCTGTCCATGCCCGTCGTGATCGAGACCGGTGGGCGCCTCGACATCGAGGGCGTGGAGCTCCGACTGTCGTCGGGACGGCAAACGATGGCTCCCATCGAAGCCCGCGGGGGGCAGGTGCGGGTGCTGGACAGCGTTGTCACCTCGTGGGACGAGGCGCTGGGCGACGTCGACACCGACCTGAGCGACGGCAGGGCCTACATGCTCGCCACCGAAGGCGCCTGGATGGACCTGGTGGCCTCGAAGGTCCGCATGCTCGGCTATGACGCCGACGACCGCACCGGCCTGTCCTGGGTCAGGGGCGCGTCGGGTGCCATGAACGGGTCGGAGGTCGTGGGTGGCCAGTCGGACGCCCACCTGGGCGGTTCCGCCCTGGTGCGCATACGGAACTCGGTGCTCGAACGGGCCCTCGGCGACGGGCTGGCGGCGCGAGCCGAATGCGGCCAGTTGGTGATCGAGAACAACGTGTTCCGCGCCAACGGCCGCCACGGTGCCCTGCTGGCCGGCGGGTGCGCGGACGCCGTGCTCAGAGCCAACAAGTCCTACTCGAACGGGGCCGACGGGATCCTTGTCTCGGAGGCATCGTCGCGGGTTGCGGTCGTTGGCAACGAGCTGCACGACAACTCCGGGGCGGGCGTCGCGGTCCGCTCGTCGGACGGCGTCACCGTCATCCGGAACCAGGTCTGGGCCAACGGCACCGGCGTGAGCCTGGTGGAGGGACCGCGCGACGTCGTCCTCGCTGACAACCGGTTCAGCAGCAACCGCACCGACGGGATCTTCGTGGGCCTCGGCTCCTCGCGTTCGCGGATGACCGGCAACCGCCTCGACCACAACGGACGGGCCGGCGTGTGGGTGGAAGAGGGCGACGTGGCCATCGGCCCGGGCAACACCCTGACCGGCAACGACTTCGGCATCTGGATCGAGCCCCGGGCGTCGCCGGTCAGGGTCGAGCGCAACACGATCGTGGCCAACCTCGACGACGGGATCAGCCTCGGACGGACGACGGACCTCGTGATCGAGGGCAATGCCATCTCCCGCAACGTCGCCGCCTTCTCCGTGCCGAGCCCGGGTGGGTCCGCCTCGTTCCTCGGCCTCAACACGTTGGCCCAGAACCGCCGCGACGAACGGGTGCGCCCGCCCACCGGCCCGGCGCCGCCGGCAGTCGCGCCGGCCCCGTCCGGCTCGGTGGGCCCAAACGACAGCGAGAGCTCGCCGGAGGCCTGACGCCCCTACGGGCAGGGGCGCTCCGGGCGGAAGTCCTTGGCGAAGTCTCCGGCCGACTCCTTCTCGGTGGCGGAGAACTGGTTCCCGCACACCCGGCCCTGGGGCTTGCGCATGAACTTCACGCCGCCCGCCCGGTTGTCGCGTATCACGTTGGAGTAGACGTCGTTGCCCGTGCCGTCGCTGGGCCCGTCGCCACCGAGACGGATCCCCGCGCCCACATTGCCGAAGATGGTGTTGTGGCGGAACACGTTCCCGTTCCCCCGGGAGTCAAGCCCGGCGGAGTCCGGGTCCAGCTGGCCGGTGCACGAGTTCGCCTCGACGACGTTGCCGCTGGCGCCCTCCTTCACGTCGACACACTCGTTCCCGGCGGTGTCGATGGTGTTGCGGTGGACCCGGTTGTCGTTCGACCGGTCGACGTCACCGGTGGCGTTGGTCCCGTTGTCACGCTGCTCGGGCGCAGTCCCGATGTAGATCGCCTCACCGTTCTTCCCGCCGCCCGCGAAGCGGAAGTCGTCGACCCCGCAGTTGGTGATGTTGCTATCCGCCACCTCGTTGTCGTGGGCGAAGTAGCGCAAGCGGACGCATTCTCCCTGGGCGTTGGTGATCCGCATGCTCCTGACCCGGACCCCGCTCACACCGGAGCTGGCGTTCTCGCCCTGTATCCACACCAGCTTGCTCCGGTACCCAATGAGCGTCGCTGGGTCTCCGTGGAGCCCATCGACGGTGAAACCTGAAAGGACGGTGTGGTCGTGGCGGATCTCGATCACGTGACCCTCCCCACCGCCTTTCACCACGGCCTCGGGCGGGCCCGTGATCGTTATCGGAGCGGTCGGCAGGCCGGGCCGGCGGGACCGGAAGTCCTGCATGTAGACGCCTGGAGCGAGAACCACGGTCGTGCCGGGCCCGGCCAGGTCCAGCGCCCTCTGGATCGTGCGCAGAGGGCGGTCCGTCGACCCGTCACCGGCATCGTCTCCTTCGGGGGCCACGTGCAAGCGTGCACCTTCGATGGCCGGCGGCAGGGAGCTCCCGCCGGCCGACGCCGTCGAGGTCGATGTAGACGAAGTCCTGTCGTCGGTCGGCGAGCAGGCCGGCCCAGCCCACACCACCGCCAGCAACGCAGCCGCGGACGCGCGACGACCGACCCGACCAAGCCTCTGCATGCCGCCCACCCTACGATGCCGCCTCCCTCGGCACCGGCTCCGCGCTACTTCACGACGAACGAACCCACCATCTCCGGGTGGACCACGCAGTGGAACCGGTACTTGCCGGCCTCCAGCGGCGCCGCCTTCAAGGTGACGGTCTTGGGGCCATTGAACACCTCGGTGCCGGCGAGGGTCTTCTCGCCGTCCCCGAGGATCGCGATGTTGTGGGCGACGTTCTCCTTGTTCTCGAACGCCACCGAGAACGGCTGGCCGGCCGGCGCGGCCAGGCAGTTGGTGCTGAACTTCAGCGCGTCCGCGCTCACCGCCAGCGTGGCACCCGAGGGCGAGCAGTCGATGTCTGGCCGGCCCATCTTCGACATGTCGTGCCCAGCGTTCTCGTGGTCCCCGTCCCCGCCACAGGCGACGAGAAGGACCGTGAGGATCGTGAACCGGGAGATCACCCGAAGCTTTCGCATCGGGTGATCCTAGGGTCGGGCGCTCCGACTTACGGGAACGCCACGATGGTGACCGTGCCCAGGGCGAAGAGAACGCCGCTGGCGCCGTAGAGGAGGGTCTTGGTCGCCAACCGCGTGCCGGGCCGGCGAACGTAGTCGTCGATGATCCGACGCAATCCGTTGAGGCCGTGTGCCAACGCCAAGGCCAACAGCAACCAGTCGAAGGCCCGCCACAACGGGTTGTCCCAACGGCGAGCCACGAAGTCGTAGTCGGTGTCGACCACGTCGTTGACGATGTGCGTGATGGCGAAGTGCACGAGGGCGAGGAAGACGAGGGCAAGGCCCGACAGCCGCATGAACAGCCAGGACCGCACCTCGGCGCTCCTCGCCCGCGATCCGGTCATCGACCCTGGAAGAAGGGGGCCATGATCACAATTGCGCCCGGCACCCCGGCCAGCACGGTGAGGGCCACCGCGCCAGCCAGCAGGCGGCGCTCGTTGGCGACGGCGCCCGGGAAGAAGTCCACGGCCACGATGCGCAGCCCGTTGAAGGCGTGGAACAGCAGGGCGAACAGCAGGCCCACCTCGAAGGACCTCATCACCACGTTGCCGTAGAGGCGGTGGATCTCGTCGTAGGTCGCCGGCCAGCGGACGGCGGCCACGTCGATGATGTGAAGCAGCAGGAAGGCGAACACCAAGAAGCCGCTGACGCGGTGGCCGACGAACGCCCACTGGCCCGGCTTCCCCCGGTACCGCGTCGACCCCACCCCCACCTTCATCGCCGCTTGTACCAGCGGCCGGCCCACATCGTCGACGACACGACATAGACAGCGAAGGCGACCACCGACACCGAGACGAGGGTCAGCGCCACCGAGAACGCCAACTGCGCCGATGTCAGCCGGCAGCCCCCGCCATGGGATCGACGACGGCGACACCCTCGCGGTAGTACGTGAACAGGTCGCCGATGATCTCCATGAGCTTGTCGGGATCGGCTCCGGCGGCGAGGTCGACGGTGACCACGTTGGAGTAGATGTGGACCCCCTCGACGCCGCCGGCGGCGATCAGCCGGCGGGCCAGCTCGTCGACCGGGCGCGACCCGGTCACCGCCTCCGAAGCCCGGTAGCGCTCGTGGCCCATGCCGCTCAGGCTCCGGTTGAGCTCGAAGATGGCCACGTCGGCCCGCACGGCTGGCTTGCGGGTGACGGTGATCAGCTGGCCCATCGCCGTCGAACGTTAGCCCCTGGGTAGGCTCCGCCAGATGTTGGACCAGGACCGGCCCGTACCGGTTCGCACGATCCTGGTGACGATCGGCCTGGTTCTGGCGACGGCGCTCGGACTCTTCCTGGTGCTGGCGCTCGCCCACCTCGAGTCGCTGCTGATCATCTCCCTGTTCTTCGCCACCGTGATCACGCCGGTGGTCGACATCGTCCGCCGCAAGCTCCACCTCAAACGCGGCCTGGCCGCCGCCATCGTCTTCCTAGGGGCCATCGCTCTCGTCGGCGGGATGATGTACGCCTTCATCAGCCCCATCGTCAACCAGACCCAGCACTTGGTGGACAACTTCCCCGCCTACCTGAGCGACGCTCGCGAGGGCCGGGGCCCGGTCGGCGGGCTGGTGAAGCGCTTCGACCTGGACCGTCGGTTCGAAGAGAATCAGCAGAGGATCTCCGACGGTCTGAGCGGCGTCGGGTCGCAGGCGGTGGGAGTGGCCGGGCGCATCTTCGCCGGGGTCGTATCGCTGGTGACGGTCCTCGTTCTCACCTTCATGATGATCCTCTACGGCCCTGACATGTTGCAGGGGGCGCTCGCCGCCATCGACCCCAAGCGACGAACACGGCTCACCGCCGTGGCCGCCGACTGCGCCAAGGCCCTCACTGGTTACGTGATGGGCAACCTGCTGATCAGTGTCATCGCCGGCAGCCTCACCTTCGTGGCACTGCTGGCCTTCGGCGTCCCCTTCCGCGGCGTGCTGGCCCTGTGGGTGGGCTTCGCCGACCTGATCCCACTCGTGGGAGCGACCCTCGGCGCCGTCCCGGCCATCCTCGTGGCGTTCCTGCACTCCGTGACTGCCGGCATCGCCATCATCATCTTCTTCGTCGTCTACCAGCAGCTCGAGAACCACTTCCTGCAGCCGGTGATCATGTCCCGCACCGTCCAGATCAACCAGCTCTTCGTGCTCGTGAGCGTGTTGGCGGGCGTGGAGCTGTTCGGCATCGTGGGGGCGCTTCTGGCCATCCCCGCCGCCGGGGTCGTACAGGTGATCGCCCGCGACGTGTGGGATCACCGACGGGGCCGGTTCAAGGACGAGCCCACCTTGGGCGAGGACGAGGTGCCGATCTCCGTTCCATGACCGCCCTGGGGTGGGGGCGGAGGTTCCTCATGACCCCGCCGGAGCACTTCGAGGTGCTCTATGAGATCAACCCGTGGATGCACCGGGAGGTGGCCGTGGATGCCGACCGCGCTATGGACCAGTGGCGGGCTTTGGTGGCCGCTCTCGTCGGCGCCGGGGCGGCCGTGGAGACGCTCGAGGCCCGGCGCGGGTTGCCCGACCTGGTCTTCACCGCCAACGCCGGAGTGGTGGACGGCAGCCGGTTCGTTCCGTCGCGGTTCCACCACCCGCAGCGCCAGGCCGAGGTATCTCACTACGTGGCATGGTTCGAAAGCCACGGCTACAAGGTCGTCGACCTGCCGTCCGGCACCGCTCATGAGGGAGCCGGTGACGCCCTTCCGTTCGGCAAGGCCTTCCTGTCCGGGTCGTCGTTCAGGTCCGACGCAGCCGCCGCCGACGTGCTTGCCGCTCTCCTCGACGTGGCCGTCGTTCCAGTCCACCTCGCCGACCCGCGCCTGTACCACCTCGACCTCACGTTCTGCCCCCTCGACGACCGCCGGGCGATGGTGGCCCCGGGGGCGTGGACGGCCGACTCCTGGCGAGCGGTTGAATCCCTGGTCCCCGAGCCGCTCGTCCTATCCGACGACGAGGCCCTGGCGTTCTGCGCCAACTCCGTGGTGGTCGACCGCACGGTGGTGATGCCGACCTGCCCGCCCCGAATCGGTCGCCGGCTCGAGGCTTGGGGCTTCGACGTGGTCGTCGTCGAGGTGGACGAGTTCCTGAAGGCGGGTGGCGGCTGCCGGTGCCTGACCCTCGCCCTCGACGTGGACCCAGGCCGGGGCTAGCTGGAGATGCCGGCCTGGTCGCGGCGCCGGCTGCGTGAGGCCACGACCCAGATCCCGACGGCGAAGGCCACCGAGACTGCGGCCAACGCCAAGTGGACGGCCTTGAAGCCGGTGGACCGAGTGTCGTCGCCGAGGGTGTTGCGCATCCGCGTCACCCAGATGAACACCGTCCAACCCGCCGCCGCCCGAAGAACGAGCGCCTCTCCCCTGGTCATCGCCACAACCTACCGCCCCACCCCACCCCCACCCCCCACCGTTTCCGGGGACGTACAGGGTCGTCTGACGACCCTGTACGTCCCCGGAACGGAAGTGGGTTCGTCACCAGAGGGGGTCGGGGGCGTCGCGGACGAGGCGGGGGACGCCCCCCCAGGGCAGGTGGTCCATGAAGACCCAGGCCCGGCGGTGGATCGAGGTCGGCCCCCAGGCGGCCAGGGCCGCTTTGTGGCGGGGGCACGGGTAGCCCTTGTTGAGGTCGAAGTCGTAGCCGGGAAAATGGCCGGCCTCGGCGCGCATGATCCGGTCGCGGGTGACCTTGGCCAGGATGGAAGCGGTGGCGACGGAGAGGCAGGTGGCGTCGGCTCGGACTATCCGCTGCACACCGGGCCCGCCCACGAAGTCCCACCGCCCGTCGACCACGACGGCATCGGGCGTCACCCCGAGGCCCTCGATGGCCCGGCGCGCGGCCAGGCGCTGGGCGGCCGACATACCGAGGTCGTCGCACTCCTGCTGGCTGGCATGGCCTACGCACCACGCCGCGCACCAGGCCGCCAGGCGCGGGAACAACCTTTCCCGCTCGGCCTCGGCGAGCATCTTGGAGTCGCGGACCCCGTAGACGCGGCGGCCGCGCGGCAGTACGGCGGCGCCCACCGAGATCGGGCCGGCCCACGAGCCCCGTCCGACCTCGTCCACGCCGACAACCACCTGCCGGCCGTCGTCCCACAGTGCCCGCTCGACATCCAGGCTCGGGACCGTCTGGCGCACGGCGGTCAGGCGAGACGGACGCCAGCCGGCCCGTCGGCCACCCGGCCGATGGGTACGAAGCCTGCGGCAACCAGGCCGGGGTCGTCAGCGAGGTCGGCGGGGACCGCCGCCAGCAGGCCGCCCGACGTCTGCGGGTCGTAGGCGAGCGCCTCGACTGCCGGTGGCGCACCGGCCGAGAGAACCTTGCCCTCGAGGTGGGCGCGGTTGCGGGGATCGCCGCCGGTACGGACTCCCGCCTCCGCCGCGGCGAGAGCACCCGGGTAGAGACGGAGCGCCCGGCTGTCGATCTCGAGGCAGGCGCCGGAACGCTCGGCCATCTCCCAGGCGTGGCCGAACAGCCCGAAGCCGGTCACGTCGGTCACCGCGTGCGGAGGCGTAGGCAGGGCCGACAGCGCCTCGGCGGCCGCCCGGTTGAGCCGGCGCATCCCAGTCACCACGATGGCCTTGTCGGCGGGCTCGCCCCCGGCCAGGACGATCCCGGTGCCGAGCGGCTTCGACAGCAGTAGAACGTCGCCGGGCCGGGCGCCCGCCTTGGTCCAGATCCGGTCGGGGTGCACCAGGCCCTGCACTGCGAGACCGAAGATCGGCTCCTCGGACCGGATGGTGTGCCCGCCGGCGACCACCCCGCCCGCCTCGGCCACCACCTCCCCGGCGGCGGACAGGATCGCGGCTACGGCCTCGACCGGGAGCCGCTCGGGAAAGGCCGAGATGTTCAGGGCGAGCACCACGCGGCCGCCCATGGCGAAGACGTCGGAGCAGGCATTGGCGGCGGCCACCGCGCCAAAGTCCGACGGGTCGTCGACGAGGGGCGGGAAGAAGTCGGTGGTCGACACGAGCGCGCTGTCGTCGGACAGGCGGTAGACGGCGGCGTCGTCGAACGGCGCCAGCCCCACGAGCAGCCCGGCGTGGGCGTGGTCGCCAGCAAGGGCGCGAACCAGGCCGGCCAGCGGTGCTGCTCCCCACTTGGCGGCGCACCCACCACAGGACGTCCATTCGGTGAGCCTGACCACGTCCTGGGGATCCGCAGGGGCACTCGTCGTAGCCGACATCGGCCCAGTATCGCCTACTCCGGTCGCGTACCCTCCGACACCCACGCAAGGTAGGCGGCGCTGCCAGCCACCACAGGCACCGCCATGATCTGCGGAAGGTCATAGCTGTGAACGTCGTTGATGGCGACCTCCAAAGCCGGGTAGGCATCCACGGTCGTCTTGATCAGGCACAGCCACTCCGTGGCCATCGCCACCCGCCCTTCCCAGCGGTGCCGGCTTTCGATCGGGCCGACGACCTGGACGCACGCGGCGAGCCGCCGCTCGACGAGGACGGCCGATATCTGGTCGGCTTCCTCGTAGCTGGAAGCGGTCGTGAGGACGACTACTACGTCGGTGGGCCCACCGGCACCGATCACTAAGGCAGCCGGGAGAACCAGACGAGAGAGCCGGCGGCGGCGGCTACGGCGAACGCCAGGGCCAGGCCGACGAAACCGGAGGTGACCTCGCGGCGGCCCTCGGTGTAGCCCACGGAGCTGCCGATGTCGGCGTAGACGCGCGCCAGCTCCTTCTCCGTGGCCGCCTCGAAGGACTGGCCCCCGGTCGCTTCGGCCAAAGCTCGCAGCGCCTCGTGGTTGACGGGTACGCGCACCTGACCGCCCTCCACGTTCACGACCCCGGCATCGGTCCCGAAGGCGATCGTCGATACCGGCACGTGTGCATCGTTGGCCGCAGCCGCGGCCGTCTCGTTGGGTGCGCCCACAGTGGTCTCACCGTCGGACATGAGCACGATGCGAGCCGGGGCGGGTCCCTGCCCCGCCTCCGCCGGTACCGAGGCGATGGACCCGAGCGAGGCCAGCACGGCGTCGCCGATGGCGGTGCGGGGGCCGAGCTGCATACGCGTGAGCCCCTGTTTCACCATGGAGTGGTCCTTGGTGGGCGCCACCAACACGCTTGTCACGCCCGAGAACGTCACCAGCCCGAGGTTGATCCGGGCGGGAACGAGGTCGACGAACGACGTGGCCGCGGCCACCGCCGCATCGATACGGCGGGGGGCCACGTCGACCGCCTCCATCGACAGCGACACGTCGATCGCCATGACGACCGTGGCCCGCTCCCGCGGCACCCGCACCGGCCGAGCGGGCCGGGCGAACGCGGTGACCATCGTCGCCAGCGCCAGCAGCATGGCTACGGCCGGCACATGGCGCCGCCATCCCGGGCGCCTGGGGGCGACCTTGTCCAGCAGCGCGAGGTTGGTGAACCGCACGGCGTAGTCCTTGCGGCGTACTTGGCCGACCACGTAGGCGGCCGCCAAGCCGACAACCGCAAGCAGCAGCCAGAGCCGGCCGGCGGCGAGGAAGCTGATCCTCACCGCTGCCGCCCGGCGGCGGTGGCGAGCCCGGAGCGTCGGCGGCGCGAGGCGAGCACAAACTCCACCACGTCGCGAAGCCAGTCACGGTCTGTCCGCAGCTGGAGGTGGGCCGCCCCGCTGCCGCGGATGGCGGCACGGATCTCACGGCGCTGCTCGCCGGCCGCATCGGCATAGCGCCGGCGCAGCGACGCGCTGGCGGTCTGCACCTGCCGGCGGGCTCCCGTCTCCGGGTCGACCAGCGTGAGGAAGCCGACGGAAGGAAGCTCCAGCTCCCGCGGGTCGACGACCTCGACGGCGAGCACCTGGTGGCGGGCGGCTAGCGCGTGGAGCGGCTGCTCCCACCCGGGGCTGGAC
>JBOGIF010000151.1:0-3205 GCA_050742415.1 Acidimicrobiales bacterium | reverse complement strand
GCTGGGCCGAGGCCACGAGCGCCTCCGGGGTGGCGCCGCCGTGGCGCTGCTCGATGTCGGGGTCGAGCGACCCGGCGTTTACCCCTATCCGGATCGGGACGGCGCGGTCACGCGCCTCGCTCGCCACGACCTTGATGTGCTCGGCCTTGCGGATGTTGCCCGGGTTCAGGCGCAGGCACGCCACGCCGGCGTCCAGAGCGGCCAGCGCCAGCCGGTACTGGAAGTGCACGTCGGCCACGATCGGCACCGGGGAACGGGGCACGATGTGGGCCAGGGCCTCGGCCGCCTCGGCGTCGTTGCACGTGCACCGCACGATGTCGGCACCGGCACCCGTCACTGCGTAGATCTGGGCGAGGGTGCCGTCGACGTCGGCTGTCTTGGTGGTCGTCATCGACTGCACGCTCACCGGAGCCGAGCCGCCCACCGCCACCGAACCCACCCGGATCTGGCGGGTGGGCCGGCGTTCGATCGTCACTGGAAGGGGTTGGCGACTGGCTTGACGATATCGAGGTACAGCGACGTGACGCCTATCACCAGCATGATCGCCACGACCGCGGCGGCCACCGGCACGAGCTTGGAGATGTCGGCGTGGTAGGGCCGGTCGCGGCGCGACCGGATTCGCTCGTAGGTGGCGATCGCCATGTGCCCGCCGTCGAGCGGCAGGAGGGGCACCAGGTTGAACACGGCCACGAACACGTTGAGCACGACGAGGAGGTAGACGAGGAAGAAGCTGCCGCTGTCCGCCGCCTGGCCAGCGATGCGGACCACGCCCACCACCGACATGAACCTCTCGTTGCTGGGCTCGCCCCTTGCCCCCTGCGTCACCTGGCCGGCGTAGTTGGTGAGCGCGCCCGGCGTGAAGAAGGTGCCGATAGCCTTCACCGCCCCGGTGCTCAGGCGGGCCAGGTCGGTGACGGCCCGTCCCGCGCCTGCGATCGGACCCACGCGCTCGACGGTCGGCGCCGGGCCGATGCCGATGAACCCGACCTTGGCCCTCTCGCGCTCGACCTCGGCGGGCACCGCGGTTACCCCGAGGCGCCGCCCGTCCCGCTCGAGCTCGAACCGCGTGGGCATCCCGGCCCGGGCGCGGATCAGAGGCGGCACGTCGTCCCAACCCTTCACCGGCCGGCCTTCCACCGACAGGATCCGGTCACCGATCTGGAACCCGGCGTCGGTAGCCGGGCTGGCGCCCGACTCGAGCTTCGAGATGGAGCCGACGGACAGGCTGGGCCTGTCGTAGCTGGGAACACCGACGACGGTCCAGAGCACGAGCAGCAGGACGAACCCGACGACGAAGTGGGTGAACACGCCGGCCACAGCCACCAGCATCCGGCGTGGGTACGACTGCTGACGGTAGGTGCGGGGCTCGTCAGCAGGGTCGATGTCGCGTTCCATGTTGCTCATACCGACGATCTTCACGTAACCCCCGGCGGGGATGGCCTTGACGCCGTACTCCGTCTCCCCCCGACGGACCGACCACAGGCGCGGTCCGAAGCCGAAGAAGAACTGGGTGACCTTCATCCCCGAGAGCTTGGCTGCGACGAAATGCCCGCCCTCGTGGATCATCACCATGAGGATGATCCCGATGATGAAGGCGACGACCGGGAAAGTGCCTTTGGCCAGCGACAGGGCAATGCCGAACACCATGGTGCCGACCAGCGGCACGAGCCTCGCCCAGCCGGCGCGGGCATCCGGCTCGGGTGCGGGCTGGTCGTGGGAGTCGGCGGGCGACGGGTGGATGGACTCGGTCTGGGTCAAGGTGAGGGTCTCCGTTCTACCGCCCGGCTGGCCCGCTCCCGGGCCCGCCGATCGGCCTCGATCACATCTTCACAAGTGTCTGGTGCTGTCCCGTCGTGGCCTGCGAGCGTCTCCTCGATGACTTCGGCGATGGCGGTCCAGCGGATGCCCCCCTGGAGGAACGAGGCTACAGCCACCTCGTTGGCTGCGTTCAACCAGGCCGGGGCTGTCCCTCCGATTCTTCCCGCCTCGTAGGCCAGGTCCAGGCAGGGGAACGCCAAGCGGTCGGGAGGCTCGAAGTCGAGGCGTGCCAGCTCGCTCCAGTCCAGGGCGCCGTAGGCCACGGCACTGCGGTCCGGGTATGCCAGGGCGTAGGCGATGGGCAGGCGCATGTCGGGCCTCGACAGCTGGGCGATGGTCGCCCCGTCGCCGAACTCGACCATGGAATGGACCACCGACTGCGGATGTACGACCACCTCGATGAAGTCGATGCCCACCCCGAACAGCTCGTTGGCCTCGATGACCTCCAGACCCTTGTTCATGAGGGTCGACGAGTCGACGGTGATCTTCGGCCCCATCGCCCAGGTCGGATGGGCGAGGGCGTCGGCGATGGTCACGTCGGCGAGATCGGCGGCCTCCCGGCCGCGGAACGGTCCCCCACTGGCGGTCAGCACGATCCGGCTGACGCGGTCGGTCGGCCTGGCGGCTCGCAAGCACTGGTGGACCGCACAGTGCTCGGAGTCGACCGGGACGATCTCGGCTCCGGGTGTCGCCCTGGACCGCTGCACTACCGGGCCACCGGCGATCAGCGACTCCTTGTTGGCGAGAGCCAGCCGCCGGCCGGCCTCGAGAGCGGTGATCGTCACCTCGAGTCCGGCGAAGCCGACAACGCCGTTCACGACGACATCGGCGTCGCGCGCCACCGCCGCCAAGGCTCCGGCTCCGGCCCAGACCTCGGTACCGGTGGGCACCCGTGCCTCGAGGATCGGGGCCAGCGAGGCGTCCGCTATCGCCACGCGCTCAGGCCGGAGCTCGCGGGCCTGCTCGGCCAGGGTGCCTACCGAGGTGGCGGCGCCAAGCGCTACCAACCGGTAGCGCTGCGGGTCGGCCCGGATCACCTCCAGCGCCTGCGAGCCGATGGACCCCGTGGACCCGACGACACTGACGGTGACGGGCGTGGTCACCCGGCCGTTCCGCCGGCCCTTGGGGCCCTAGCCAATGTTGAGGAGCCGTACCAGGTAGAAGGTGGCCGGTATCACGAACAGCATGGCGTCGATCCGGTCGAGCACGCCACCGTGGCCGGGAAGGGTGGTTCCCATGTCCTTGACCTCGAGGTCGCGCTTGATCATCGACTCGCACAGGTCTCCCAGCGGAGCGGCCACGGCCACTATCAGACCCAGCCAAAGCGCCCGCCCGAGGTTCCACGGCGGGATCATCCGGACCACCAAGGCGCTGGTCAGCAAAGTGA
>JBOGIF010000150.1:0-20985 GCA_050742415.1 Acidimicrobiales bacterium | reverse complement strand
GGCCGGGGCCACGGCCCTCGCCGCCTCGACCAGCGGCCCGAGCGGCCGGCGGTCGGCGGCCGCCCGCGCCCGGTGGGCGGCCAGGATGGGCGCCAGGTACGTCGTCACAGGGGCCCGAGCCTACGTGCGGTGCCTAACGGCAGGTCCGCTTCACACAGGCGGCCACCTCGTCGGGATCGATGCCGTGGCGCTCCAGCGCGCCACGCACGCCGTCGATGCCGAGGAGGCACGCCAGCAGGCGGCAGGGGTCCAGGCCGTCGCCGCGGTCGGGTGACGGGTCGACGACCGCCGGCGACGGGTCGTCGCCCCTCGCCCACACCGCCGCCGTCCGCAGCTCCTCCCGGAGGAACGCCGTGCCCCGCAGGTCGTCGCCCGACGCCCGGACCAGCACCCGGTACACCCCGGCCTCGTAGGTGGCGAGGTCGGCGATGAATCGCCCCGGTTCGTCCTCGCCGAGCCGCACGACCGAGGTGGCGCCGCCCGGAGCGGTCACCACCGCCGTCACCGCCGCCGAACCACCCAGCGGGATGCCGCTGTCGGTCAAGGTGGCGATGAGCCGGGCCGGCGACCCCGGCCGGCGGGACGCCTGGGCTATCGACACGTCGAGCCGCAGGGCGCTGCGGGCCTGGACACTCAAGGTGAAGGGCACGCCGTGAACCTTCACCTCGGCCGTCCGCCGCTCCAGGAACTGGTCGGACCGCCGGTGCTCGGCGCCGGCCAGCCGCTCCCGGTACTGCGAGAACCACTTCTTGAGCCGCTTTCGGTCGACGCGAAGCACGGCCTTCCACTGGCCGGCGGCGGCCGATGGGTCGGACAGGCTCGACGGCGAGAAGCGCACCATCCGGTAGCTGCCCGTGCCAGCCGTGGTGGAAGCGCCGGCCGGCAGCGTCGTGCCGTCGGGGGCGACCAGGCTGATGTCCAGGACGCCGGCCATCTCGCTGAGGACGATGACATCGGCCCGTATGTCGGCGGCCGTCAGCGGGAAGGCCACCACGGCCGAGCCGCCCACCGGCACGATACCGTCGGGGTCGACGACGATCGCCGAGTTGGTGGCACCGGCCAGAACCTGGGCGAAGTACTTCTGGAGCAGGATGGTGTCGTCAGGCCCGGGGTTGCCCGTCAGCAGCAGGTAACCGCCGGTGCCGTCGGCGATGTCCGACAGCGCCCCCGGGTTGAGCTGGTCGGCCGTGCCCAGACCGATGGCGAAGACCCGGCTGTTGATCAGGGACGAGACGGCGGCGATCGTCTGGTCGGCCGTCTCGTGACCATCGGTGAACACCACGGTGGCCGAGCTGTCGAAGCCACCGGCGACCATCGCCAGCTGGGTGTCGCCGGCCTGGAGGCCGTCGCCGATGGCCGTGAGGCCCAGCGGGTTGGGCTGCGAGTTGGCGATGGCGGCGAAGGCGTCGGCCCGGCCGCCGCCGCCGATCAGGGGCCCGGCCACCTGGACGGGCTCGACCTCGACGGCGTCGGTATCGAACCGGACCACGCCCACGCCGTCGGTGTCGTCGAGGAGCTGGACGAACAACGGCGCCGCGGAGTGGAGCACTCCCATCCGGGTCTGGACCCCGACCCCCGACGCCGCACTCATGCTGGCGGAGGTGTCGAGCACCAGCGACGAGGCCACGGTCGGGTTGGCCACGACGGTGGCCTCCACGTCGATGACAAAGACATCGCCGGTCTCGGGCACCTCGACCGTCAGGGTGCCCGAGTCGGCGGTGCCGTCCCCGCCCGGTGCGTAGAGGACCCACACCAGCAGATCGGTGACCTCGAAGCCCTCGGGATCGGCGGTGGTGACGCTGGCCTGCTGCAGGGTGAACGGCGCGGTGACCGACGCATTCGCCGTGACCGCCCGGCACCCCCGCACCCGCAGCCGCAGGGCGCGGGCCACGGGCAGGAACTCGACCACCCCGAGGAAGCGGATGGGGTCGCCCGCCAACGGCGCCACCTGCTCCACGGTCAGGGGCAGGGTGTCGTAGCACGGCGGGCGGACCACCGCCGGATGGGCCGAGTTCCTGACGACGATGCTCGGCGACGCGCCGGTCCACGGCTCGATGGGGGCGCCGAACTGCACCGTGCCGTCCCAGGGTTGGAGGTTGTGCAGGATGCCCTTGGGGTCGGCGGTGTTCGCCTGGTCGCCGTAGACCTGGCCGGGATCGAGCCGCCAGTTCTGCCCGGGCGTGGTCTGCCACATGGCGAAGAGCCGGTCGACGTTGGCGTGAAGCAGGAATACGAAGGGGTCCTCGAAGGCGGCGTGGAGCGCGCCGATGTCGCCACCCACGTAGCCGTGGGCCGTGTCGTGGGCCGACTCCAGGGCCAGCTGGAACGCCGTCCACTGCTGGGCCTGGGCCAGGGCGGCTCCGGCGGCGATGATGGTGGCGTCTGAGTCGACGGCCGGGGCCCCGGGGCCGGCGTCACGCTCCACGATCCGGGGCGGGTCGGCGGGATCGCCGGTCGCCTCCCGGCTGCCGGCCAGGAGACCGCCGTTGTGGAACCCGGCCAGGACACCACTCATGGCGCCGCTCATCGTTCCCATCAGCGCATCGTCCGACAGGTCGACGGTGCCCCCCTGCCCGTCGCCGGCCGCCCGCGGGTCCTCGGTCCAGTCCCAGTAGGGCAGGGCGATGTCGGGGTCGACCTGCTGCAGCAGCGCCTCGAACCGGTTGACCAGCTCCCGGTGCCAGGGGAGGAACGAGTTCCCGTTGTGGTTGTGCGTCGACTGGTGGATCTGGTCCTGCTTGTCCCAGTAGGAAACCCCGTCGGCGTAGGCGAGGAGGTCGATACCCAGCACGGCGTCGACGAACGCCTGGCGCTCCTGGGGCGAGAGGTGGGCGATGTTCCGTCGGGGCTTGGCCATGGTTCCCCAGAGGCCGGGCGGCTCGATTCAGGACATGACCACGGTCATGGCCTGGTGTCATGACCTGGGGTCCTGACCGGGGTCCGGGGGCGGCCTCTAGCCTCGACCGATCACCCTGACCGAACAGATCCCGATCAACGCCGACCCCGACGCCCTTTTCGATGCCTTCGGCACGTGGGCCGAGGCCCGCGGCCTGACGCTGTATCCGGCCCAGGAGGAGGCGCTCATCGAACTCCTCTCGGGGGCCAACGTCATCCTGAGCACACCGACCGGCTCGGGTAAGAGCCTGGTGGCCGTCGGCGCCCACCTGGCCGCCCTGGCCGGCCGGCGGCGCAGCTTCTACACCGCGCCGATCAAGGCGCTGGTGTCGGAGAAGTTCTTCGACCTGTGCGCAGTCTTCGGCACCGACGCCGTGGGCATGATGACCGGCGACGCCAGCGTCAACGGCGCCGCTCCGATCATCTGCTGCACCGCCGAGATCCTGGCCAACATGGCGCTGCGCGAGGGGGCGGCGTCGAGGATCGAGCAGGTCGTCATGGACGAGTTCCACTTCTACGCCGATCCCAGCCGCGGGTGGGCGTGGCAGGTTCCCCTGCTGACACTGCCCCGGGCCCAGTTCCTCCTCATGTCGGCCACGCTCGGGGACGTAACCCGCCTCGGCGAGGACCTCACCCGGCGGACCTCGCGCCCCACCGCCGTCGTCGCCAACACCACCCGCCCGGTGCCGCTGCACTACTCGTGGCGGACCACGCCGCTGCACGAGACCATCGAGGAGCTGCTGGCCACCTCGCAGGCCCCCGCCTACGTCGTCCACTTCACCCAGGCGTCGGCGGTGGAGCGGGCCCAGGCCCTGATGAGCGTCAACGTCTGCACCCGGGCCGAAAAGGACGCCATCGCCGCGCTGATCGGCGCCTTTCGTTTCACCACGGTGTTCGGTCGCACGCTGTCGCGCTTCGTCCGCCACGGCATCGGCGTCCACCACGCCGGGATGCTGCCCAAGTACCGCCGCCTGGTGGAGCGGCTGGCCCAGGCCGGGCTGCTGAAGGTCATCTGCGGCACCGACACGTTGGGCGTGGGGATCAACGTCCCCATCCGCTCGGTCCTGTTCACCGCCTTGAGCAAGTACGACGGTACCAAGGTGCGGATCCTCACCGCCCGTGAGTTCCATCAGATCGCCGGGCGGGCGGGGCGGGCCGGGTTCGATGTCGCCGGCACCGTGGCCGTACAGGCGCCCGAGCACGTGGTGGACAACGAGCGGGCGCTGGCCAGGGCGGGCACCGACTTGAAGTTGCGCCGCAAGGTCGTTCGCAGGAAGCCGCCCGACGGCTTCGTGTCGTGGGGGGTGCCGACCTTCGAGCGCCTCGTGGCCGCCGCCCCCGAAACGATGGCCTCCAGTTTCGCCGTCTCCCATTCGATGATGCTCAACGTGCTCGACCGTCCCGGCGACGGCTGCCGGGCGCTGCGCGATCTGCTGGTGGACAACCACGAACCCCGGCCGGCCCAGCGCCGCCACATCCGCCGCTCGATCGCCATCTACCGGTCGCTTCTCGCGGCCGGTGTCGTCGAGCGGCTCTCCGCGGCCGACGCCTCCGGTCGCACCACCCGCGTCACTGTCGATCTCCAGTCGGACTTCGCCCTGAACCAGCCCCTCAGCCCCTTCGCCCTGGCCGCCTTCGAACTGCTCGACCGGGAATCCGACACCTACGCCCTCGATGTCCTGTCGATCATCGAGGCCACCCTGGACGACCCCTCTCAGGTGCTCTACGCCCAGGAGTCGAAGGCCAAAGGCGAGGCCGTCACCCAGATGAAGGCCGCCGGCATCGAGTACGAGGAGCGCATGGCCCGCCTCGAGACCATCACCCACCCCAAGCCCCTGGCCGATCTGTTGTCCGCCGCGCTGGAGTCCTACCGCCAGGGTCACCCCTGGGTGGCCGACCACTTCCTGTCACCCAAGTCGGTGGCCCGTGACCTGTTCGAGCGGGCCATGACCTTCAACGACTTCACCGGCTACTACCAGCTGGCCCGCTCCGAGGGTGTGGTGCTGCGCTATCTGAGCGACGCCTTCAAGGCGCTGAACCAGACGGTTCCCGAGGACGCCAAGACCGAGGAGCTGTACGACCTGGCCGAGTGGCTGGGCGCCCTGGTCCGCCAGGTCGACAGCTCCCTGCTCGACGAGTGGGAGGAGCTGAGCCATCCGCAGGCGGCGGTCCCGCTGGAGGCGCGGGACGACACCCCGCCGCCCATCACCGCCAACCGCCGGGCCTTCCACGTGCTGGTGCGCAACGCTCTGTTCCGCCGGGTCGAACTGGCGGCCGGGCGCCGCTACACGGCCCTGGCCGAACTCGACCCGGCGTGGACGGCGACCGGCTGGGAGGAGGCGCTGGCCCCGTACTTCACCGAACACGACACGATCGGCACCGGCCCCCCGGCGCGGGCGGCGGCGCTGCTGGAGGTCGACGAGGGGCCCGGCCGGTGGAGGGTGCGCCAGATCCTGGACGACCCCGCCGGCTTCCACGAGTGGGCCGTCGTGGCCGAGGTCGACCTCGACGCCAGCGTGGCCGCCGGCGAAGCCGTCGTGGCCGTCACCGGCGTCGAGCGGCTCTGAGGAGCGCCCGGCTCACGGCCGGGGGCGGGTCGTCGTGGTCGTGGTCGTTGTCGTACCAGGGGGCCGGCCGGTGGTCGTGGTGGTGGTCGACGGCCCGGCGCCCGGTACGGGGTCGGCCGCCACCGCCGGCGGGTCGGCGCAGGCCGGCAGCTCCAGCGGGAGGGTCGTCGTGCCGTTGACCACCACCGACACGGGCTGGACACCGCCGACCCGGCACAGGAGTTCCCAACGGGCCCGGCCGGTCGAATCGGTGAGGGTGACGTTGGCCGACCGGATGAGCCAGGCCGCCGACGCCGACAGCTCGACGCGCGTCACCGGGACCGGGACGGCCCGCACGATCCCGGCCCCGTCGACGGAACGAACCGTGACCTGCACCACGAGGTTGACCGGCTGGTCGACCACCGCCGGTGTGGGCGCCAGTGCGGGGGAGGCATGGGGGCCGGCGAACTGCTCCAGCTTCAGCTCCACCGGCACCTTGTCCCGGGCGCCGAGGAACAGCCGGGCCGGTTCGACCTGCGCCAGGTCGGGCGGCCGCCAGGCCCGGATGCGGTACTGGCCGCCGCGCACGCCGGGCAGCGACCAGGTGCCGTCGGCCGACACCAGGTCGGAGGACACGACCGTCTCGCCCACCATCCGCTCGACCCGGATCACCGCCCCCGGGACCGGGCCGGTCGGGCCGACCACCGTGCCCTCCAGGTTGGCCTGCCCGGGGCCGAGGACGACGGCGGTGGTCGTCGTGCGACCGCGGGCCGACGGCAGCGCCACCTGGCTGAGGTCGGGCGGCACGTCGGTGGTGGTGGTCGCCAATGTCGGTGGCGGGTCGGGTAGCGGCTCGACCCTCAGGCCCCCGCCGACCGAGCAGGCGGCCGTGGCCGTGGCCGCGGCGACCAGCAGCGCCGCCAGGCAACGGCCCGGTCCCTCAGCCGACAAGGGGCAGGGCCCGGACCTCGGCGGTACCGCCCTCGGCGCCCCGCTGGGCATCGGCCGGCGGCTCGACGTTGCGGTGGACATAAGCCAGGCCGACGGTGGCGCCCAGCGTCATCGATAGCGCCACCGAGGTGACCCGGCCCACCTCCCGGCCGTCCACCATGAGCGTGTCGCCGACGGCCAGCGGGACACCTCCGCCGTCATCGGCCACGACCACGCCCCGCAGCCGGCGGGGCACCCTGCCACCCCGGGAGTCGATGCGGGCCACCAGCTCCTGGCCGGTGTAGCAACCCTTGGTGAAACTCACCGTCCGCTCCACCACCCCGGCCTCGGCCGGGATGGTGCTTGTCGTCAACTCGCTCCCCATGGCCGGAACCCCGGCTTCGACACGGATCGCCTGCAGGGCGTCGGCCCCGCACCGGCGGACGGCCTCGTCGACCGCCGGTGCCGCCCCGATGACATCGACGCCGCCCACCCCCGGCCATCCGGCCGGCACCGCGGTGCCGGCGGTCACGGCGACCTCGGCCGCGGCCGGCCCCCGCACCGCGAGACAGAGCCAGGCCAGCGGCTCGATCTCGGCCTTGACCCGGATCTTGAACCGACCGAGGCGGACGGCCACCGCCTCCCCGAAGCCGCCGTCGACGTCCAGCACCAGCTCGTCGTGGGCGGTGCGGGTCACCCGCAGCAGGGCGTCGACCTTGCCCTGGGGCTGGAGCAGCAGCGACTCGGCCGACGTGCCCACGGCCAGCGCGGCCACGTCCTGGCTGAGCTGGCCCTGGAGGAACGAGACGGCGTCGGGCCCGGCGACGCGGAGGAAGTCCCGCGCCAACTCGACCACCCCCGCCTCGCGCCGCAGCGCCCAGTAGTCGTCGACGTCCACCAGCCGGCCCGCCGGTCCCGCTAGCGCTCGATGGGGGCGCGCACCGAGTTGCCCCACTCGGTCCACGAGCCGTCGTAGTTGCGGACCTTGGCGAAGCCGAGAAGATGGGTGAGCACGAACCAGGTGTGGCTGGACCGCTCGCCGATGCGGCAGTAGGCGATGACATCGTCGCCCTCGGACAGCCCCTGCTCCTTCTCGTATATCTCCCGGAGGGCGGCGGCCTCCTTGAAGGTGCCGTCGTCGTTGGCCGCCCGCTTCCACGGCACGCTGGCCGCCCCGGGGATGTGGCCGCCGCGCAGGGCCCCCTCCTGCGGATAGTCCGGCATGTGGAGCAGCTCCCCGGAGTACTCGCCCGGCGAGCGCACGTCGACCAGTCGACCGTCGGTGCCGAGGTGGGCCGCCACCTCGTCCCGGAAGGCCCGGATGGCGCTGTCGTCGCGCTCGACGACGGGATAGTCGGTGGTCGGCCGGGCAACTCCGTCGGTGGTGAGCAGGCGCCCCTCCGACACCCACTTGCTCCGGCCCCCGTTGACCAGACGCACGTCGGGGTGGCCGAACAAGGTGAAGACCCAGAGGGCGTAGGCGGCCCACCAGTTGAAGTTGTCCCCGTAGAACACGACCGTGGAGTCCCGGGCGATGCCCTTGGCCGAGCACACCCGGGCGAAGCCCTCAGCGTCGACGTAGTCGCGGTTGACCGGGTCGTTCAGGTCGAGGTGCCAGTCCACCTTCACGGCGCCGGCGATGTGGCCGGTGTCGTAGAGCAGGACATCCTCGTCGGACTCCACGATCACGACCTGCGGATCGTCGTGGTGGTCGGCCACCCACGCGGTGGAGACGAGCTTCTCGGGGCGGTGGTACTGCTGGAGTTCGGGAGCGGTGTCGGGGGCGACAGCGGGCATGGCCAGCCTCCTTCTCGGGTCGGGCTGCACTCAGGCTACGCCCTCGGGGAGGGACCGAACCGGCTCCGTTCGGCGCGAGACTGGAAAGGTGAGTGACACACCTGATGTCGGCGCCGCCCCGCCCGCCATGCCGGACGCGCTGGCCCGCATCGTCGAGTTGTTCGCCGGCGCGCCCAAAGACCTCCGCCTGCAGGCCCTGCTCGAGTACTCCCGCAAGCTCCCTGCGCTGCCACCGGGGCTGGCCGGCAACCGGGACGCCATGGAGCAGGTGCCGGAGTGTCAGACACCGTTCTTCCTGGCCAGCGCGGTGGACGACGCCGGGCGGGTGTCCCTGTATTTCGACGTGCCCCCCGAAGCGCCGACCACCCGGGGGTTCGCGTCCATCCTGTCAGCCGGCCTGTCGGGCGCCACCGCCGAGCAGGTGCTGGCCACGCCGAACGACTTCTACACCAAGATGGGCCTGGCCGAGGTCATCTCGTCGCTGCGCCTTCGGGGCATGAGCGCCATCCTGGGCCGCCTCAAGCGCCAGGTCGCCGAGCGGGCCGCGGCCCGGGCATGACCACCGGCTTCACCGCCACCGCGGCCACCAGCGCCGCCAGGTTGCGGCCCGGTCTGGTCAGCCCCCGCCGCCCCGTGCCCGGTCACATCGCCCGACCGGACTACGCCGACAGCGGGTGTCGGCCGACCGGGACGAGCCCATGGTCAAGTCCGCCGAGGTGCCGGAGCGGATGCGCCGGGCCGGTCGGGCCGCGGCCCGGGTGCTGGCCGAGGCGGGCGCCGCCGTGATGGTGGACATCACCACCGACGAACTCGACGCCATCGCCCACGAGGCGTGCATCACCCGCGGGGGCTACCCGAGCCCGCTCAACTACAACGGCTTTCCCAAGTCGCTGTGTACCTCGGTGAACGAGGTCATCGGCCACGGCATCCCCGACGACCGGCCACTGACCGACGGCGACATCGTCAACCTCGATGTGACCATCTTCCTCGACGGGGTCCACGGGGTGTCGCGAAAGTTGGTCATGCCCGCCGCCACGGCTACGGGGCGGTGAGGGCCTTCGTGGGCCACGGCATCGGTGAGCAGTTCCACTCAGCGCCCCGGTGGTCCATCACGGCTACGAGCCGTCCGACACCACGGTCATGGAACCGGGTATGACCTTCACCGTGGGCTCCTCCCGGCCGCTGTTGTGGTCCGACGGTTGGACGGCCGTCACCGCCGACCGGCGCCGTACCGCGCAGTTCGAGCACACCCTGGCCGTCACCGACACCGGCGTCGAGATCCTCACCCTGCCCTGAACCGGCTCGCGAGGCTCGGCCCTGACCGGCACCACCGATCGATGCTGGGACGGCCACGGTCGTCGAGCCGAGGGTTTGGGGGCAGCGGTACCTCGGGGCGGGTTTCGACGAGACTCACCACGGTCAGATCAACCCTCGCGCGCCCCTGACCTCCCTCGCCGGCCCATGCGGCGAGTCATCCACGATGCCCGGGGGCGCCGTCCCATGTATCACCCCGGCAGGGACCCACCTCCTGGCTGGACCGGGCGTGACCACCGCTCGGTCGTCAACGACAGGAGGTTCCATGTCCCAGCCCCTCAAAGGCGACACCGCCTTTCTCCCGACCACCCCGATCGATGAGCACGCCCTGGAGTGCCTCGGCGACACCACGCTCTCGTCGTTCACCGCCTCGCCCTCGACGCTCCCCCCGTCAGGCGCCGCCGCCACGCTGTCGTGGGCGGTGGCCGTCCCGACCGCCGGCTGCGTGGTGAAGGTCAAGCTCAACGGCCGCTCCGTCGCCCGCTCCGGCAGCCAGCAGGTCCACCCCGCGGTGTCCACCCGCTACTCCCTCACCGCCCACGCCGGGCGACTGTCGAAGCCCCTCGGATCGGTCGACGTACGGGTGGACACCGGTGCCTGCCTGACCGTACCGGTGCCCGAGAGCCTCGTCCGCAGCGCGATCACCAGCGTGGTGGACGCCCTCGACCAGGCAGACAGCCGCTTCCGCCAGCGCTCCCGGCCGACGGTCGAGATCGACGCCGGAGGCATCCGCGTAGCCCTGCGGTTCGTGGTGGCGATCAACAACTTCGCCGATCCCGATCTGGACATCGACTTTGTGATCAGGATCCGGGTCCGCAGCGGCACCGCCGACGCCTTCCTCCAGAGCTTCTCGGTCGACGTCGACTGGCCGTTGTGGGTGACGGTGGTCACCGCCGGCGCCTCCAAGATCGTCGAGGAGTTCCTCGACGCCAGGATCGAGCGGGAGCTGAAACCGAGGCTCCTCACCGAGGTCAAGCGGCTGCTCGACGGCTTCGTCGCCCAGCTCCCCGGCGGGCTGCGTCTGCACACCATCGCCCTGGGCCGGGACGAGATCCGCGTCACCGCCTGCCCGGCTGTGGGCGACGCGCCCTTCCTCGTACTGCCGACGCCGGTATAGCCGCCGCGGGCGGGGGCCCGGCGACACCGGGCCCCCCGCCCGTAGGCTCGACCCGATGCCCACCGACGTCCGCACCTACGGCGACGGGACGCTGACGTGGGTCGATGTCGTCGATCCCACCGAGGAAGAACTCGAACAGGTGGCGCGCCTGTACACCCTGCACGCTCTGGCCCTGGAGGACGTGGCCAAGCACGGGCAGCGCCCCAAGCTCGAGCAGTATCCAAACCACGCCTTCGTGGTGGCCTACAGCGCCGATCTCCAGGAGGTCGACCTGTTCGTCGGCGAGGGGTGGCTGCTGTGCGTCCGCGAGCGGGACGAGTCCGGGGCGGTCTGGGACGACAAGGTGGCCCAGACCCGGTTCGAGCGCCTCAGCGGCAACGAGACCACCGTCGGGTTCCTGCTCTACGTACTGCTGGACGAACTGGTCGACGGGTACTTCACCTGCGCCGACGAGGCCGAGGCGATGCTCGAGCACGTGGAGGAGCTGATCTTCGGGCCCCCCGACCCGGACCAGCCCTCGGCCCAGGAGCAGCTCTTCGCCATCCGGCGCCGGCTGGTGGCCTACCGCCGCCTGGTCGTGCCGCTTCGTGACGTGGTGTCGGCCCTCCTTCGGGGGGAGGTGGCGGCGGTGGACGAGCGAGCCCGGGTCCACCTTCAGGACGTACACGACCACGTTCTGCGCGTCGTCGACCAGCTCGACGCCCACCGCGATCTGGTGGCCAGCGCCGTCGACGCCCACCTGGCCGTGGTCTCCAACCGTCTCAACCAGGTGATGAAGCGCATGACCTCCTGGGGCGCCATCCTGCTCGCCTCCACGCTGGTGGCCGGCATCTACGGCATGAACTTCGAGCACATGCCCGAGGTGCGCTGGCGCTACGGCTACCCGATGGCCCTCGGGGTCATGGCCCTTTTTACCGTCGCCGGCTTCCGCTACTTCAAGCGCAAGGACTGGCTGTGAGTCCCGCGCTCAACCGCGGGCCGGGGCGTCGGGGGGGGGCGCTGCCCGGCAGCCAGGGCGGCCGAGACGCCAGCCACCTGGTCGCCGCTGGCCCGCCAGCCCACCACCCGCCACACCAGACGCGAGCCGTCGTCGGCTATCGCCTCGACGGTCCACGGCCGCCGCAGGACGAGCCGGGCCACCAACCCAACAATCGCCAGGAACACGACCAACCCGATGTCCACGACCACCAGGAGCAGCGGCAGGGCGACGTAGACGACCACGAACACCACCGCGGCGATGGCCAGAACGGCGGCGACCCCCTCCTCGAGCAGCGTTCGGGGGCCGAGCCCCCTTCGCCGGGTGAGCTGGCGTTCGTCGGCCAGGGACGCCCCTCGGCGGCCTCGTCTCGGCCGTGCAGCAAGTTGCTCCGGGCCCTGCGCCGTGAGGCCCCGCCCGCCCTCGTGCCGCAGATCCAGGCGCGGCTACGACGACCCGCAGGCCCTCGACGCCGGGCAGCGGCGCCGCGACCGGCTGACGCCCGGCGGGTGCCGGACGCGGGTGCCGTGGTGGGCGGGATGTCGACCCGTCGCGGCGGGGCCGCCTTCATGCACGCCCTGGCCCGGGAGGCGCTCTACGACGAGGCTTGAGCTGCCGGACGGCGACGCCCGGCCGACCGACCCTTGGTAGCCCGAATCGGAACGTAGACCAACCCGTGGGCTCCTGACTTGACGATGTCGAGAATGCCGAGCCAGCTCCGTCCCAGAGTGGACGCGGCCACCGGGGCTGGCGTTACACACAAGGAGAACACGATGGCCAAGTATCTGTTGCTCAAGCACTACCGAGGCGCGCCGGCATCGGTCAATGACGTCCCGATGGACCAGTGGACGCCCGACGAGGTCGACGCGCACATGCAGTTCATGTGTGACTTCGCAGCCCGACTCGAGGGCACCGGTGAGTTCGTGGACGGACAGGCGCTGTCGCCCGACGGCGTCTGGGTCCGCTCCGACGGCGATGGGCGACCGCCGGTGACCGACGGCCCGTTCGCCGAGACGAAGGACTTGATCGCCGGCTGGATGGTCATCGACGTCGACAGCTACGAGCGAGCGATCGAACTCGCTGGGCAGTTGTCGACAGCGCCCGGGGCGGGCGGCGAGCCCATCCACGAATGGCTGGAAGTCCGGCCCTTCCTCGCATCGCCGCCCACCGTCACCGAGTGACCATGGACGACGTCGAGCTGCGCCAGCTCGTCCCACAGGTGTTGAGCTTCCTCGTCCGTCGCGGTGCAGACTTCGCGACGGCCGAGGACGCCGTGCAAGAAGCGCTCATCCGGACGCTCTCCGCGTGGGAAGCCGAATTGCCCTCCGATCCCAAGGGATGGCTGATCACGGTCGCTTGGAGAGCATTCCTCGACATGTCACGGTCGGATGCGGCACGTCGCGGCCGAGAGGCTCGAGTAGAAGCCGAGCCGCCGCCTGGTGCCCCACCGGGCGCGGATGACACCTTGCACCTCTACTTCCTGTGCGCTCACCCCGAACTGACCTCGTCGTCAGCGGTCGCGTTGACCCTCCGGGCCGTCGGCGGCCTCACGACGCGCCAGATCGCGCTGGCCTACCTCGTGCCCGAGAGCACCATGGCGCAGCGCATCAGCCGCGCTAAGCGCACGGTCGGCCGGAGCGGTACTGATCGACCCGGCGACGTACGCACGGTGATGCGGGTGCTGTACCTCGTCTTCAACGAGGGCTACTCGGGCGATGTCGATCTCGCAGCCGAGGCGATCCGACTCACCCGGCAACTCGCGGCATTGGTGGATGACCCCGAGGTCGACGGACTGCTCGCCCTGATGTTGCTGCACCACGCCCGGCGCCCCAGTCGCACTCGACCCGACGGTGGGATTGTGCCGCTTGCCGAGCAGGACCGGAGCCAGTGGGACACCAGCCTCATCGCCGAGGGAGTCACGATCGCGCAAGCCGCCCTCGATCGTGATCAGCTCGGCGCGTACCAGGCACAAGCCGCGATCGCCGCACTCCACGCCGACGCGCCGCGCTTCGAGGTCACCGACTGGGTCCAGATCGTCGAGTGGTACGACGAGCTACTCCGCCTTAGCGACACCCCGATCGTCCGACTCAACCGTGCGGTCGCGGTCGGCGAAGCGGACGGCGCTTGCGCAGGGCTGACCGCACTGGCCGACATCGACGAACACATCCCGCGGCGCGAGGCGGTCGCCGCGTATCTGCACGAGAAGAACGGTGATCTCGAACTCCCGCTACCCCAAATCCACACGATCTAGCGAGGAGCCAACAAAGGCCACCTCGTCGCCGGGCGAAAGGTGGAGGCGGTCCCGAAGCGCCTTAGGAATGACGACCTGCCCCTTGGCGCCGAGCCGCGAAGTCATACCCAGCAGTATAACTTCCGTGCGGTCAGCACGAGGTCACCCTTCCTGGGAGCGTCAGGGAAGCCACGACGGCGACGCTCGCTTACGGGCCACGAGAGCCCGGCGTCTGCCGATCCCGAGGGCGGCCGGACCACCCCGATCGGCACCGATGAGCAACGACCCGGACAGCTGCTGGCCCCCTCACCGCGGCCGCGAGGCGCCACTTCCCCCGATGGTTGGCGTCCGCAAGGCCAGGGGCTCATTCACGGCCAGGCCAGGATCTCGCCGTGCAGGATGACCAGCACGGCCTCGGGTTCCATGGCCCACGCCCTCCAGCCCTCGGCCAGCGTCGCCATCTCGTCAGCCGTGGCGATGCCGTAGGCGACAGCCTGCTCGGCGAAGGACGAGTCGACGCAGCGGGCCGCCCAGATGGAGGCCCACCACGTGCGGTCCGCGGGTGTGGCGAAAGTCCAGGTCGATGTCGAGTACTGCAGGCGCGAGAGTCCGGCAAGGGTCGCCCATCGCAGCAGCCAGCGGCCGGCGTCGGCCTCCACCAGGTTCCGGCCGGTAACGGCCAGGTAAACCTCCCGCCACCGATCGAGTGCTTCGGTGGCCGGGAACCAAGTCAAGGCCGAGTAGTCACTGTCACGGGCCGCCAACAGGCCTCCGGGCCGGACGAGGTCGGCCATGGCCGCCAGCGCCGCCACAGGATCGGCGAGGTGTTGGAGGACCTGGTGGGCATGCACCACGTCGAAGGACTGCCGGTCGAGGCCGCAGGAACGGAAGTCGCCGACCACGAAAGAAACATTGGCGACCGAGAGTGCGGCGGCGTGGGCGGCTGCCTCGGCCACCACGGCCGCGGACAGGTCGACGCCAATGACCTCGCCCGGCGCCACCGCCCGGCCCAGGTCGCAGGTGAGGGTTCCCGGGCCGCACCCCACGTCGAGCAGCCTTTGGCCAGCGCCGATGTGGGCGAGGAGGTAGCCGGCGGAGTTGGCCGCGGTGCGCCAGCGGTGCGCCCGCAGCACCGCCTCCTGGTAGCCGTGGGTGTAGATGTCCGGCGCCGGCTCCATGGCTCAGGTTCCCACACCGCCGGCGGGCAGGTCGGCCGTCCTGCACTATTCGCTGACCGGCGACGCCGGACAACGGGTCCAGTGTTCCTCGGGGCCAAGGGCGGTCGGATGGATCGCTACGCGGCGGACCGCATGGTCAAGCGTCTGGCCCGACGGGCGGGCATCGCCAAGTCGATCAGCCCCCACAGCCTGAGGCACAGCTTCATCACTGCCGCCCTACCAGTTTCGACGCTGGAGTGCCGCTGCGCGACGTACAGGAAGCGGCCAGTCACGCTGATCCCCGCACCACGATGCGCTACGGCCGAGCCCGCGTGTCACTCGATCGGCACGCCACCTACATCGTCGCTGCCTTCCTCGCCGGCGCGTCGCGGTGAACACTCTGGCGGGACCGGGCGATATTGGGCAAAGGTAACGCTCGGTCCCGCCGGCTATCGGGCGCTCGCTGATGCGTCCCCGAGCCGGCGGTTGGTGGCACCCTATATGCCGGGCTCCCGGGAGTGCTTGGGGCGACGGGTCCAACTCCGGGAAAGCGTCTACCTTCGATCTCGTGGAACAGCGAATCAGCCTGATCACACTCGGCGTCGCCGACGTCACCCGCTCGCGGGCGTTCTATGAGGCGTTGGGTTGGCACGGGCAGGAGGTCGAAGAAACCGTGTTCTTCCAACTCGGCGGCCTAGCCCTCGTTCTCTGGGGACGCGAGAAGCTCGCTCTGGACGCCGGTATCGACGACTCGGGCACCGATCGGTTCGCCGGGGTGGCGTTGGCCCACAACGTTCGCACGCGGGCCGACGTCGAGGAGGTCCTGTCCTTGGCGGCACGGGCCGGAGCGGTCATCACCGCTCCCGCTCGCGCGACCTTCTATGGCGGATACGCCGGGTACTTCGCCGACCCCGACGGTCATCTTTGGGAGGTAGGTCACAACCCCGGCTTCACACTCGACGCCGACGGCGGCCTGGTGCTCCCGGACTTCGGTAGAGGCTGACTCGGACACGGGCATGATGAGACGCGACGGTTACGCCGGCGTCTGTGGGCGGGCGATCACCTGCAAGGTCCGCCCCGTGGGCAAGCCGCGGGCACGCCGCAGCTCATAGCGGTACGGTCGGCAAATGACGGAGTCCGTGGCCCGCCGCCTCTTCCAGCTGGTCGAGCCCGTCGCGGTCGTCACCTACATGGCCGACGAACCGACCGGAGCGGTCATGGCGCTCGGCCTCCGCAACATCTGGGACGCCTACTTCGCGGGAAGGGCCGCGCCCTTGGGTCGCGACGTGCCGGCTGCGGTGGTCCACGCGCTGTTCTACAACTTCGCCGACGGCGAGGTCGCCCGCCACATCCCGCGCGTCTGGGACATGGTCACGCCCGAGTCCGCCATCGCGGCGCGAGAGCAGGGCTCTGTCGCCGCGCTGCGGCGGATCCTCGGTGATCTCGCCGACACCCCCGGCGTCGCCCGTGCTGCCGACCTGCTCACCAAGGCCGGGACGAGCGCCCGGACGGATGGACGGGCCCTCTTCGCCGCGGTCCGGACGCTGCCCCTGCCGACAGAACCGGTGGCGCGGCTCTGGCACGGCGCCAACCTGCTCCGTGAGCACCGCGGCGACGGCCACGTCGCCGCACTCCTGACCCTGGGCATCGCCGGGACGGAGGCACACGTCCTGCACGCGCTCTCCGAGGGCATGGCGGCGGAGAAGTTCGGCCGGGTATCCCACCTTCCCCGGGCCCAGCTGGCAGCGGTCCTGGACGGGATGCGCGCCCGCGCCCTCATCGGCGCCGACGGCTGGCTCACCGCCGCCGGTCGGCAAACCAAGGAACGGGTCGAATCGCTCACCGACGATCTCGCCGCCCCGGCCTACGACATTCTCGAGCCGGACGAGCTCGGCCGGCTCGTCGAAGACCTCGAGCCCCTCGCCGCAGTCCTCGTCGCTGTCGGTTCGGAGTAAGTCGGTTCGGAGTAGAGGAATCCTCCTGGTCATGTGAGACAGAGGGCCGGACGCCGTACATCGCGGCCGCCATGTCACCGCCAACCGGCGGTGTGGGACAGGGCTTCCGTCGCCTGACCACGGTCATCACTGGTGGCGCAGCATCTCGTTGAGTCGCGCCGCCTCGCGGATCTGATGGTCGCGTTCTGCGAGGTTCGGTGCGTTGCGGGCTGCGTCGGCGTAGAGGCGGGCAGCAAGTTCGAGATCGCCGTTCTTCTCGTGAAGATACGCGGCGGCCGCTTCGCGCCGCGGGATGCGGTCGTCGACGTCAGCCAGTGCGGCCAGCCCTGCGCGGGCGCCGTCCACTTCGCCGACCGCGACCGCACGGTTGAGTCGGACGATCGGGGTGTCGGTAAGGCGGAGTAGCTCGTCGTACCACTCGACGATCTGGACCCAGTCGGTGTCCTCGAAGCGCGGAGCGTCGGCGTGGAGCGCGGCGATCGCTGCTTGAGCCTGGTACTCGCCGAGCTGATCACGCGCGAGGGCGGCTTGCGCGATCGTGACTCCCTCGGCGATGAGGCTGGTGTCCCAGTGGCTCCGGTCCTGCTCGGCGAGCGGCACAATCCCTCCGTCCGGGCGAGTGCGGCTACGGCGGCGCGCGTGGTGCAGCAACATCAGGGCGAGCAGGCCGTCGACCTCGGGGTCGTCCACCAATGCCGCGAGTTGCCGGGTGAGTCGGATTGCCTCGGCTGCGAGATCGACATCGCCCGAGTAGCCCTCGTTGAAGACGAGGTACAGCACCCGCATCACCGTGTGCACGTCGCCGGGTCGATCAGGACCGGTCCGGCCGACTATGCGCTTGGCGCGGGTGATGCGCTGCGCCATGGTGCTCTCGGGCACGAGGTAGGCGAGCGCGATCTGGCGCGTCGTGAGGCCGCCGACGGCCCGTAGGGTCAACGCGACCGCTGACGACGATGTCAGGGCGGGGTGAGCGCACAGGAAGTAGAGGTGCAGGGTGTCGTCGGCGCTCGGCGGGGGACCAGGCGGCGGCTCGGTTTCTACTCGAGCCTCTCGGTCGCGACGCGCCGCATCCGACCGTGACATGTCGAGGAAAGTTCTCCAGGCGACCGTGATCAGCCATCCCTTGGGATCGGAGGGCAGTTCGGCTTCCCATGCGGAGAGCGCCCGGATGAGCGCTTCTTGCACGGCGTCCTCGGCCGTCGCGAAGTCTGCGCCGCGACGGACTAGGACGCTCAACACCTCCGGGACGAGCTGACGCAGCTCGACGTCGTCCACGGTCACTCGGTGACGGTGGGCGGCGCTGCGAGGAAGGGTCGGACTTCCAGCCATTCGTGGATGGGCTCGCCGCCAGCCCCGGGCGCTGCCGACAACCGCCCTGCGAGCTCGATCGCTCGCTCGTAGCTGTCGACGTCGATCACCATCCAGCCAGCGATCAAGTCCTTCGTCTCGGCGAACGGGCCGTCGGTCACCGGCGGTCGCCCTTCGCCGGCGGAACGGACCCAGACGCCGTCGGGCGACAGCGCTTGTCCGTCCACGAACTCACCGGTGCCCTCGAGTCGGGCTGCGAAGTCGTGCATGAACTGGATGTGCGCGTCGACCTCGTCGGGCGTCCACCGGTCCATCGGGACGTCATTGACCGATGCCGGCGCGCCTCGGTAGTGCTTGAGCAACAGATACTTGGCCATCGTGTTCTCCTTGTGTGTGACGGCGGCCCCGGTGGCCGCGTCCACTCTGGGACGGAGCTGGCTCCGCATTCCCGACATCGCCAGCGGGATTTCACCGCACCCGAGGCCGACGGGCGAGACGACTTCCTCGACACTCCCGTCGTTGGTTCATTCGTACTGCCGCTCGGACGACACAACCCACCGCCCCCGAAGTGCCGTACATTCAGACGATCGCGCCTACAGGCCTTCGATGAATAACGCGTCCACCTGGTGGTAGCCAAGGCCGAGGCGCACGTTGAGCACGGCGAGAGGCGGCCGACCTCGACGCTTCCATGACCGCGCTTGGGCGAGAAGTGGTCGATGAGCCAGGCATAGATGGAGAGGCCGAGATCGTCGGTGACGGCGAACGCCCGGGCACCTGCTACTTCTCAGCGCCCCGGCAGGAACCCACCCAGAAGGAAACGGCTCACCGACATGCCGTTACGGGCGACCGGGAACGTTGGCCGGGATGTGGTCGGCGGCCGGCGTCTGGTTGGCGTGGTCAACGCCAGTCGATCCCTGCGAGCTGGCGTCGTCCGAAGCGGGCACGGACGTAGGGACATGTCCGGCAGCGGGCGTCTCGTTGGCCCGATCCAGGCCGGTCACCGAGCCAGGCTCGGCCGGCTTGGGCACGCTGGTGGGCACGTGGCCCGCAGCCGGGGTCTGGTTGGCCCTGTCCAGCCCGGTGACGCCCGAGTGGGCATTGCCCTCGGCGTCGCCGTGGGCCTTGGCCGCGTCGCTGACGGCCTTGCCATCGACTCCCACCTTGGCGTCAGTCGCCCCAGTGGCGTCGCCGCTCACCGTGGCGCCGATCTCGGCGCTGGCGCTGGCGTGGTCGGGGAACGTGAACGGAGTGGCGGTGGACACCACGGTGGCCACCGCGTGCTGGGCGGCACCGGGGAGCACGCCGGTAGCCCCGGCGGCGGTGACGCTGGCGGCAGCCAGGCTGAGACCCATACCGGCCTTGGCGGCCATGCCCAGCCCGGCCAGCTTGGCGGCCAGCCCTGAGAGCAGTTCGCTGATCAACATCCTTCTCCTCCACTTCGGTAGTCCGGCCGCCTGCGGTGCAGGCCCGGTGACGTTGCTTGCTGCCGTCGCCGACAGGTCGCTCTTCTCGGTGGAGATGCCCTCGGCCAACAGGGTGGCCAGTGCCGGTCGCAGCACCGGCACCGGCCTGGTTGCGACCGCTCCCAGGTCCTCGACGAAAGCACCCAGCCAGGCGAAGCCCTCGCCAGCCGAGCTGGATCCGCCACGCACGGCCTCTAGGGCTCGATCGTCGAGAGGGGGAATGGGCATCTCGTAGGAGTCACCGTCGAAGTGGCTCATAGCGATACGGCCTCTCGTTCGAGGATCTTGTGCAGGTTGGCCAGCCCTCGATGCTGCAGAGACTTGACCGCACCCTCGGACTTTCCAAGAGCGCCGGCGATGGCCTCGATGCTGAGACCGACCATCAGGCGCAGCACCAGGACGTCTCGCTGGTCGGGTACCAGTCGTTCGCAGAGCGCGCGCACCCGCTCGTCGCTGAGGCGCCGCAGGGCCTCGTCCTCGGCGTCGCCACCGGCCAGGCCAGCAGAGTCCTGTGGTTCCTGGTCGCCCAGCATCGGACGCCGACCGACCCACCGACGTTCGTCGACCAGGCGGGAGTGGGCGATGGTGAACAACCAGGACCGGAACTGGTCCTCGTCGCCGGAGAAGGACCCGATCCTGGTCAGAACCCCGAGGAAAACCTCGTTGGTGAGGTCGTCGGGATCGGCCACGCCCTGCACCCTGAGGTACCCGGCGACGGCCGGGGCCAGGGCTTGGTAGAGGCGCTCCAGGGCCCATGCCGCCCCAGATTGAGCCGCCGCCAGGAGGGTGTCGAAGCCTGGCCCGATCCTCGCGTCCTCGCGACGACCATGGCTCATCTCGGCTACATCGACCTCAGACACCACCACCTTGAGCGACCGCCAGGACGATCCGAATGGGTGCGGAGGCGGAGGCGACGGGGGGACTTCATCATCCTGCGTCGACCTCCCGTAGCCAGCCTGAGCAGGTTGACCTGTTCCCCCCGAGTCGATTGGAGACGGGACCGCACGGCAGGACGGGTCTCCGGGGTCCCCCCAGCTCCGACCGGGGCCGCCGCACCAACACTCTCGCAGCCACTCGCCGGGCGATCGATGGGCAACTTCGCCGGAACCGATCCCTCCGCGTGCTCCTCGCGATAGTTACTCGCACGACGCCACCGGCGTCACGCCCACAGCGTGCTGATCGGCGCGGCGGTGATCCGCTTGCCGAGCGCGAACGCCGTCGGACCGGTGTGAAGGACGACGCCGCCGACGAAACGGTCGCCGAGCTCGTCGCGCAGCCACCCGAGGTGGCGCGCAGA
>JBOGIF010000149.1:0-1727 GCA_050742415.1 Acidimicrobiales bacterium | reverse complement strand
CCGCGACTATGTGGGCCGGAGTGGGGAAGTCGGGCTCGCCGGCACCGAAGCTGATGACGTCGACACCGGACGCCTTGAGGGCCTTCGCCCGGGCGTCGATGGCCAGGGTGGCGGACTCCTCGATGGCCCCGGTGCGGGCGGAAACACGTGACATGGTCGGGCTCATTGGATGCGATAGTGGCACGCCATGGCCACCCCCATCTCCGACATTCGGCTTCCACCCGACTTGCTGCCCTCCGATGGTCGGTTCGGGTCCGGCCCGTCCAAGGTCCGGCCCGAGGCTCTGGAGGCCCTGCTCGAGGCCGCTCCCACCTTTTTGGGGACAAGCCACCGGCAGGCACCCGTCCGTTCTGTGGTCGGGCGGGTGCGGGCGGGTCTGGCCGACCTGTTCACCCTCCCGGACGGCTACGAGGTCGTCCTCGGCAACGGGGGGGCGGCGCTGTTCTGGGACGTGGCCACGTTCGGCCTGGTCGAGCGCCACAGCCAGCACCTGACGTTCGGCCAGTTCTCCGCCTCCTTCGCCGCCGCCGTGGCCGCCACGCCGCACCTCGAGGCGCCCGAATTGATCGAGTCGCCGGCCGGCACCCACCCGGAGGTCCGACCCGATCCGGGCGTCGACGTGTACGCCCTGACCCACAACGAGACCTCCACCGGCGTGGCCATGCCCGTGCGCCGCCCGCGGGGCGACGACGCCGGCGACGGGCTCGTGGTGGTGGACGCCACCTCGGCGGCGGGCGGTCTGCCGGTCGATGCCACCGAGTTCGACGTGTACTACTTCGCCCCCCAGAAGTGCTTCGGGTCCGACGGCGGCCTCTGGGTGGCCCTGTGCTCACCAGCGGCCCTCGAGCGGGTGGAAAGGATCAGCCGTTCAGGCCGGTGGGTGCCGCCCACCCTCAGCCTGCCGCTCGCCATGGAGAGCTCCCGGCTGGACCAGACCTACAACACCCCGGCCCTGGCCACGCTGTTCCTGTTCTGGCACCAGCTGGATTGGATGTTGGGCAACGGTGGCCTGGAGTGGTGCGCGGCACGATGTGAGACCTCGGCGGCCACCCTCTACGGCTGGGCCGACGCCTCCAGCTACGCCACCCCCTTCGTCGCCGACCCCGCCGACCGCAGCTCGGTGGTGGGCACCATCGACCTGGCCGAAGAGATCGACGCCGGCGCCGTCTCCTCGATCCTGCGGCGCAACGGGGTGCTCGACACCGAGTCGTACCGCAAGCTGGGCCGCAACCAGCTCCGCATCGCCATGTACCCGGCCGTCGAGCCGTCCGACGTCGAGGTGTTGACCAGGGCGATCGACCATGTGGTCGGCGCCCTGGCATGAGCCTCAGGTGAAGTCTCGGGTCCAACTCCAACAAGACATTGCAACTTGCGCCACACGGGAGTAGGTTCTCGCCCGACTGCAACTGCCGGGCGGTAAAGCCCGATCGGCAAGGGGTTGCGGTGCGACAGTGACAGCCGACAAATGGGGAGCATCCAATTGACTAAGACTGTGAAGATGCTGATCGGCATCACGGCGGGGCTCGCACTTCTGCTCGGGCCCACCGCTGTGTACGCCAAGAAGGTCAAGAAGGTTGACAAGAGCGAGAGCACCAAGAAGGTCGACAACAGCAAGACCGACAAGTCGACCAGCATCGAGGACTCGTTCCAGGACAACAGCGAGGTCAGCAAGAACAACGTCGAGTGCGGTGGCCTCGTCACCCTGACATGCGGCCAGAAGGCCAGCG
>JBOGIF010000148.1:0-7805 GCA_050742415.1 Acidimicrobiales bacterium | reverse complement strand
GGATTTCAGTGATCGAGTCTGCGGGGTACTCGGTGATCGTTACCAACGCGTTCTCGACCAGCGCCACCGCCGACCTGGAAGGCCATGTGCTGCGCTATTCGGGCGTTAGCTCCACCAGCCCGATCCTCAAGCACGCGGTCGGCACCAACTCGGTCGACACCGGCTCGTCGGTGAAGGCGCCCAGCCTTACGCCGACGGTCGGCGGCTCGCTCTACGTCCCGTTCTGGACGGCGAGAGGCACCGGACTGTCCGTGACGCCACCCTCGAATGTCGTCGAGAGAACCGACACCTCCACGAGGGCGACGGTGGCGACGGGCGACCGCGGGCTGACCGGGACGGCCTCCACCGGTGAACACAAGGGAGTCCTGTTACGGACCTCCGACCGGCGCATAGGCCAAGCGGTGCTCCTGCGTCCTGCCTGATGGCAATCAGGCACGCCTGGGCCGGTTCCAGGTTCCCAGCGGTCAAGGGCGGGGCCGGAGTAGCACGGCCTGTCCGATCCGCCGGTCCGTGGATGCCGACAGGCTCGCCTGCTTGGTTCCGCTCGCTGACGTCGTCGTCAGCAGCCCGTCGGCCGCCGCCAGTGTGGCTGAATCCGAGGTGTCCGAGCGCTCCGCGAGGCCGGCCGGGGGCGTCGTAGACAACCCCGTGCCCTTGGCGCTCCAGATGGCCACGTAGCGGGTGCCGGGCACGGTCGGTGTCAGGCTGGGCGCGACCACTGTGGAACCGGTGCTCGTGCCCGTGTTGCTCTTGACGCCGTGGGCAACGATCGGACCGGCGCTAGACGCGGTGTCGACCCCCGTATAGGCCAGTATCTGAGCGGCGATGTCGGCGGTGGTGCTGGTCGAGAAGGCGTAGACGGCGGGCTCAGAATTGCCAGCGATCTTGTAGTAGAGAGAGCTCCGGGCGGAGCTGCCGTCCTGCCGAATCAAGCTCCAGCCGGGGGGAGGGGTGACCGCCGCGGTCGTCTTCTTCTGGCGAATCAAGGCGAGAAGAAGGTCGCCCGACGAAGAGGACGTCGGGCGACCGACCGTGACGGCGGTAGCGGCTGTGGCATTGGCCACGGCGACGGCCCGGAACGTGGGAGACGTCGCGACCGGCGGGACGCCAATGATGAACGAGGCCCGTGCCTCCGGGCTGAGGCTGAGCCCGTCGGCGGCAGCGATCGCTCTCACGTCCGCATCGTCGGTCACCGTGAAGCCCCTCATGTAAACCGTCGACGCGGTGGTGGGCGCCGTACCGTCGGTCGTGTAGTAGATCGTCGCCCCCGCGGTCGATGTGGTGAGCGTGACCTCGATGGGATCGGGGAACGTCCCCCCCGGGGGTCCGATCGTTGGTGCTTCAGCGCGAGGCGTCAGGTCGAGGTCGATGGGTCCTGGGCCCTGGTTGTGGAAGTCGTACCCCTGCTGTACTACCCATTTAGTGAGGTAGGCCAGGGATCCCCAAAGGGCGATCCAGTGCTCCCGTTCGACCCCTCCCTCTTCGAGATTGGCATTGGAATGGCCGTCGTTAAAGCGGTTCTGGAGCTGGGCTGCCTTCCCGCCGTGGAGCTCCTCCCAATAGGCTCCCTCGCGGCTGGAGAGGCTGTCGCCCCCGAACTCGCCGGCCACGATGTCGAAATAGGCGTACTTGATGAACTCGTTGGAGGGTTTGTCGTTCCCGTCAGGGAAGTAGATGTCGGGGCTATCGGGCTTGTAGATGGTGCCGCCGGGTGAGCGGTATCCGGCATTCGTCGAGAACTGGAGGTCGGTGAGGCCGCGGTAGACATGCTGGGTGTTGAGCCGCGCCGACTCGGGCGTCGCCTTCCGAGCCAAGGAATACGACAGCACTTGGTGATAGAAGCCAGCGGCCGACGCCATGTAATGCGGGTGCGGATCGATGTCGTGATTCGTCACGGTCCCGTCCTCATCGAGGTTGGAGCCGTTGAGCCACTCGGACAGCGGCTTCCCGTGGTAGGGCGCGGAGCTGGACGTGTCAGACGGCCGGGCCATTCCCGCCAGGGTTACCTCGAACTCCTTTCGTTCCCAGGCAAGGCGGTTGGCGTGGTCCGGCATCATGTTGACGCCGAGGCTGAGCACCATCTGGGCCCAGTCAAGCTCCTCGGAGCGCGTGTCACCTGGACTGATGATCTTGCCCGAGCGGTCCCGGTAGTACTGGGTCTTGGCGTTCATCAACGAGTTGCTCATCGCCTCCAGCATCTTCCGCACGAGCTCCTGGTCCTTCACCGACATGTCGTTCCACAGGAGCCAACCGGCCATCGCCGGGGCGTGGGTGAAGTGGGCGGTGCTGAAGTGGGTTCCGTACTCCCAGTAACCGCCGTTGACCTTGTGCGACTTCGCAACTGAGGCGAGCATCCTTATTGTGCGTGCCCGGGCCGTCGACTCGGGGATGCCCGTGGCGGCGGCGTCGTAGGAGCCAGTGGCGAGGCTCACGGCGCACGCCTGGGCGAAGTCGCCGGGCGGACGGATGTTCTCGGGCAACTTCTCGCCGCCGAGGGACTTCAGGTCCAGGTACTCGCCGGTCTGCGTCTTGTACTTGGCGACCTCGTCGTACCACGTTCCGACCCCGTACTTGCACGTGTTGAGCACGTACCGCTCGAGCCGCACGGAGTTGGCGTCGGTTGGTCGTCCCCGCGCGAGCTGGCCGAAGTCAATGGGCACCACGGCCGAGGAAACCGCTGATGCGGACGGGGCCGCGGGGTCACTGACGAGGCCGGCTGCCAGGAGCGCCACGACGAGGGCGGCACGCAGGGTGACTGCCTTGAGTCTCGGCTGCACGTCAGAAGCCAACGGCCACGCTGTGAGCGACCCCGGCCGACACTGCCGTTGCACCCGAGACACCCGACACCTTCACTGGCGCTACCCGGCTCACGTTCGTGCCGTCGCCGAGCTGTCCGTCGGAGTTGTCGCCCCATGCCCATACGGCACCGTCTCTGGTCCGGGCCAGCGTGTGGTGGAGGCCGCACGCCACTGACGTGGCGGCCGGCAGGTCCAGCTTCACCGGGGAAAGGCGGGAAGCGGTGGTGCCGTCACCGAGGGCACCGGCACCGTTCTCACCCCACGACCACACGGTGCCGTCCGCGTCCACGGCGACCGTATGGGTGGCCGAACCAGCCACCTTGACGATCCTCCCGAGCCCCGGGACAGGAGCCGGTTTCCAGCGAGTGCCGGTCGTACCGTCTCCCAGCTGGCCGCGCGAGTTGTCGCCCCAGGCCCAGACGGTGCCGTTCGACCGCACGGCCAGGCTGTAGTCGCCGTTGCCTGCGGCCACGACCTGCACGTCGGTCAGATCAGCCACCATGACCGGGCGAGTCTGGTCGGGACCGGTGTCGCTGCCGGTCTGGCCCGTGAACATGCCGTCGGCATCGTCGTTTCCTCCCCAGGCCCACACCGTCCCGTCGGAACGCACGGCCAGGCTGTGAATGCGTCCGGCCGCCAGCGCCACGACCTTGTCGAGGCCGCCCACGCGCGCGGGCCGCGGGCGATCCACCGTTGTCCCGTCACCTAGCTGGCCCCGGTCATTCCGGCCCCACGCCCAAACCGTCCCGTCGGAACGCAGGACCAGACTGTGAAGGCGGCCGGCCGCAACGACCGTGACGTCGTCGACGGCAGAGACCCGAACCGGGCGGCGATGGTCGACGGTGGTGCCGTCACCGAGTTGGCCGTAGGCGTTGCTGCCCCAGGCCCGGACGACGCCTCCGATCGTCGCAAGCGTGTGGTACGCCCCCGCCGCCACCGACGTGGCCTCGTCGAGATCGACGACGCTCTCCGGAGCGCGGCGAACACGCCCGTCGCCGGTCATCTGCCCGAGCTCGTTGCCACCCCAGGCGAAGAGCCGAGCGACTGAGGTCGGTCGTTGCGACCGCGTCCGAGCCGAGTCACCGCCGGACGGGATGGTCAGTCCGGGGCCTTGATCCCCAGCCTGACTTCCAGCCGTCCTCGCAGGCACCACCGCGGTCCGAATTGCCGGTGTGGCGAGCGCGACTGACCCGATGAGAACCGCCGTTGCCGCCATGACCGTCCCAGCGTGCACAGGGCTCCTCCGCCAGGACCGGCCCGAGGTGTCGGACCCGTCGCCACCCATCTGCCGCGAGGCTAGCTGCCGGGGTTGCGCGGCGCGCCGATCGTCCCACGTCCCATGGCTGGTGACTCGGTGTCGGCCAGCGAGGCCCCACTGTCCTTGTCTGCGTCCACCGCGGGGGCGACGGGAAGGAACGGCACCGACGTCACAACCGTGTGGGCTCGGTCGAGCAGCGCCAGCTTGAGCGCTAGCGCGCTCTGGCCATGGAGGAGGTTCGCCAGGCTTCTCGTTCCCACCACGACCTCGGGGATGATGATGGTGACCGTGTCGTTGTGCCAACGCTGGTCGAGCTCGTCGAGGTAGGACTCCACCGGCGCGACGAGATCTCGGTAGCGCGAGTAGAGGATCTCGAGCGGGACGTCGAAGCGGAATCGCTTCCACTCGGCCTCCATGTGCTTGCGCTCGTCATCGTTCGTGGCGACGTAGAGCACCACGAGATGGTTCGGGCGGAGAGACCGTGCGTAGTTGAGGGCCGTGATGACCCCCCGGTGCACGCTTCCGACCAGGACGACGACAGTGTGAAGTAGGTCCTCCCGCCGGACGTCCTCGGGCGTGATCCTGAGTGCGGCGCCAAGTCGTTCGTAGTGTCCCTTGATGGCGCGGAAGACGACGATGATGACCGGCACCACGACGATCGGTACCCAGGCTCCGATGGTGAACTTGGTGATCCCCACTATGAGCGTCACGATGCCCGTGGCTACTGCGCCGATGCCGTTGATGGCCGTGCCGACGCGCCACCCAGGCTCTCTCAGCTTCAGGTGGTGACGCACCATGCCGGCCTGACTCAGGGTGAATGACGTGAACACGCCGATGGCATATAGGGGGATCAGGGCTGTCGTGACACCTCCGAAGGCCACGACCAGTCCACACGCCGCAGCAGCCAGGAAGAGCACGCCGTTGGAGAAGACGAGCCTGTCGCCGCGGTTGGAGAACTGCCGTGGCAGGAATCCGTCGGCGGCGATGATCGAGGAGAGGCGGGGAAAGTCGGCGTAGGCCGTGTTGGCCGCCAGCACCAGGATGGCCGCGGTGGCGAACTGCAGGACCCAGTAGTACGGGCCGCCGCCCACGACCACCCGCGACATCTGTGAGAGCACCGTCTCCTCATGGGTCGGGTATGGCTGCAGATGGTGCGCAAGCACCGATATGGCGAAGAACAGCGAACCGAGGATCACCGCCATCGACAGCAGGGTCGTGGCCGCGTTCTTCGACTCGGGCTTGCGGAAGGCGGGAACGCCGTTGGAGATGGCCTCGACGCCGCTGAGGGCGACCGCGCCCGACGAGAAGCCCCTGAGCAGGAGGAACAGGCCGAGGGAGCCGCCGATCTCGCGGGCTCCCTCGAACCGCTCGGGATCGAAAGGCACGGGGTCGATGTCGCCGAAGTACGTGCGAACCAGGCCGATCACGAGCATCCCACCGAGGCTGACGATGTAGACGTAGGTCGGTAAGGCGAACAGCTTTCCTGACTCCTTGGCGCCCCGAAGGTTGGCGATGGTGATGAAGCCGATCAGCACCAGGCACATGAGCACGCGGTTGTCGGCCAGCCCTTGGAAGGTGGGGATCGAGATGATCGCCGCCACCCCCGCGGAGATGGACACCGCGACGGTGAGGACGTAGTCGACCAGCAGGGAGGCACCGGCCACCAGCGAGGGCGTCACGCCGAGGTTCTCCCGGCTGACGATGTAGGAGCCGCCTCCACTGGGATAGGCGAAGATCGTCTGGCGGTAGGAGAACGTGACGATGGCCAGCAGGATCGCCACGGCCACGCCGATCGGGACCAGCTTGGACAGGCCGAGAGCCAGGCTCGATGCGCCCAGCGCGGTCACGAACAGGATCTCCTCCGTGGCGTACGCCGTCGAGGAGATGGCGTCGGAGGAGAAGACGGGCAGGCCGATCCACTTCGGCAGGCGCTGGTGCTCCGACTCCTCGCTGGCAAGAGGGCGCCCGACCATCAGGCGCTTCACCATGCTCAGCACGGCGCGAGCGCCAGCCCGAGTGAATGCGACAACGCGACGGCGACGAGCAACCGCTCGTTCGAGATCGTCACGTCCGGGGTCGGGACAACCACGAAGCGCCCGATGGTGCCTTTGGGGCCGATCACACGCAGGTCAGCCCCTCCCGCAGGCAGCTCCACGCCGGCGCTTCCGAAGTGACGATGCGAGCCGGCGATCACGCCGTCGGGCTCCAGGCGAGGAAATTCGAGCACGAATGGGGGTCGCTCAAAGTTGCAGTCCTCCAGTTGAAGTGTGTCGAGCAGCTCGGCGGTGACGCCCAGCACCAGGTCGCGCTCGTCCTGGTCGCCGGATGCCACTAGCCCCGCCACTCGGTGGAGGCGGCGAAGCTGTCTCTGATCATCCCGCAATCGGTCCTTGAACCGGGCCGACCGCTCAACCATCTCGCCCATCACCAGCCCTGCAACGAGCAGCAGCAGCGTGGTGATGAGGTCGTCCACCCGGGTGACCTTCAGCAGGCCGTATGGGCGGGTATGGAAGAAATCGAACGACGTCGCCGCCACGAGGCCGGACATGGCGCCGGCCGTGCGACCACCGAAGTTCGCGGCGGCGAGGACGACCAGGACCAGGATGAGAGCGACGTTGACGTTGGCGATGGCACCTCTGATGCCCACCAGACCGGCCGCCACGAACAGCGATCCCAGGCCACCGACGCCGACGCCGATGAGGGTCCGAGAGGAGCGATCGATCTTCACGGTGTTCGTTCTACGACACCAAGCGCGTCGAATCGCCCGTCTTGACGCGATCCATACGGCTGCAGGGGCGATCTTGACGGGATCTTTGCGCCGGCGCGTTACCGGCCGCCGGCAACTCGAATCGGAGGCGACGCGGCTCCGTGGTTTGTCTCTACATTCCCTTGATTTGCGCAGCTCGGGGGTCAGCCAGCGGAAGCGGGTGCCCAGCTTGCCGGCTCCACGCCGAAGGCGGCGAGGATCCTGTCCTGCAGGGCGCTGTGGCGGTGTCGCGCTCGATGCTGCGCCCGGCGACGGTGAGGGTGACCCGGCGGATGCGGCCCAGCTCCCGCAGTGCCCGCCGGGGCGATATGACCTGGTCATCAATGTCGGGGTCGGCCACCCCGGCGGCCCGCAGGTCGGCCTCCATGAGGGCCTCGATGACCCCGGCCAGCACGCAGATGGCCACGTGGGCCCGGACCCGGTCCTCGGTCCAGTGGAACACCGGGCGCAGCTCGATGAGGTCCTTCCGCACCCGGAAGCTGGACTCGACCTCGAGCAGGCGCCGGCAGGCCACGACCACCTCGGCCGCCGATGCCTCCTGCGGGGACAGCGACGTGGTGACGACCCACCGGCCGGCCAGCAGCTTCTCCTGTTGGCCGTATTCCTGGTCCTGGGCCTGGGGACGATCGGTCTGACGGCCTGGGTCAGCGTTCGGACCGCGGGACGCGCCCTGAAGGAAGCTTCGTTCGAACGGTTGACGGCGGTACGGGCGACCAAGCAACGCCAGATCGAGACGAACCTCGCCGAACTGCGTGACCAGGCAAGGGCGATGGCGGCGTCGACGTTGGCGCGTGACGGAGCGCGGCAACGGCTCGGGGATAGGACAGCCCGTCTGTCGCGCAGCTCGAGCCACAACTCGGCAGCTGAGTTCGCACCACTGGACCGTGTACTATGACGCATTGCGTCGTATTACGTCAGGAGGCCCAGCATCGGACGATCGACAACCAGCGTTCGATTCACCGACGAGTTGCGCGAGGACCTC
>JBOGIF010000147.1:0-4843 GCA_050742415.1 Acidimicrobiales bacterium | reverse complement strand
AGGTAGAGGTGGTACCCGCAGGGGTAGCCGACGAATTCGTCGTGATGGTCCACGGATTCGACTACTTCAACACGAAGACGGCGAGGATCGACTCGGGCGGGCCCGAGAAGATCGCCATGTGGATGCTCGACCCCGACTACGACGGGCGAAGCATCTACCCACGCCAGGTCTTCCTGCCCCTCGCTGACGACGACGCCGGGTGGACGAAGCTGGCCAAGACGCTGAAGGTGTCGGTTGATCCCGACCGGGCGGCGGCCCTGTCGAGCACCCGCTCGCTCCCGTTCCGGGCGGGCGCGTACAGGCGCATAGCGGTGAAGCTCGTCGACGATCGGGGCATTGAGAGCCTGGTGGTCCGGGACCTTCAGTGACGAACAGCCCCGTCGCCACGATCGACCGGCTGATCGTCAACTCGCCGTATGAGGAACCCGAGCGGTTCTGGCGATACGACCGCGAGACGCGCACCTTCACCCTCGTCGAGGGCGAACGTCGGCCAGCTGGCTACGTCGTGGCCACGCCAGGCTCGAAGTCCTTCGACGATCCTGGCGTGTTCCGTGAGCTCCCGCTCGTCAACCAGATCCGACCTCGTATCGCCGACTGGCGGGCCGCTGGTTGGCCGGGCACGACAGCGGTCACGCGGCGGCTGCTCGGCCACTGGACCGATCCTGAGGAGCGGCGCGACAGGCGGTTCTTCTTCTGCCAGCTCGAGGCCATCGAGACGCTGATCTGGCTCACTGAGGCCACTCCCGCAGATCGCCAGGGCATCGAGGTGCCGTCCGACGGCGGCCCCTTCTCACGGCTGTGCGCCAAGATGGCCACGGGTTCCGGCAAGACCATCGTCATGGCCATGGCTGTCGCCTGGCATGTCCTGAACAAGGCCGCCAACCCCCAGGACCCGAGGTTCTCGAAGAACGTCTTCGTCGTTGCTCCGGGGCTCACGGTGAAGAGCAGGCTCCAAGTCCTCGTGCCGGATGCCCCAGGCAACTACTACGACGAGTTCAACGTGGTGCCTGCGGCTCTGCGGGAGCGCCTCCGGCTCGGCCGCGTCGTAGTACACAACTGGCATCGCCTCGACTGGGACGACGAGTCGAAGATCGCCAAGAGGCGCTTGGTCGACAAGCGTGGGGTGAAGAGCGACGAGCGATATGTGCGCGACGTCCTGGGTGACATGGCCTCGTCCAGGAACCTCCTCGTGATCAATGACGAGGCCCACCATGCCTGGCGGCTTCCGGCGGGGACACGGGTCGCCGGTGTTTCGAAAGCCGAGGCCGACGAGGCGACGAAATGGGTCGGCGGTCTTGACCGCATTCACCGCGCGCGAGGTGTTGCTGCGTGCCTCGATTTCTCGGCGACGCCGTTTGCACCGTCGGGAAAACAGTCCAGTGACGAGGCGCTGTTCGACTGGATCGTCAGTGATTTCGGCTTGAGCGACGCAATTGAGTCGGGCATCGTGAAGACGCCCCGCGTGGTCGTGCGCGACGACGGCGTCCCAAACGCACGAACGTACAAATCGAAGCTCTACCATATCTACAACGACCCGTCCGTGAAGGACGACCTCAACCGGCGAGCCGACCCGCAGGCGCCGCTCCCCGATCTGGTGGTGAACGGGTACTACCTCCTCGGCAAGGACTGGCTCGAAGCCAAGCGCCGGTGGGAGGAGTCGGGTCACCGGACGCCTCCCGTAATGATCACCGTCGCCAACCGCACCGAGACGGCGGCACGGATCAAATACGCCTTCGACCACGGAAAGATCCGCATCGACGAGCTTGCTCGCCCCGACCTGACGCTTCACATCGACTCCAAGGTCCTCGCCGCGGCGGAAGCGGCCGACGAGCCGGTCGCGCTGGGCGAGGAGGAGTCGGGTGGTCTCCAAGCCGACTTCGGCGACGACAGCGACGTCACGGAGCCCGAGGTTGCTCGCAAGCAAACCAAGCAGCAGCTCGCCGAGCTGCTGCGTCGGACGGTTGACACCGTCGGCGTGATCGGGGAGCCCGGCGAGCAGATCCAAAACGTGATCTCGGTTGGAATGCTCGCAGAGGGCTGGGACGCCAAGACTGTCACCCACATCATGGGTCTGCGGGCATTCTCGAGCCAGCTGTTGTGTGAGCAAGTTGTTGGGCGTGGATTGCGGCGAATCTCGTACGACGTCGATCCCGACAGCGGATTGTTCGAGCCCGAATACGTCAACATCTTTGGTGTCCCGTTCACCTTTCTTCCGCACGAGGGTGGTGACGGTCCGCCTCCACCACCTCCGCCACCCAAGACGCGCGTCGAGCCCGACCCTGCCAAGGCGGAGCACGAGATCGTCTGGCCCAACGTCGTCAAGGTTGAACACGTGTACAAGCCGGTCCTCAACCTCGACTTCGCAACGGTGCCGGTGCTGGAACTCAGCGCATCCGACAACGTGACTCTGGCGGAGCTCGCTCCTACGATCGAGGGAAAGCCCGACGTGCAGCGAATAGAGCGAGTCGACCTCGAAGAGCTGGCTCGCAAGTTCCGTCTCCAGAAGATCGCCTTCGAGGTCTCAAGAGACATCTTCGAGCAGATGGGCGGGGCATGGACTGGCCCGAGACACGAGCTGCTTGCCCAGCTCCTCCGCATCGTCGAGCAGTTCCTTGGATCAGATCGGGTCTCGATATCTCCCGCTCTCTTCAACCAGGATGAGTTGCGTCGTCGCCTGGTGCTAACCCTTTCCATGAACCGGGTCGTCCAACATCTTTGGGACGCGATCAAGTTCGACAACAGCCTCGAACTGACGCCGATCTTCGACCACGAGAACCCTGTTCGCTCCACCGCCCTGATGCCGATCTGGTACACGTCCCGGCCGTGTGCCCGAACCGATCGCTCGCACATCAGCTTCTGCGTCTACGACAGCTCCTGGGAGGCGGGCGAGTCCTTTGTTCTCGACACATCGCCACTTGTGTCGTCCTGGGCGAAGAACGACCACCTCGGGTTCGAGATCCTCTACGTGTACCGAGGCGTCACCCGGAAGTTCCGGCCCGACTTCCTCGTTCGGCTGACATCGGGGCAGATGCTTGTGCTCGAGGTCAAGGGCCGCGACTCGGCTGAGAACCGGGCCAAGCGGCTTGCGCTGGCGGAGTGGGTTCGGGCCGTCAACAACCACGGTGGGTTCGGCACATGGTCCTCGGACGTTTCGTTCGATCCTGCTGATGTTCGCGACATCCTGAAGCGCCACAGCGCCGACGACTTCGGGTTCGACGACGACGAGGACGCCTGGTCAAGGGCCGCGACGTACCGTCTCGTCGCCGAGGAACCGTGGTGACACCGCAGCGTGGCGAGGTGTGTTGAGGGCATGACTGGCTGAGCACCGCGGCGCGGGGAACGGCAGCGCTCATCGTGGACGGAGACGTCCCGGGTGGTGGACCTGAGCAGGTCGCGGCGACGATGACGGGGTTCCTTCAAAGAGAAGGACCCCTCCCATCCGAGTTGCGCCCGCGGGAGGGGTCCAAGGCGGTGACAGGCACCGTGGCCATCGTATGGCCCTGCCCCCTGGGTGTCGACGAGTACGAGGCGGCCGGCCGCGATGTCGAGGTGCCGCGCCCGGACTGCCCGGGGTGCGCCAAGCCGATGATCTTCTGGTCCGGCTACTCCCGGACCGTGCGCGACGGCGCTGACCGACGCATCTGGGTCCGGCGGTCCCGCTGCGTTGCCTGCGCCACCAGCCACGGCTTGCTCCCGGCGTTCTGCCTGCTCAGACGGCTGTACAGCGCCGGGACCATCGGGCCGGCGGTGGCGGCGATCGTGGACGGGGCCGTGACGCACGCGGTGGCCGAGGCCGCCGGGTTCCCCTACACGACCGTGCGGGACTGGCGACGACGCCACCGCGACCATGCTCCCAGCTTGGCCGCCGGCTTCGCTGCGCTGTCCGTCGCGCTCGGGGCGGTCGCTCCCCGGTTGGCCCCGGCGGCCGAGCGCGCTGCGCTGGAAGCCCTCCGCTGGGCGTGGGCAACGGCCCGGTCCCGCTTCGGCGAAGCGGTGGCAGCGATGTGGCGGTTCTGGAGCCTCGTGAGCGGCGGGGCGGCGTTGTCCACCACCACAGGCCCGCCGTGGATTTCCGTTGGCGGCAGGCGTCTGATCCCCCCAGTGCCCTGAGCCCACCCACTGGAGGACCCGATGCCCACCGACCCCGCCGAAGCCGTCGCCCTGTTCCGCTACGCCCTCATCGCCGAGGCGGCCAACCCCGCCATCGGCGCGGCCGAGCGCGGCCTGATCGTGCGGGGCCTGGCCTCCTTCGCCCATCAACACCCCGACGGGACGATGCGCACCTACAGCCGGGGCACCATCGACCGCTGGGTCCGCGCCTATCGGTCCCGGGGCCTGGCCGGGCTCGCCCCGGTCCCGCGCTCGGACACCGGGGCGGTGCGCCGCCACCCCGAGCTGCTGGCCGAGGCCGCCGCCCTGCGGGCCGAGGTGCCGGCGCGCAGCTCGGGGGCCATCGCCGACATGCTCTTTCGCCGCCACGGTGTCCGGGTGGCCGAGCGCACTATCCGCGCCCACCTGCGCCGCCGGGGCCTGCACCGCTCCGCCGTCGCCGGCGTGCCCCGGGCCTTCGGCCGCTTCGAGGCCGAGGCGCCCAACGAGCGGTGGATCACCGACGTGCTGGTCGGCCCCTTCGTCCCGCACCCCCGCGTCGCCGGCTCCCGGCGGGCCAAGCTGTTCCTGATCGTCGACGACCACTCCCGCCTGCTGGTGCACGGGCGCTGGGTCGCCGAGGAGAACACCCGGGCCGGCCAGGACGTGCTGCGGGAGGCCGTCGCCCGCCGGGGCCTGCCCCAGGTCCTGTACTGCGACAACGGGGCGCCGTTCGCCAACGCCGCCCTGGAGC
>JBOGIF010000146.1:0-28563 GCA_050742415.1 Acidimicrobiales bacterium | reverse complement strand
GGGGAACGGTCTCGGACCTCGTGGCTGACCAGCGGCGGTGATCGCCTACTTCGACACATCGGCCGTCGTGCCGTTGCTCCTCCGCGGCTACGACGCGGTGCATCTGGCCGCGGCCGATCGTCTCCGTGACCCGGACCTCGTCGTCGTGGCGGGGGACGCCGCTCTACTCAGCGCGGCCGAGGCCGAAGGAATGGCAACCGCCGCCGTTCGCTGACCATGCCCGGATCGGCGCTGACACCGTCGCACTGAAATTTATCTCGTAGACCTCTTGTCAGCTCCGCTGACCGTCCGTACTCTCCTGTCGTCAGGGGCTTGGGCTACTAAGGCGATCCCCCTCCTGACGACGGAAGGAAGCACATGGCGAACGGCGGCGCCAGCAGGGCTTACGCGCCCTGGAACGGGCATGGTCGGTTAGGGCAGGGGCCCGGCGACGCAGACCACAGCGCGACCGGTCCCCAACGTGGGCCCTTTCCGCTTCGGCGTCGAGCGGGCGGGCCGGGTGGCCGGGCGATGCTCGGCGGACTACTGGTCGCTACCGCCCTCGTCGGGCTCTTCGCCACCGCCACCCGCGGGAGCAGCTCGGGCGAGTCGTACGTGGTCGCCAAGCGGCCAATCGTCGCTGGGACCCGTCTGCAGTCGGCCGACCTCACGTCTGCCCGGCTTCAACTCTCGCCCTTGCTTCGCACCCGTACGTTCAGCCGGGAGGCGGCCCTGGTTGGCTCGATCGCCCTGGCGCCGCTCTCACCCGGCGAGCTCGTCCAGGCAGGCGCCGTCGTGCGTGGCTCGGCCGAGGCGCCCGCTCGCGAGGAGTCGTTCACGGTGGAGCGAGGCCGGATCGGCCCCGGCCTGGCCGCCAACGAGCGGGTCGACATCCTCGCCACCTACGGGACCGGGGCCGATGCGTTCACCACCGCCGTCGTCCGGCGGGCACGGGTCGTCTCGCTCGATCGGTCGCGCGGCGGGATGGCCGACGGGCCGACCGTCGTCACGGTGGCGCTGGAGACCTCGTCCGAGGCTCTGGCCCTTGCTCACGCAACCGCCCTTGGAAAGGTCACGGTCGTGCGAGCGCCGGGCGCTGGGCCGGCCAGCGGCGAGGACGATGTCTACCGGCCCGTCGAGAAAGAGGATGGCCGATGACCGACGGCCACCGGTTCGTGGTCCTGGGCTTGGCCGGGGCGCGAGCGGGGTGGTTCCGATCCGTAGGCGCGTGGGCTACCAGCGGCGCCCTGCCGGCCGAGTTCGTCAAGTGCGTCTCGGCCGAGGAGGTGCGGGCCCGGCTTGCCTCGGGCCGCCGGTTCTCCGCCCTCGTGGCCGACGCCGGCCTCCCCGGCGTGGACCGCGACCTCTGCACAGCCGCCGGTTCGGCGGGCTGCGCCGTGCTGGTGGTCGACACGGACACCGATCGGGATTGGCTCGCTCTCGGGGCGGCCCGGGTGTTGCCATCCGACTTCGGCCGCGACGACCTGCTGTCGGCCCTCGCCTCCGCGGCATCGCCCGTCAACCAGCCTGCGCTCGACCCCGACGCGTTCACGTCGCGCCCGCCGCCGACGACTTGGAGGGGATCGGTCGTCGCCGTGACCGGACCGGGGGGAACGGGCGCGTCCACCGCCGCCATGGCGTTGGCCCAGGCGCTCGGTCAGGATGCAGCCGGGGACGGCCAGGTTCGCCAGGTAGTGCTGGCCGACCTGCGCCTGAACGCCGAGCAGGGGATGCTCCACCGCTGCGACGACGTGGTGCCCGGTGTGCAGGAGCTGGTGCAGGCCCACCGCCTGGGTCGGCTGGCACCCGAGGCGGTGCGCGCCCTGGCCTTCGACGCCGTCGATCACGGTTACCACCTCCTTCTCGGCCTGCCCCGCTCCCGGTTCTGGCCGGCCCTTCGGCCTCGATCCTTCGAGGCGGCGTTCGACTCGCTACAGGCGACCTACGCAGTGACGGTTTGCGACGTGGACGCCGACCTCGAGGGTGAGGACGTCGGCGGATCGATCGAGGTGGAGGAGCGCAACGTGATGGCCCGTACCGCCATCGTCCGGGCCGACGCCGTCGTGGTGGTGGGCCTTCCGTCGGTCAAAGGCATCCACTCGCTGGTACGGGTGATGGGGGACCTGGCCGCGTTCGGGGTGGCGCCCGAACGGGTCCTGCCCGTCCTTAACCGCACTCCGCGGTCACCGCGGTCTCGAGCCCGCCTTGCCGCGACCGTCGCGGAGTTGGGCTCAGCGACCCTGTCGGGCGTTCCCGGCGGGCTCGTCTTCCTCCCCGAGCGAGAGATCGAGAGGCACACTCTCGAAGGCAGCCCGCTCCCGGGCGAGCTCGGCTCCCTCCTGGTCGGCGCTCTAGGGGCCCTCATGCGGCGGGTGCCCGATCAGCCACCGGGTTCCGTGCCTTGCCAGCCAGAGCAGATTCGCCCGGGCTCGCTCGGCGCCTGGGCCGACCAGGCATGAACAGCGACCTTTCCGCTCAAGCCACGCCCTCCCCGCTCTGCGAGATCGAGCGACGCGTGCAGCGGCGGGCCAAGGAGATCTCCCTCGACATGGCGGCCGCCGATGGCCGGGCCCGGCTCCGCCAGCTCATCGACGACGAGGTGCAGGCCTGGTCCGACGGCTACCGCCGAGGGCACCGGTCGTTCGACCTCGCCGATTCGGACGTCGTGGCCGAAAGGGCCCTTCGGAACCTGGCCGGCTATGGGCCCCTCGACCCCTTGATCGCCGACGACGACGTCTGGGAGGTCATGGTCAACGGTCCGGACTCGATCTTCGTCCGCCGTCACTCGGGGGCCAGCGGGTACCACGGCGAGGTCTTCCACGACGACGAGCACGTGCTGAGGACCCTGACCAAGATCCTCGACGACGCCGCCGGGGCCCATCGCAAGCTCGACGCCGCCGAAGGCCTCCAGGACGCCCAGCTCGAAAACGGGGCGCGAATCCACATCGTCCACGGCGACGTCGGCCGCGACGGCCACGTGCTCGTCAACATCCGCAAGTTCACCGGTCTGCCGAACCGACGCCTGGACGACCTCGTCCGTCTCGGCATGGTCGACGCCCCGGTGGCGGCCTTCCTGCGCGCCTGCATGCGGGCCCGCCTCTCTACCGTGTTCGCCGGCAGTCCAGGGTCCGGGAAGACCACGATGCTCACCTGCTGCGCGGCAGAGCTCGACCCCGGCCTGCGGGTGGTGGTGGCCGAGGAGGTGTTCGAGCTTCAGCTTGATCTTCCAAATGTCGCAGCGATGCAGACCCGTCCAGCCCGGCCTGATCGCCCCGAGGTCGACCTGCGCCGGCTGGTCGCCGGCTTCCTGCGCATGGCGCCCGACATCGCCATCGTCGGGGAGGTGCGGGACCGGGAGGCCCTCGCCTTGCTGCTGACGCTCTCGTCCGGTGTCAAGGGGTTCACCACCATCCACGCCGGATCGGCCCGGCAAGCGCTGACCCGCCTCCGGTTCCTGTGCCAGCTCGCCGACACGTCGAGCGAGCTGCCGATGGCGGCACTCAACTCCCTCGTAGGCGAAGCCGTCGACCTGGTCGTCCACTGCTCTCGGGCTGGGGGCGTCGTGCGGGTGACGGAAGTCCTGGCAGTAGAGGACAGCCAGGCCTCACCGCAGTCGACTCAGTTCACGGTCACCGAGGTGTTCAAGCGGCCGCGACCCCATTCGCCGCTGACCTGGACGGGGAACCTGCCAATTCGGGCGGCGCGAGCGATCGAGGAATCGGGCTACGACGTCCGCCAGCTCCTCGGCTCGTGACCTCCCTCGTGCCTGTGCTGATCGCGGGAGCGGGCGCCTACGGCGTCTTCATGATCGTCACGGCCACATTGTTCGGATGGCGGGGCCTCGCCCTGAGCCCGCGTACGGCCGGTGCCAAGAAGGGCCAATTCGGCTCCCGGGCCCGAGGATGGCTGGACGGTGCCGGGCTCGAGGGCATCGGGGTCCCGGCTTTCGCACTGGTCATGGCATCGGTCGTTCTAACGAGCGCCGGCACCACCTTCGCCCTCTTCGGAGCGCTGCTGCCAGCGCTTGCAGTCGGCGCCTTCGCCGGCACCTTCCCCGCCGGTGCCCTGCGGGCTCGCCACGCGGATCGCCGGCGGCGGGCGCTGGAGTCGTGGCCACGCATGCTCGAAGAGGTGGCCCTGCTGGCGGGCTCGCTCGGGAGGTCGATCCCCCAGGCGCTCTTCGAAGTTGGTGACGGCAGTGGTCCGGAGATGCGGCCGGCGTTCGCTGCGGCCCAGCGGCACTGGCGGGTCTCCACCGACTTCGGTGCCAGCCTCACGGTCCTGAAGGCCGCGCTCGCCGACCCCACGGCCGATGCCGCGTGCGAAACGCTCGTAGTCGCCCACGAGGTCGGCGGTACCGACGTTGCCAGCCGGCTGGCGGCCCTCGTCGAGGACCGCCGGGCCGACCTACAGGGCCGCAAGGACGCCTGGGCCAAGCAGGCCGGCGTGAGGTTCGCCAGGCGGTTCGTCCTCCTCGTCCCGTTCGGTATGGCCTTGTCCGGGCTGGCCATCGGCAACGGGAGAGCCGCCTACCGCAGCCCCACCGGGCAGCTGGTGGCGCTCCTGGGCGTGGGCCTGGTGGCGGCGTGCTGGGCGTGGGCGGGGCGGATCATGCGTCTGCCCGAGGAGCTACGGGTCTTCAGTGGCTAGCTCGTCGATCGGCTGGGCCTTGTTGCTCTGGGCCGGCGCAACCCTGCTGCTGGGCCGGGCCCGGTGGTTCTCCAGGCCGAACCTGAGCGAGCGGCTGCGTCCCTACACAGCCGGTGGCACGGAACGACCGCCCCGCCAGTCGGTGCTCTCCGGCGCCGGGGACCGGCTGTCGCGCGCCCTGCACCCGTTCGTCCAGGCCCGAGACCCGGTGCACGTCCGCCTCGAGCGGCTCCACCTCCCGCTCGACGCCAACGACTTCCGGATGCGCCAGCTCGGCTGGAGCCTGGCCGCGCTGGCCGGCGCTCTTGTCGTCGTCGGCGTGACGCGACCCCCACCAATGTTGGGCGCGTTCGTCGTGCTGGCCTCACCCTTCGTGGCATTCGGAGCGGTCGACCGGCGGCTCAAGGCAGCTTCCGACCAGTGGCGAGAGCAGCTGGTGCTGGAACTTCCCGTCGTCGCCGAGCAGTTGGCCATGTTGCTGTCGGCAGGCTTCTCGCTGGGCGCCGGCCTGGGGCGCCTGGCCGAGCGTGGGTACGGCAGCGTGGCCCATGACCTGGCCCGAGTGTGCAGCCGGGTGCGCCAGGGCCTCTCCGAGGCGGAGGCCCTCCGCGAGTGGGCGGAGATCGCCGACGTCCCGGCCCTCGACCGGTTGCTTCCCGTGCTGGCGCTCAACCGCGAGGCTGCAGATCTCGGCCGCCTGTTGGCGACCGAGGCCCGCGGCATCCGCAAGGACCTCCAGCGCCAGCTGGTGGAGACGGCCGAGCGCCGGGCCCAGCAGGTGTGGATCCCGGTGACGGTCGCCGCACTCGTGCCGGGCGTGGCTTTTCTGGTGGTGCCGTTCCTCGAGGCGCTGCGCCTCTACTCCTCCCCCTGACCACCGACTGCCGCCGTCCGGCGGACAGCTGAAAGGACGGATGAACATGCATCTGAGAACGGATCCGGCACTGGCCGCCTATGTATGGCTGCGCTGCAGCATCGTCGCCCTGGACCAGGCGTCGTCTCGCGACGAGGCGGGCGAGGGGGTGATATCGACCGCAATCGCCGTCATGGTGATGGCGGCGCTCGGGGCGCTCATGTGGGTCGGCTTCAAGCAGCTGTGGACCAACGCCAGCAGCCAGACCGCCGAGCAGATATCCCAGATCGGCCAGTAGACGGGTGACGTCTCGCGCGGGTGGCACCGGTGAGCGTGGCAGCTCGCCGGTGTCGTCCTCGGTCGGGTTCCTGGTCTTCATCGTCATGTTGCTCTTTGCTGTCTCGGTGCTCCTGCGCCTCTACGCCACCTCGGTCGTGAGCGCAGTCGCCTACGACGCGGCACGGCGGGTGGCGGCCTCGGCAGGAGATCAGGGGGCCGTCGCCGACGCCGAGGGACAGGCGCGCCGGCTGCTGGGGCGTTACGGCCGGGCCGCCAGCTTCGACTGGGATGAGAGCGACGGCGACTCCGTCGTGGTGAGGGTCCGCGCCGCCACCCCGCAGGTCCTACCGGCGCTCTCGAGGGCTGCCGGCCTCGATGCCGTGGAGCGGACGGTGCGCGTGCGGGTGGAGAGATTCCGGTGAGGCTCGCCCGGCCTAATCCAAAGCGGGGAGAGGCGGGCCAGGTCGCGAGCATCGAGGTACTGCCGTTCGGCGTGCTGACCTTCGTGGTGGCGACACTCCTCGTGGCCAACGCCTGGGCGGTGGTCGACGCCAAGGTGGCGGTGTCGGCCGCAGCCCGAGAGGCCACCCGGGCCTACGTCGAGGCCACCCCCGGCGCGGACCCGTCGACTCTCGCCGACGACGCCGCCCGGGCGGCGATGGCCGGCTTCGGTCGCCGCCCGGAGAGGCTCGAGCTGGTAATGCTCGAGGGCGGGTTCTCCCGTTGCCGGTTGGTGCGCTTCCAGGCCTCATACCGCCTCCCGGCCGTGTTCCTGCCGTGGGTCGGCGGCGCCGGCCGGTCCTACGGCCAAGGCTTCACAGCCTCGGCGCGCCACGCAGAGGTCGTCGATCCCTACCGCGACGGCGTGCCCTCGCCGCCTGGCGACCCGGGCTCCGGCTCGGCCTGCAGTGGCGTCTGACCGCAACGGGCGCGGGAGCGTGCTGCTCCTGTTCCCGGCCGCCGTGCTGGTGATGCTGGTGCTCGCCGCCATCGCCGTGGACCTGTCCGCCGCTTTCCTGGCTCAGCGGGAGCTGGCCGACGCTACCGCGGCGGCGGCCAACGACGCAGCCACGCTCGCCCTGTCGGACCGCGACTTCTACCGAGCCGGGCACGTCTCTCTCGACGCCGCCGCCTTGCAGCAGATCGCCGAGCAGCGCATCTCGATGGTGCTCGATGTCCGGCGCCACCAGCACTTGACGATCCAGGCGGAGCCGATCGAGCCCGCCACGGCGGGATGCCATTGGGCTGTCCGGGTGTCTGCTTCTTCTTCGGTCCGCTACGTGTTCGCTCCGGCAATCCCGGGAGGGCCAGATGAGGCGCTGCTCCAGGCGTCCTCGATCGCCCGCCCTCAGGACCAGGAACTTCGCTCCTCTGGGTGTTGAAAAGGGCTGAAATAGCATGAGATAATTCAGAATGGACGACGCTCTGGAACGGTGGAGGCAAGGCCAAGGCGAGGCGAAGAGCGCGGGAGGGAGCCCCTGGTGGCGCACCGCTTGCGACCGACGGGGCTGGTCCGCCGTAATCGGCGGAGTCGGCGTTCTGGGGCTGGTCGGGCTCGGCGTCGTGGGCGGAGCCCGGCTCCTGCAACCGGCTGGCGGCCCTCCGTTTGGGACGTCGGCACCGCTGGCCGAGCCGTCGGCCGGGCCTGCCAGCCCATCGGTCGTGGCCGCTAACCCGTTCCCGACAGCACCGGTGCCGACCTGGCCCGAACCCGAGCCAGGAACCACCCAGCCGGGGCTCCCTGATCCGGCGGTCACCGATCCGCCAGCCCGTCCGGATGTTCCGCCGTCCCGCCCCGACTGCCCAGCCGTGACGGCGCTGCTCTCGGCCGACGTCGACGGTGACGGGTGCTCCGAGGAGCTGAGCTATGCGAACGGCGTCCTGGCCGCTGCTGACGGCGTGCGTTGGGAGGTCGGGCAGGACGGCGACCAGGTCGCGACCGGCGACTGGTGGTGCGAGGGTGATCGCACGCTCGCACTCCTGCGCCCTTCCAGCGGGCAGGCCTTCGTGTTCGCTGGGTGGGCCGATCCGGGCGCCGATCTGGAGGCGATGGCAGTAGGCCGGGCCGAGGGAGCGTCGGCCGTCCGGGCCGCCGACCTCGACGGCGATGGCTGCGGCGAGCTCGTCGTCGAACGTGGCGCCCTCACGCCGGCGGTGATGCCGGTCCCGGCCCGGAGCGGGAGTTGAGGACGGTGGGACCCGACGGGCAGCCGGCGGACTGCCTCGGGACGGACCTACGAGTTGCCCCCTTGTTGATGTGGAGCGTCGTCGTCGGCGCCGCACTCGTCGTTCTGTGGCGATGCGGGTCGGGCGCGCTCGTCCCGCCGAGGCTCACCGAGCCCTCCTCCTGGCCAGGCTGGCTCCGCAGCAGCGATCCGGCGGTCGCCGCGCTCGCCGTCCTGCGCCTCGGAGGCCTTCTCGTAGCTGCCTACCTCGCGGCGGTGACATCGGTTGGGCTGGTGCTCCGGACGGTGGGTGCCATACGGCTCGTCGCCGTAGTCGACCGGCTCACCGTCCCGGCGGTGCGACGCATCCTGGCCGCCGGGCTCACCGGCACCCTCACCCTCGCTGGCCCCGCCGGCGCGGCTCAGTCCCGCACACCGACCACCGTCACCGCGACCACCACACCCACGGGCAACGGTACCGAGGCTCGCGTCACCATGCATCGGCTCGCCCGCCCGACGGGCCCCGGAGCCCCACCCACTATGCGCTCGCTGTCCCCGGCCGAGAACCCCGCCGCAACGGCCACGGACTGGACAGTCGAGCCGGGCCAGTCGTTCTGGTCCATCGCCGAGGCTGCCCTCGCCCGCTCCTCGAGCCAGCCGCCGCCCGACTCGGTGATCGCTCCCTATTGGCTCCGGCTGATCGAGGCGAACCGCTCCCGCCTCGCCGACCCGGCCAACCCCGACCTCGTCTTCCCGGGCCAGGTCTTCGGCCTCCCGGGAATGTGAGGCGGTACCGTGATCCGGTGGCCGTACAGGCACGCCTCAGCATCGAGGAGTTCATGGCCCGCGAGTGGCCTCGCGGCACCCAGCTCGTCGACGGCGAGCCCGTTATGAACGATCCGAGCTTCCCCCACCAACGCGTCGTGGCGTGCCTGTTGGTGGCTCTCACCGTCTGGACTCGCGCCGGGGAGGGCCGCGGCGAGGCCGGGGTCGGCGGGAACTGGACCCTTGCTCCCTCCCAGCTCTACATCCCCGACGTGTGGTGGACACCCCCGGCTGCCCGCCCAGGGGAGGACGCCATCCGCTGCGACACTCCACCGGGGCTGGTGGCCGAGGTCCGGTCGCCCGGCACCTGGCACGTCGACGTCGGCCGCAAGCGCCAGGTATACGAGGAGCGCGGCGTGGCCGAGCTGTGGCTCGTCGACACACCGCCAGCAAGGGTGGCCATCCTTCGTCGCAGCCGGCCCGGCTCGCCGACCTTCGATCTCTCGGCCGAGATGGTCAGCGGGGACACGCTGACCACGCCGTTGCTCGACGGCTTCTTGCTGGCGGTCGACGACCTATTCGGGAGCTGAACCCGGGCCCGCCGCCGACTCTCAGGCCGGCTGGAGGCGGACCTTCAGGTCGTCCAGCCGGCGTACGAGGCTGTCGGGGTCGGTCCCGAACATGCCGGCGATGGCTCGGATGTCGTCGGCGCGGATGGTGAGGACCCGTCCGTTGAAGTCCTGACGCAGCACCTGGATGCTGCTCAGGTACTGCGCCACCATGGCCAGCTCGGGATCGCTGGCGAGGCCCTCGAACCGGCCGAGGTCGAAGGTGATCTTGCGGGGCCCGGCGCTCGACCGGGGAACCGGCAGGGACGCACCGTCGGAGCCCTCGGCCGCCGTCGGCGTCGGGACCACCTCGCCGTCCCGGGGCAGGAGCTGGTCGACCGGCACGTTGTACAGGCCGGCCAGCCGCTGCAGGCGCGGGACGGAGATGACCCGTTCCCCCCGCTCGTAGGCCCCGAGCACCGACGCCTTGAACTCGTGGTCGGAGGTCGCCTCGACCTCCTGGAGCGACAGTCCCTTCTGCCTCCGGATGGCGCGCAGCCGCTGGCCAACTCGCCGGGCATAGGCCTGCCCCGGGCCGGTCAACTCGTTCTCGTCTGCCAACCGGAGCCCCCTCTTTCCCCCACACCCGGTCGACCGCCGACGCTACTTCCGGTCCCGCCTGTCGGCAATCGCGCTCCGTGAAGCCACGGTTACGCTCCGCACTTCGAAGCGGTTCGGACGCTTGCTTACGAGGCGTCGGCCGGGCGTACCGTCCCCGCCCGCAGCGCCGCCAGGACCGCGCTGGCCGCCACCGCCGCCGTCTCGGTCCGAAGGACGAGCGGCCCGAGCCCGAGCCGAGGCAGCCCGCGACCCAGCTCGGCATCTTCCCAGCCGCCCTCGGGACCCACCAGGACCAGCGGCCGGGCCAACGACGGTGGCCCGCCTCCGGGAGCGGCCAGGACCGCACCCGGCCGTGAGGCCACGTCGTCGAAGGCAACCATCTCCTCGACGAGCGGCAGCCACGCCCGACGGCTCTGCATGGCGGCCTCGCGCGCCACCTTCCGGAGCCGCTCGACGTGGGCGGTCGCCCGGTCGCCCTCCCAGCGCACCACCGAGCGCGCGGTGGCCATGGGCACGATGACGTCCACTCCCAGCTCAGTGAGCTTCTGGGTGGCCCACGACATCCGCTCGCCCTTCGCCGGAGCCAGAGCCACGGCTATCTCGGGGCTGGGCCGCGCCGCCGTTCGTACCGGGCCGACCGCCTCCAGCCGGGCCGCGCGCCCACCACCGACGAACCGGCACCGGCACCGGCGCCAGCGGCCGGCGCCGTCGGAGACGGTGAGCTCCTCGCCGTCTCGCAGACGCATCACCCGCTGCAGATGGTGGGCGTCATCGGCGTCGAGCACCGGTTCGTCGAGGTCTGCCACGAAGGCATGGGCCGCCGCGGCGCCAACGTCGCCGCCGCCGGGCACTACTTGAACGCCGAGCGGACCCGGGCCAAGAAGCCGGTGTCGGGAGGGGCGACCTCCTCGCCCCGCTCTACGGCAAGGAGACGGAGCAGGTCCTCCTGCTCCTTGCTGAGCTCAGTCGGCGTGTCCACGGCCACCTGCACGAGCAGGTCCCCCCTACCCCTACCGTTGATCTCCGGCACGCCCCGGCCCCGCAGCCGGAACACCCGGCCCGGTTGGGTTCCTCTCGGGATGACGAGGTCCTCGACGCCGTCGAGGGTGTCGTAGTGGATGTGGGCGCCGAGGGCGGCCTGGACGAGAGGCACGTGCAGGATCTGCACCAGGTCGTTGCCCTGGCGGGCGAAACGGTCGTCGGGGCGCACCCGCAGGTGCACGTACAGGTCACCCGGGGGACCGCTGCGGGGACCGGCTCCCCCACGCCCGGACACCTTCAGCGTGCTCCCGTTGTCGACGCCGCCAGGCACCTCCACTGTGTAGACGCGCTCCTCGGTGACCCGTCCCTCGCCGCGACAGTCGCTGCACGGGGAACGAACCTCCTGGCCCATCCCCCCGCAGCGGTTACAGGGCGTGGCCGTGACCATCTGGCCGAGGATCGACTGGCGGACTCGGCGGACCTCGCCCGTGCCGCTGCACTGGGAGCAGGGCGACGCCGACGTCCCCGGTCTCGCACCCGTGGCCGTGCAGACCTGGCAGCGCACCGGCACACGCAAACGCACCTCGTGCGAGCCACCGAACACCGCACCGCGGAAGTCGAGGTCGAGCACCGTCTCCATGTCGGGCCCACGGGGCGGCCCGGTGGCGCGGGAGGCGCCGCCGCCGAACTGACCACCGGCGAAGAAGCTCTGGAACAGGTCGCCGATGCCGGCGCCAAAGAGGTCGTCGGTGAAGGCGCCACCAGCCGGCCCGGCGCCGGGCCGGTCAGGCCCGAACCGGTCGTATCGCTGGCGCCTCTCGGGGTCGCCGAGCGTCTCGTAGGCGACGGTGACGAGCTTGAACCGCTCCTCCGAGACGGCGTCGCCGCCGTTGGCGTCGGGGTGGAGCTCCCGGGCCAGGCGGCGGTACGCCTTCTTGATCTCGTCGTCGGTGGCGTTGCGGCCCACACGCAGGAGCCCGTAGTAGTCCTCGGCCATGCGATTGGCCGTCCTCAGGCCTCGCTGAGCTTGCGGCCGAGGCGCTCGCTCACGACCGCCACCGCCGCCATCGCCTCGCGGTAGTTCATGCGCGTGGGCCCGAGCACCCCGATGGTGCCGGCTCCGGCCCCGTCGACATCGAAGGGGGCGACGATCAGCGAGCACTCGGCCAGGGACCGAACGCCGTGCTCGGTGCCGATGGCGACGCTAATGCTGTCGGTGCCCGGCACCTCCCGCAGGAGGGCCTCCCGGAGCACGGTGACCACGACGTACTGCTGCTCCAGGATGGCCAGAACCTGACGCACCGTCTCCACCGCGTCGAAGGTGGCGACCATCTGCCAGGCCCCGCCGACGAACACCTGCTCGCACTCGTTTCCGTGGCTCTCGGCGATGGCCGCCCGGGCGGCCTCGGCCAGGCGGTCGACGACTTCGTCGCCGGTACCGGACAGCGGGCGCATGCCGACCAGGGCCGTGCCGCGGAGACTGGCGTTCAGGACGGCGGCGGCCGACGCGATCAGGTCGTCGTCGACCGCAAGGTCGAGCTCGATGGTGGCCTTGTCGACCGCACCGTCGGACATGACGGCGACGGCGAGCGCCAGGCGGGGGCCGAGGCCGACGATCTGCACCGACCGTACGACTGCATCCTCGTGCGGCGGGGCGACGATCACCGCCGCGTAACGGGTGAGGTTGGACAGAAGCCGGCTGGTGTCGGTCAGCATCTGCTCCAGCTGGCCGTGGGCCCGGGTGAAGAACTCGTGGACCTGCTGGCGCTGGGCCGGGCGCAGGCTCTGGCGCTGGCCGGGGGCATCCGCGCCCGAGGTGATGTGGTCGACGAAGAACCGGTAGCCCTTGTCGGTGGGGATGCGGCCGGCGCTGGTGTGGGGATGGGCCAGGAAGCCCTCTCGCTCGAGCGCCGCCATCTCGTTGCGCACGGTGGCCGAGGACACGCCGAAGCGGCCGGTCTGGGCCAGGTGGGCAGATGCCACCGGCTGGGCGGTCTCGATGTACTCCTGCACCACCGCCCGCAGGATGGCGGCCTTCCTGTCGTCGAGCATCCTGAGAGACGATGTTACCGACCGGCGCCAGCTCCGGATCGGCTGGTCGCCAGCCAGGGCCCTGGCTGGCAGCATGAGCCGGTGAGCACTGCCGGGAAGACGACCGACCGGTCGCGCGCCGCCTGGGCCGACCGCGACGCCCAGGTGGTGTGGCACGGCTTCACCGACATGTCGTCGTTCACCCGGGCGGCGCCGGTGATCGTCGACCACGCGGACGGCCACGAGCTGGTCGACGTCGACGGCAACCGGTACCTCGACGCCATCTCGTCACTGTGGGTCACCACCCTCGGCCACCGGGTGCCCCAGCTCGACCGGGCGTTGCAGGACCAGCTTGCCCGGGTGGCGCACTCGACGATGCTCGGCAACGGCAACCGGGTGGTGATCGAGCTGGCCGAGGCACTCGCCGGTGTGGTCCCGGTCGACGATCCGCACTTTCTCTTCGCCTCCGACGGTGCGAGCGCGGTCGAGCAGGCGGTGAAGCTGGCGCTGGAGTTCTGGGCGCTCTCCGGCCGGCCCGAGCGCACCCGGTTCCTGGCCCTCGCCGGGGCCTACCACGGCGACACGGTGGGAGCCCTGTCGCTGGGCGACGGCGGGTTCGGCGCCGAGGTGTTCCGGCCCCTGTGCTTCCCGGTCTTGCGGGCGGCCGACGTGGAGGAGGCCGTCGAGCTGGTCTCCCGTCATGGCCACGAGCTGGCGGCAGTGGTGATCGAGCCGCTGGTCCAGGCGGCGGGGGGCATGCGGATGATCGCCCCGGAGGCAGTTGGCGCGCTCGCGTCGGTCTGCGCCGCCGAGGACGTGTTGCTCGTGCTCGACGAGGTGGCCACCGGCTTCGGCCGCACCGGCGCCCTGTTCGCGGCCGAGGTCTGCGGGGTACGACCCGACCTGCTGTGCCTCGGGAAGGGGATCACCGGGGGTTACCTGGCCATGTCGGCGACGGTGGCCAGCGGCCGGGTGTTCGACGCCTTCGCCGGCCGCCGCTTCGCCCACGGGCACTCCTACGGCGGCAACGCCCTGGCCGCGGCCGTCGCCCTGCGGCACCTGGAGCTGTTCGACGAGCTCGCGGTGCTGGACAACGTCGCCGCCCGCTCCGCCCAGCTGCGCTCGCTGTTGCAGGAGCGGTTGAACGCGCCCTTCCGGCTGTGCGGGCTCATGGGCGGCGTGGATGTCGCCGCTGGCCAGGGCCGGGCAGTCTGTGCGGCCGCAGTGCGCCGCGGCGTCCTGCTCAGGCCGCTCGGCGACACAGTCGTGCTGATGCCACCGCTCACCGTCACCGCCGCCGAGGTGGAGCGCATCGTCGACGTGCTGGCCCGGTGCATCGCCGATGTGGGCTGACTGGGCCACCAGCGAGCGCCGGGCCATCGAGTCGGCCGGCCGCTGGCGCACGCGGCCCGACCCCGGCGATAACGGGCTCGTCTCCTTCGCGTCGAACGACTACCTCGGCCTGTCGGCGCACCCGTCGGTCATCGCCGCCGCCCACGCCGCGCTCGACCGGTGGGGGGCGGGCTCGGGGTCGGCCCGGCTCGTCGACGGCTCCCTGCCGCCGCACGCCGAGTTGGAGGCCGCCTTGGCCGAGTGGAAGGGCACAGAGGGCGCCCTGCTCTTCCCGACGGGCTACGCCGCCAACCTCGGGGCCCTGGCCACGTTGGGCGCCGCTGGTTCCCGGATCGTCAGCGACGAGCGCAACCACGCTTCGATCATCGACGCCTGTCGCCTGGCCCGTGCCCCGATCGACGTGTACCGGCACGGCGACGTGGCCCACGCCGAATCCCTGCTGGCGGGCGCCGGCGAGGAGCGTCGGCTGCTGGTAACCGAGACGGTGTTCTCGATGGACGGCGACCTGGCACCCGTTGACGAGCTGGCCGGCTTGTGCCGCCGGCACCGCGCCCTTCTCGTGCTCGATGAGGCCCACGCCGTGCTCGGGCCCCATCCCGATCTGGTCGGCGTCGAGCACCTCCGGGTCGGGACCCTCTCGAAGTTCCTGGGTTCGCTGGGTGGCTTCGTGGCCGGGAGCCGGGCGCTGGTGGAACTGCTCGTGAACCGGGCCCGGCCCTTCGTGTTCACCACCGCTCCGACACCGGCCGACGCTGCCGCCGCCCTCGCTGCGTTGGGCGTCCTGCGCGCGCCCGAAGGCACCACGCTTGCTGAACGGCTGGCCGCCAACGTCGCTCGCGTCTCCCCCGGCCACGGGTCGCCGATAGTTCCGGTCATCGTCGGCGACGAGGGCGCCGCGATCGCGGCGTCGTCCCGCCTCCGGGCAATGGGCCTGCTCGTGCCTGCGATCCGGCCACCAAGCGTGCCGCCGGGTACGTCGCGCCTGCGCATCTCGGTGTCGGCCACCCACACCGACGCCGACCTCGACCTGCTCCTCGACGCCCTTGCCGGCCTCGCGGCCTGAGGTACTCGTCGTCGTGCTCGGCACGGCGACGGAGGTGGGCAAGACGTGGGTCACCGCCGACCTGGCCTCTCGGCTCAGGAGCCGCTGCATGGGCGTGGCCGCCCGCAAGCCGGTCCAGTCGTTCGACCCCGCCGACGAAGGCGGCACGGCCACCGATGCCCACGCCCTGGCTGCAAGCACAGGCGAGGACCCCGCCGAAGTGTGCCCTCGGCACCGGTGGTACGAGGTGGCGATGGCGCCGCCCATGGCCGCCGAGGCCCTCGGTAGGCCCCCGTTCACGGTGGCGGACCTGCACGGTGAGATCACCTGGCCGGCCGGCGTCGACGTCGGCCTGGTCGAGACCGTCGGCGGTCCCCGCTCACCGCTCGCGTCCGACGGCGACAGCGCCGCCCTGGCGAATGCGCTCGCACCGGACCTCTTGGTCCTGGTGGCCGACGCTGGCCTAGGCGCGGTCAACGCCGTCCGCCTGGCCGCCGCCGCCTTGGCCGGGTCGCCGCTCGTCGTCCACCTCAACCGCTTCGACGCCGACAACACCATCCATCACGCCAACCGGTCGTGGCTCGAGGGAGACGGCTACCGGCTCACCATTGAGGGGGCAACGCTGGCCGCCTGGGTGGCGGCTACTCGTCCAGCCGCAGGGCGGAGATGAACGCCTCCTGGGGCACCTCCACCCGGCCGATGTTCTTCATCCGCTTCTTGCCTTCCTTCTGCTTGTCGAGCAGCTTGTGCTTGCGCGTGATGTCACCGCCGTAGCACTTGGCGATCACGTCCTTGCGGACGGCCTTCACTGTCGTGCGGGCAATGATGCGTCCCCCGATGGCGGCCTGGATGGGCACGTCGTACTGCTGGCGAGGAATGAGCTCCCGCAGCTTCTCGGTCATGCGCCGGCCGTATTCCTCGGAGCGGGACCGGTGCAGGATCGTGCTGAAGGCGTCGGCCGGCTGGCCGTTCAGCAGCAGGTCGACCTTCACCAGGTCGCTCTGCTCGTAGCCGGCGGGTTCGTAGTCGAGGCTGGCGTAGCCCTTGGTGCGGCTCTTGAGCTGGTCGAAGAAGTCGATGATCACCTCGGCCAGCGGGAGGCGGTACACCAGCTCCAGGCGCTCCGGCGAGAGGTACTCCATCTTGTGCATCGCGCCCCGCCGACCCTGGCAAAGGTCCATGACGGTGCCCGTGTAGTCGGCCGGCAGCAGGACCGTGACGGTGAGGAAGGGCTCCTCGATGCCCGTCACCTTGTTGGGCGGAGGCATGTCCGAGGGGTTGTCCACCTCCACCACCTCGCCGTCGACCATGTGGGCCAGGTACGCCACCGACGGGACGGTGGCGATGAGGCTCAGGCCGAACTCGCGCTCCAGGCGCTCCCGCACGATCTCCATGTGCAACAGCCCGAGGAAGCCGCACCGGAAGCCAAAGCCGAGGACGCCCGAGGTCTCGGGCTCGTAGGTGAATGACGAGTCGTTCAGGCGGAGCTTCTCCAGGGCGTCCCGCAGGCCCGAGTAGTCGTCGCCGTCGACGGGATAGAGGCCGCAGAACACCATCGGCTTGGGGTCGCGGTAGCCCACCAGGGGCTCGGCCGCCGGGTGGACGAAATCGGTCACCGTCTCGCCCGAGCGGGCCTCGGCCACGTCCTTGACCCCGGCCACCAGATAGCCCACCTCGCCGGGCCCGAGCTCGGCCACGGGTACCAGCAAGGGGCTGCGCACCCCCACCTCGTCGGCCTCGTGGACGGCGCCGGCCTGCATGAAGCGCAGCTTGGCGCCGGTTCGCAGCACGCCGTTCATCACGCGTACCGCGCTGATGACGCCGCGGTACTGGTCGTAGAGCGAGTCGAAGATCAGGGCCTGGAGGGGAGCGTCGGGGTCACCGGTGGGAGCCGGGATGCGCTCGACGGCGGCGTCGAGCAGCTCGGCGACGCCCTGGCCGGTCTTGGCGCTGATCCGCAGGATGGTGTCGGCGCTGATGCCGAGGATCGTCTCGATCTCCTCGCACACCCGGTCGGCATCGGCCACGGGCAGGTCGACCTTGTTGACGGCTGCCACGATCTCGAGGTTGGCCTCGATGGCCTGGTAGCAGGTAGCGAGCGTCTGGGCCTCGATGCCCTGCGTGGCGTCGACGAGCAGGATGGCGCCCTCGCACGCGGCCAGCGACCGCGATACCTCGTAGCCGAAGTCGACGTGGCCCGGGGTGTCGATCAGGTGGAGGGTGTGGCCCTTCCAGGCCAGGCGCACGTTCTGGGCCTTGATGGTGATGCCGCGCTCGCGCTCGAGGTCCATGGAGTCGAGGTACTGGGCCCGCATGTCACGGGGGTCGACAGCGCCGGTGAGCTCCAGGATCCGGTCCGAGAGCGTGGTCTTTCCGTGGTCGATGTGGCTGATGATCGACAGGTTGCGCGTGCGCTCTCGGGGGATCACTGCCGCCCATTGTCGCCGCTCCTCGACCTCAGCTCGTCAGAGGGTCGGGTCCTCTCCCCTCTGGGGGAACGCCAGCAGCTCCCCGAGCAGCGACGCCGCCGCCCGGGCCAGGTCCGCCCGCTCCACGTCGAGGTCGACACAGACGTCGTGCCCGCTGGCCCCGGCCCAGGGCGGCCGCAGCTCCAGGGCGAAGCACGCCCGTAGCAGGACCCGCTTGGGCGAACGCGGCTTCGCCCGAGCCGTAAAGGTGAGATTGGGCTCCACGAAGGTCATCGGCGCCGCCGCCGGGTCGCGGGCCGCGGCGTTCACGAGCCACGCCATCAGGTGCTTGCCCTCCCAGGTGGTCAGGCAGGGGTCGACCACATCCCACGTCCCTTCCGGCGACGCCACCCGCACCGACACCAACAGCCAGTTGGAGTCCCAAGGGTCGGTGGCGTCTTCGGGGAACTGGTAGCCGACGACGTGGAGCTCCAGCTCGTGGCCCTCGCGGCCGGTCAGGAGCACGCTGGTAGCCTCGGGGGTCTTATGGCGAACATAAAGAGCCAGATCAAGCGCAACCTCCAGAACGAGCGCCGCCGCGTCCGCAACAAGGCGGTGCAGTCCGAGGTCAAGACTCGCATCAAATCGGCAGTGCGTGCCGCCGAGGACGGGGCCGAGAACGGCGTAGAGGCCCTCCGCACGGCGATGAAGCGTCTGGACAAGGCGGCGGCCAAGGGCATCATCCACAAGAACCAGGCCGCCAACCGCAAGTCCAGGCTGGCCAAGCGCATCTCCAAGGTCACCTCGAAGGCCTAGTCAGCCCTCAGCGCGCCGGCCGCCGCGTCGTCGGCGCCAACCGGCACAGGCGGGCCACCAGCACCTCGAGCACCAGCTCCCCCGGCCACTCCACCGCACCCTTGAGGGCCAGGTCCGCCTCGGCCAGCAGCACGATGGCGCGGGCCACGGAGCCGGAGCCCAGCTTTCGGGCCTGGGTCAGTGCCTTCTTCGCCGGGAAGGTCGAACCGGTTAGGCCGAGGACGGTGGCGGCCTGGGCCTCGTCGACGATGTCGGCCCCGTCCAGGCGCAGCATGCGGGCGAAATGGGTGTGCAGCGTGGCGGTGATCACGAGCGGGTGCCGGCCCCCGGCTCCGAGCAGGCGGTGCAGGACGGTCAGGGCAGTGGCGGCGTCACCCTTGTCGATGGCGTCGGTGAGGTCCCACGGCGCCACCGCTCCAGCCCGGCCCAGGAAGGGGCCCAGCTCGTCCACCCCCACCCGCGCTCCCTGCCCGTAGGCGGCGGCCAGCATGTCGCACAGCGCCCCCAGCCGTCCGAGGTCGTCACCCAGGTGCTCGGCCACGACCGCCGCCGCCCGGGCGTCGAGGTGTACGGGAGCCTGCTTGAGGCGCGCCGCCAGCCACGTCGACCGGTCCCGCCGGGGCGGGGCGGCGGCGGCGACGATGTGGCCCGCCTTGCGGACGGCGTCCACCAGAGGTCGCGACAGCTGTCCGCCGCCGCTCACGAGCACCAGGCTCGTGCTTGAGAGGGGGTCGGCCAGGTACGCGACCAACGGCGCCACGTCGGCAGTCAGGAACCGTCCGAGGTCGCGGGCAACCACCACACGCCGGTCGCCGAAGAGTGGCGGTGTCTGGGCCGCGTCGACCACGGCCCTCACGTCGTACTGGTCGCCCACCAGGTCCTCGACGACCAGGCTGTGATCGGCTTCGCCGATGAGGTCAGCCACCAGGGTGCGCACTCCCTCGGCCACGAGTGACGAGTCGTCGCCCTTCACCAGGTAGACGGGGAAGCGGTCAGCCGCCATCGCTCACCCGCCCAGTCTCCCTGTCGGCCTCCAACACCGCGGCCAGGGCCGAGCAGATTCTGCGCGTCCCCGCCACGTCGTGGGCCCGGACGACCCGGGCGCCTCCGGCCATCCCTATGGCAGCAGCGGCCAGGGATGCGTCCCTCCGTTGGCCGACCTCGAGGTCGAGCGTGCGGCCGAGGAACGTCTTGTTCGACGCCGACAGCAGAAGGGGGTAGCCGAGCTCGGCCAGCCGCCGCGATTGGCGCAGCAGGGTGAGCGACTGCTCGGCGGTCTTGCCGAAGTCCAGCCCGGCGTCGATCACGATACGACCCGGCCCGACACCCGCCTTCTCCGCCCACCTCGCCCGCTCCGCCAGGAACGCCCTCACCTCGGCGACCACGTCGTCGTAGCGGGGCTCGGGGTCGGGCACCCGCGGGGCCAAGCGGATGTGGGTGGCGACCACCGTTGCCCCGGCGCTGGCCGCGGCCTCCAGGTAGCCGGGGTCGGCGAAGCCGCTGATGTCGTTGCCCATCACCGCCCCGGCGCCGAACGAAGCCGCCGCGACCGAAGCCCTCCACGTGTCCACCGACAGCGGCACGTCGAAGCGGGCGGCGAGCGCCTCCACGGCGGGCACCACCCGGTCGAGCTCCTCGGCCTCGCCGACCTCGGGTCCCGGCCCGGCCTTGACCCCCCCGACGTCGAGGATGCCGGCCCCCTCGGCCACCAGCCGCTCGGCCCGGGCCAGGAACTCGTCGAATTGCCAGTGGTCGCCCTGGTCGAAGAAGGAGTCCGGCGTGCGGTTGAGGATGCCCATGACCAGGGCTCGGGTGCTCAAGTCGTACCGCCGGGAGCCGAGGACCAGGAGCATCGGGTGGACGGTAGTGGGAGCCGAGTGGTCGGTCGCTCAGTGGTCGGCGATGACGCGGACCTCCAGTCGCGGCTGGACCTGGCCCGTCTCCACCGACAGGCGGCCGACCCGGGTGAGGCTGCCCGGGAGCGGGACCACCGCACCAGTGAGGTCGTCGCCCGACGGTGCCAGCACCAAGCGGGCGGGGAACCTGCGTAGGACCGGGCCGAGGGAGGTGGCGACGGCCCGGCTGGCACGGGTGGCCACGACCACATCGAGGCGACGGACACCGGCGGCCCGTAACCCCGACAGCAGCGTGGCCGGGGTGGTCAACCCGCCGTCGACGACCAGCACGGTGGCGGCACCCTCGCGCCACAACCGGGCGCCAGCCGACACCGGCCTGCCGTCGAGCGGGGCGCCCTCAGCGAGCTGCACCGCCGGCGCCAACACGACGGCGAGTGCCCCTACCGTCAACACGGCGGTCCCGAGGCGGGCTTGGCACGGCCGGCCCGGCCGCTCCCGATCGCTCTGTCGGTTCCGCCGGCGCCGGGCCACCATGCCCACGACAACCAGCCCCCCGAGCGCGCCCAGGTGCCACCGGCCGAGCTGTCCCAACGGCAGTGCTGCCCCCCATCTGGCCACGCCCGCCTCCCACGCGACGGCCATCCCGGTCGGCAGGTGGGCCAACCGGGCAAGCGGATCGCCGGCCAGCCCGGCTACCAGACCGGCCCCTAGGCCCCACATCATGAGCGGCCCGGCCATCGGAACAGCCAGCAAGTTGGCGGGTACCGACGCCACCGGCAGGCCACCGAACACCGGCACGAGGACGGGCGCGACTCCCACCTGGGCGGCCAGGGTCACGCCTACAACGGCGGCGATCGACCGGGGGCCGGGCAGGCGGGCGGCGATCGGCTCGGCCAGAAGGGCTATGCCCGCGCAGGCGCCGACAGAGAGGGCGAAGCCGACCGACCGCACGAGCATCGGGTCGACCAGGAGCAGGCCGGTGACAGCCAGCGCCAGAATCCGGATGCTCGCCACCGGCCGCCCGAGCGTGGCCGCCAGCATGGCCAGGGCGGCCATGGCGACCGCCCGCAGCACCGACGGCTCCCAGCGCGTGACAAGCCCGAAGAGCAGCAGCAGGCCCACCCCTGCCATCAGCCGGCCGCCGAGCCCGAGCCGGCGCAGAACGGGCACGAACAGAGCGAGCACAAAAGCGACGTTTTGCCCGGACACGGCCAATAGATGAGTGAGGCCGGCAGCCCGGAAGTCGTCTTTGACCTCCGGGGGCTGGTCGCGGTCATCACCCAGCACGAACCCGCTGAACAGGGCCCGACGCTCGGGAGACATCGACTCGGCTCCGACCGCCAAGGTCCGACGCACCGAGTTGGCCACCCGACTGGCCGGGCTCCCCCACCCCCAAGCACCAACGTCGTCGACAGTCATGCGGCCGGCAACGTGGCGGGCGTCGAGCCAACGCCGAGCCTCCGGGGGGACGCGTCGCACGGTGCCCTTCACCGCGATCTGCTCCCCTGCCGAGCGCGCCGACAGCCGCCCGGCGCCCACGCCTCGCGCCCAGGCCTCCACCCGCTTGCCACCGAACCTCAGGTCGACCCGCACCGCTCCGTTCACCTCAGCGGGATCGGTCACGAGGGTGGCCACGCCCGCGAACGGGCCGACCACCGGAGGGTGCAGGCCGGCCTCGGAACGGGCGGACAGACCGGAGGCGGCCAGGCCCACGCCCAACACCAATAGAAACGGCTGGCGTCGGGCCAGGCCGAGAGCCACGAGAGCGGCAGCGGGGAGGAGAGGTAGCGGGTGGCCCGACCACGCTCCGATCGCGGCTGTCAAGGCCATCACCACCGAGGCCAGGTCGCTCACCGCCCTCTCACCTCACACCTTCACGAGCGGGCGCAGTGCCTCGAGCTTGGCCGGGCCTATGCCCCGCACGTCGAGTAGCTCGGATACGGCCCGGAAGCGGCCGTGGGTGTCGCGCCACGCCAGGATGGCGGCTGCCGTCGCCGGGCCAACGCCGGGCAGGGCGTCGAGCTGCTGGGCGGTGGCCCGGTTCAGGTCGACCGGCCCAGCCGCGGGGCCGGCTGCCCCGGACAAGCCCGGAGACGATCCGCCAGCGGTTGGCCCGGACACGACTTCGCCCCGCTTGGGCACTTGGACCCGGTCGCCATCGGAGACCCGCGCCGCCAGGTTGAGCTGGTCGACGTCGGCGTCGGAGACTGGCCCGCCGGCGGCGGCGACCGCGTCGACCACCCGGGAGCCGGAGGCGACGGCGTACACGCCGGGGTGGACGACGGCACCGGCGACATGAACCGCCACAGGTGGGTTGGGCTCCGCAGCCTCTCCAGTGGCACTGTCGGGCTGGCCGACTGCGCCCCTGGCCGGGGCGGAGCCCCCGCCGCCGCCGCCCGTAGCAGGCGCGGCCTCGGGAACGGCCCGTGGCAGCACGATCTCCGGAGGTGGCGCGGCCGGCCGCAGGAGCAGGAAGACGAGCACACCGCCGATCACCAAGGCCGCGACGGCGCCAGCCGCCCGGCTCGGGGTGACCGATAGCGGGACGAGGCCGGCCACGCGCTCGCGCCACGACCCCGCGGCGGACGACGGATGTTCCGGTACTGCGAGCGGATCGGCCACGTCGGCGTTCCCCCGAGGCGAGAGCCGTCAGAGGGGGAAGCGCACCCGACTGGTCTTCAGGCTAGGACAGGGCCACTCCCTGCGCCACCCCGGTCGGCGGCCTTCTCGGCCTCGATCTCGAGCGGTATCAGGCGGTAGGCGGCCACGTGGCCGTAACCCCGCCAGCGGGATGCGAAGTACGAGCCCAGGTAGGCGCGGAGGAAGCCAGCCACGCCGAGCCGCCGCCACTGACGCACGTGCTCGTCCTCGTGGTGCAACAGCCTCTCGTCGTCAGCTACCCGCCTTCTAATCGAGACGACCGACCAGATGGTGATGGCATCGGCACCGGGCGGAACCGGCCCGCCCACCCAGACCCAGTGGTCGCCGCGGCGCCGGAACCGCGGGCGGGAAGACCTCAGTACAGCCGTGACGCCAGTGCCCGCCGCAGGCCGGGGGTGCGCGGATCTTCGGGGCCGAGCACCTCCACCAGATCGAGGAACTCCCGGCGCGCCGCCTCGTCGTCCTTTACTCGCTCCAGCAGAGCCTCCAGTCGGGCGTCCACGTCGGTCGGCCCGGCGCCCACCCGGGCCAGCGCCGCCACCCTGCGCACCTCCACCGTCTCCGGGAGACGGGACAGGAGAGCAAGCGCCTCCTCGCCCTCGCCTCGCGACGCGAGCATGTCGGCCAGGCCGACGGCGGCCGCCGGGTGGTCGGGCTGGAGGTCCAGGGCAGCGCGCAACGACGCCTCGTCACCCTTGGCTGCCAGGCGGTCGGCTTCGGTCTCCGCCGGCGCCAGCCGGGCCACGAAGTCGCCGACCGCGGCCTCTCCAAGAGCACCCACGAATGAGTCCACGACCTGGCGGTCGACGATGGCGAACACCGCCGGGATGGATTGCACCGCGAAGGAGGCGGCCACCGCCGGGTTGGCGTCCACGTCGACCTTGGCCAGCTCGACCCGTCCTCCGGTCGCCGCCACCACGCTTTCGAGGATCGGTCCCAGGGTGCGGCACGGCCCGCACCACTCGGCCCAGAGGTCGACCACGACGGGCACGACGGTGGAGCGGTCGAGCACATCGCGTTCGAAGGTCGCGTCGGTAACGTCCAGCCCAGCCGCCACGGACCGACTCTACCGGCGTAGGAGGCAGGCCTAGCTACCCTGAGGGCCGATGGATCCGAGCTCCCGGCTTTACCAGGTCCTGGCCCAACCCGACCTAGACGAGCCGGTGCTGGTGATGGCGCCCGAGGGCTGGATCGACGCCGGGGGGGCCGGCGCCGCCGCGGTGGCCGCCGTGCTGGCGTCGGCGCAGACCGAGGTCGTCGCCACCTTCGCCGACGACGAGCTGATCGACTACCGCGCCCGGCGGCCGGTTTCCCACATCAGCGACGGCGTCTACACCGACCTGGACTGGCCGAGCATCGAGCTGCGGGCCGGCAGCGACGGACACGGCCACGACCTCCTCGTGCTCACCGGGCCGGAGCCCGACCAGCGGTGGCGGGCGTTCGCCGACGCCGTGGCCGAGTTGGGCGGCATCTTCGGTGTTCGGCTGCTGGTGGGCCTGGGCGCCTTCCCCGCGCCCGTGCCCCACACCCGGCCCACCACCCTGGCGGCGTCGGCCACCACGGCGGAGCTGGCTCGCCGGATCGGCATCGTGGCGGCCACGATCGAGGTACCAGCCGGGATTCTGGCGGCCGTCGAGCGAAAGCTCGCCACCCTGGGAACGCCGGGGATGGGTATCTGGGCCCGCGTCCCTCACTACGCCGCCAGTGCCCCGTACCCCGAGGCCAGCCTGCTACTACTGCAAGGCCTGGCCGAGGTGACAGGCATCGTGGTCGACACCAGCGGGCTGCAGGAGGCCGCCGACGCAACCCGCCGTCACCTCGACGAGCTGACCGCCAACAGCGTTCAGCACCAGGCCCTCGTGCGCCAGCTCGAGGCCCAGGCCGACGCCGAGGACGCCGAGGACGCCGAAACCGGGCAGGCGAGGGCCGCGAGCGCCGGGTGGGGCACCCTCCCGACCGGCGACGAGCTGGCCGCCGAACTCGAGCAGTTCCTCCGCGACGAGGAAAAGTAGCGGGGCCTCACGGGGTACGGAGACTCTCACTCCTTGGGCGGGTACTCACCACCGTCATCGTCGCCGCCACCGTCATCGTCGCAGCCACGCAGCCTCACACCACCAGGTTCAGGAGCGCCGGCGGCCGGGCTACCACCCGCATCGGCTCACGGCCGGCCAGCGCGGCCTGGACCCTGGGGGACGCCAGAGCTGCCGCCTCCATGGCCGCCTCGTCGATGGAAGTATCGACCTCGAAGCGGTCGCGCATCTTCCCGTTCACCTGCACCACCATTGTCACCCTGTCCCGCGTCACCAGGGCGGGATCGAAGGTGGGCCAGGACTGATCGTGGATGTGTGCAGCCGGCCCGTGGCGTAGCTCCCACAGCTCGGCCACCAGGTGTGGGGTCATCGGCGCCATCAGGAGCAGCATGGTGTCGACCGCCAGGTCGACTTGGTTGCCGTCTGTTCCGGCCTGCACATGGCGGGTGAGCAGGTTGGTGAACTCCATGAAGGCCGCCACCGCGGTGTTGTACGACCACCGCTCGTAGTCGTCGGTGATGCGCTGTATCAACCTGTGGGTGACCCGCTCCAGGTTGCCGTCCGGCGCCCGGCTGCCGGCCACGGGAGCGACCTCGCCGGCTCCCAGCCGCCACACCCGAGCGAGGAACCTCGCGCAGCCGTCAATGACCTCGTCGGTCTGGGGCGTCCAGTCCACGTCGTCCGCCGGCGGTCCCACGAACAGGTGGAACAAGCGAAGAGCGTCGGCGCCGACGCTGTCGAAGTACGACGACGGTGCCACCGGGTTGCCCTTCGACTTCGACATCTTGGCCCCGCCCATCCGGATCATCCCCTGGGTGAAGAGGCGGGCGAAGGGCTCGCGCAGCTCCTTCGGCGCGATCCCCAAGTCGGACAGCGCCTTGGTGAAGAAGCGGGCATACATCAGGTGGAGGATGGCGTGCTCGATGCCGCCGATGTACTGGTCCACCGGCAGCCAGCGGCTGGCCGCCGCAGGGTCGAACGGGGCTTCGTCGTTGTGGGGATCGGTAAACCGGAGGAAGTACCAGGAGGAGTCGACGAAGGTGTCCATGGTGTCGGTCTCGCGGGTGGCCGGCCTCCCGCAAACAGGGCAGGTGGCGGCTAGGAAGCCCTCGTGCGAACGTAGGGGCGACTCGCCGGTAGGCCTGAACTCGACGTCGTCGGGAGCAAGTACCGGTAGGTCGCTGTCCGGCACCGCTACCGGGCCGTGCTCGGGGCAGTAGACGATCGGAATGGGGCAACCCCAGAACCGCTGGCGGGATAGCAACCAGTCTCGTAAACGAAAGTTGACTTTTCTTTCGCCCAACCCGCGCTCTTCCAGCCAGTCGATGGCGGCCGCTATCGCTTCCTGCTTGGACATGCCGTCGAGCCATTCGGAGTTGACGGCCGGACCGTCACCGGTGAACGCCTCCCCCTCCCATCCGTCGGGCGGCTGGACGGTGCGGAGGATCGGAAGGCCGTAGGCCTTGGCGAAGTCCCAGTCCCGCTGGTCCTCCCCGGGCACCGCCATGATCGCCCCGGTCCCGTACCCCATGAGCACGTAGTCAGCCAGGTAGACGGGTACCGGCTTGCCGTTGAACGGGTTGACGGCGTGTGAGCCGGTGAACACCCCTCGCTTCTCGAGAGGCCCCTCGCTCGACTGTCGCTCGATGTCGGACTCGGACCGGACCCGCTTCACGAACGCCTCAACCTCTTCACGTCGCTCGGGCGTGGTCAGCTCTGGCACCAGCAGGTGCTCGGGCGCCAGCACCACGTAGGTCATCCCGAAGCTGGTGTCGGGCCGGGTCGTGAAGACGCGGATCGCCACGCCGGAGCGGCCGTCGACGGCGAGGTCGAACTCGGCGCCCTCAGATCGACCGATCCAGTTCCGCTGCATCACCTTGACTCGCTCGGGCCAGTCGAGGGCGTCGAGGTCGTCCAGCAGCTGGTCGGCGTACGCGGTGATGCGGAAGAACCACTGCTCGAGATCGCGCTTGGTGACGATGTCGCCCGAACGCTCGCACGTGCCGTCGGGAAGGACCTGCTCGTTGGCCAGCACCGTCTGGCAACCGGGGCACCAGTTGACCGGCGCCGTGCCCCGGTAGGCCAGGCCGGCCTCGAGCAACCGTAAGAAGATCCACTGGGTCCATCGCATGTACGCCGGGTCGTGGCTACGGACCTCGCGCCGCCAGTCGTAGACCGCGCCCAGCCGCTCCAAGGAGTCCTTCAGTTCAGTAATGCGGGCATCGGTAAAGGGTCGTGGGTGGACGCCGCTGCGTATCGCCGCGTTCTCCGCGGGCAGGCCGAACGAGTCGAAGCCGATCGGCGAGAGCACGGCCTGGCCGAGCATCGTGCGGTACCGCACGATCAGGTCGCCGAACGTGTAGTTGCGAACGTGGCCCATGTGGGCCGGCCCGCTCGGGTACGGGTACATGCACAGGCAATAGAAGGACGGACGGGGGTCGTCGTTGTCGACCTCGTAGGAACCCTCGGTCCGCCACCGGGACTGCCACTTGCGTTCGACTTCCTGGACGTCGTAGGCCTGCGCCATCGACGGCGATGCTACCGGCGGGGGCCGGCGGGGCCGGCTGCTAACTTTGGCCCGTCGAGGGCCTGTAGCTCAGCCTGGTAGAGCGCCTGCATGGCATGCAGGAAGTCGGGGGTTCGAGTCCCCCCAGGTCCACTTCAGGTGTCATTGTACGAACACCTGTCTTTGGGCGACCTCCCGGCTCCGTCGGCGACGGCGCGTCGGGCATCTCGGTGAGCACCCGAAAACTCGGCAGGATGCGGTCGCGGGCCTCGACAACGAGCTCCACCACGAACGCTTGGGCGACGCTCTTGCGCACGATGTCGGTGCCCGTCGCCACCGTCACCCTCAGCCGGGCGTGGACTGCCTGCAGGTCCTTGAGCGTCGGCACCTTGGCGGCAGTGGCGCCCTTCAGGGCCGACATCGCCTCTTCCCGGCGAACCCGCAGCACCTGGGCCTGGTCACCCAACTCGCGCACCCTGGGGCCGAAGGCGGCCTCGGTGACGCTGCCGTTCTCGAAGGCCAGCATGTAGCGCTCGACCGCGGCCTCGGTCTTGCGCAGCTCGCCGTCGAGGGCGGCGAGCTGGCCTCGGTGGCGTTCGATGCCCTGGCGGGAGTCGGCCAGATGCCCGGCCGCGCTCTTGCGCAGCAGGCTGGGGTGACCGTAGGTCTCGACCAGGGCGGCCAGCACGGCTTCCTCCAGCTCGTCGGCCCGTAGCCGCTCGGCGTCACAGGCTCCCGGTCCGTAGCGGCTTCGGGTCCAGCACATGTAGTAGCGGTAGCGGTGACGCTTGCCGGTGGCGGCCACACCCACATAGCGGCGCTGGCAGCGCCCGCAGCGGACCAGGCCGGTGAGCAGGTACTCGGGGCGGCGGACGGTGAACCGCTGGCGATAGCCCTCGCCGCGTTCCTCCAACAGCGCCTGGACGACCGCGAACGTCTTGGGGGCGATGAAGGGCGACTCGGCGCTGGGATGCCAGGCGCCCCGGAAGTGGACCTCGCCCAGATAGGTCCGGTTGCGC
>JBOGIF010000145.1:0-9208 GCA_050742415.1 Acidimicrobiales bacterium | reverse complement strand
ACCCAGTACCGCTCCGCCGTTTTCGCCTCGTCCGACTCGCAGCTGGCTGCGGCCGTCGCTTCCCGGGACGCCTATCAAGAGCGGCTCACCGCCGCCGGCCACGGCGAGATCACCACCGAGATCCGGTCGGCCGCCGACTTCTACTACGCCGAGGACTACCACCAGCAGTACCTGGCCCGGAACCCCAGGGGCTACTGCGGCTTGGGCGGCACGGGCGTCAGCTGCCCCGTCGGAGCGCTGTAGAGCCCGTTAGCCGGCCATTACCGGCGGCCCCGCCTCGGGGGTTATGGTGGGGTTACTGCATGCTTTCTGCCCTCGGATTCTTCGCGCAGACGCAGCCCCCGCCGGCGGCCTGCGGGCCTCCCGCCCAGGCCGGGGTGGTGTGCGAGAGCCTCTTCCGCCTCACCGGCAACGAGACGGTGGCCCGGGCCGGTGACCTCTTCGTCGTCCGCCCGGCCAAGATCGGAGTCGTGGTGGCGGTGGCGCTGCTCGGCAGCCGCCTGCTCCGTTCGGCGATCGGTCGCTTCGTCTCCGGGCTCGGCGACGACGGCCGGCACGGCTCCGGGCACCTCGCCTCGGCGCGGGCCCGCCAGCGGGCCGACACGATCGGCGCCCTGCTGTCGAGCATCTCGTCGTTCGCGGTGTGGACCATCGCCGTCCTCATGGTGCTGGGGGAGCTCGGCCTGCAGCTGGGCCCCCTGATCGCCGGCGCCGGCATTGTGGGCATCGCCCTTGGCTTCGGCGCCCAGAACCTGGTGCGCGACTTCCTCAGCGGGATCTTCATGCTGATCGAGGACCAGTACGGGGTCGGCGACGTGATCGACGCCGGGCCGGCCACCGGGAAGGTCGAGGGCGTCAGCCTGCGCACGACCCGCCTCCGCGACGTGGAGGGCAACGTGTGGCACATCCCCAATGGCCAGATCGAGCGGGTGGCCAACAAGTCCCAGGAATGGTCGAGGGCCCTGCTCGACATCCCGCTTTCCTACGACGTGGACACCGTCCTGGCGGCCAAGGTGATCAAGGGGGCGGCCGACTCCATGTGGCGCGACCCGGCCTGGGCGCCGGTGATCCTGGCTGAGCCCGAGGTCTGGGGAGTCGAGGAGCTCGGTCCCGACGGCATACTGATCCGCCTGGTGGTCAAGACCAGCCCGCTGTCGCAGTGGACGGTCGCTCGCGAGCTCCGGGCGGCGGTCAAGGCCGGGCTCGAAGCCGAGTGCATCGAGATCTCCTCGCCCCAGCGGGTCGTCTGGCACCGGGGCGAGCCCGTCGGGGCCGACTCGAACAGCGCCGACTGAGATAGCCGGTGGGCGCTCGCATCCTCGTGGTCGAGGACGACGAGCGGATACGCGCCTCGTTGCGCTTGGCGCTCGAGGACGAGGGCCACTCCGTGGAGGAGGCCGCCAGCGGCGAGGCGGCCCTCGATCTCCTGGCCGGCCAGTCGGCGTCGGCGGTCGAGGTGGTGGTGCTCGACCTGATGCTGCCGGGGATCGACGGCTTCGAGGTGTGCCGGGTGCTGCGCCGCTCCAGCCACGTGCCGGTGATCATGGTGACGGCGCGCACCGACAGCCACGACGTCGTGGCCGGGCTGGAGGCGGGCGCCGACGACTACGTGACCAAGCCGTTCGTGCCCAAGGAGCTATCGGCCCGGGTGCGGGCGCTGCTACGCCGGGTCCGCCAGGCAGGCGACGAGCCCGAGGCCCTGGTGTTCGGCGACCTCGAGGTGCAGCCGGAGGCCGGCGTGGTGCGGCGCGCGGGCACCGAGCTGTCGCTGACCCGCACCGAGTTCCGGGTGCTGTGCGAGCTGGCCGCCAACGCTGGGCGGGTCCTGAGCCGCGAGGCCCTTCTGGAGCGGGTGTGGGGCTACGACTACTTCGGCGACGGGCGTCTGGTCGACGTGCACGTGCGGCGCCTGCGGACCAAGGTCGAGCGCCAGCCGGGCGACCCGCAGCTGATCGTGACCGTGCGGGGGCTCGGCTACAAGCTCGACCCGGCGGGCGGCTGAGTGGCGGCGGGCGAGGCAAGCCTCGGCCTCCGCAGCCGGGTCACGGTCGCCTTCTTGCTGGGGGCCCTGGTGGTGTCGGTCGGAATGGCCGCGCTCACCTACGAGCTGGCCCGCACGTACCTGATCCGCCAGCGCGAGGCATCGGTCCTGCGACAGGCCTACGTGAACGCCCGCCTGGTGCGGTCCGGTCTACGCGTGCCCGCTCCCGACATCCCCGCCACCCTCTCGTCGCTGGAGACGCCGAGGGGGTCCAGCCCTGTGATCCTCTACCGGGACAGATGGTTCGCGGCGTCCCTCGCCGTCGGGCGCGACGCTCTGCCGGCGGGCCTGCGCTCCCGGGTGACCGGCGGTACGCCCGCCCGCCAGCGGTTCCGGCTCGACTCGGTAGCCCAGCTCGCCGTCGGCGTGCCGATCCCCGCCGTTGGCGCCTCGTACTTCGAGACGTTCTCGCTCGACCAGCTCGAGCGCACCCTTCAGGTGCTCGCCAACTCGTTGGTGGCCGCGGCGGTGGTCACCACGCTCGCCGGAGCCGCCATGGGTCGGTGGGCCAGCTCGCGGGTCTTGCAGCCGGTCACGGCGGCTGCCCGGGCCGCGGCCGACGTGGCGAGCGGCCGCCTCGACGCCCGGCTGGAGGCCGGGCCCGACGCCGACCTGGCGACCCTGGCCCACTCGTTCAACCACATGACCGACGTGCTGCGCGAGCGTCTCGAACGCGACGCCCGGTTCGCATCGTCGGTCAGCCACGAGCTGCGCTCGCCCCTCATGACCGTCACCGCCTCGTTGGAGGTGCTCCAGTCCCGCCGCCACGAGATGCCCGAGCGGGCCGCCGCCGCCCTCGACCTGTTGGGGTCCGATCTCGGCCGCTTCCGTCGCCTGGTGGAGGACCTGCTGGAGATCTCCCGGATCGACGCCGGCGCCGGCGAGGTCGTCGCCGAGCCAGTGAGAGCCGGCGAGCTGGTGAGGCACGCGGTCCGTGCTTCCCGGCGGCCGACGGCGACGGTGGAGGTGGCGGCCGACACCGAGGACCTGGTTGTCTCCGTGGACAAGCGGCGCCTGGAGCGGGTGCTGGCCAATCTGGTGGACAACGCCGAGACCCACGGGGCGGGGATCGTGCGGGTCGCAGTCGAGCGCGCGGGTGGCGCAGTGCGGGTGGTGGTGGACGACGCCGGGCCGGGTGTGGGCGAGGCCGAGCGCGAGCGGATCTTCGAGCGGTTCGTCCGGGGCGCCGCCGCCGGACGGCGGGGCCACGGTGAGGGCACCGGGCTGGGGCTCTCCCTCGTCATGGAGCACGTCCGCCGCCACGATGGCCGGGTCTGGGTGGAGGACCGACCGGGGGGCGGGGCCCGTTTCGTGGTCGAGCTCCCGCTGGCCGCGGTGTGAGACGGGTGGCGGGCCTGGTTCGGTGGCCGCATTCGGGGGCCGCTGTTGCACTCGCGCTAGCAGGCGTGCTGTCCGCCTGCGGCGTGCCGACCGACTCGTCGGCCCGGCCGATTCGCGACGGGGTTCCGTTCGGGCTGCTGGCGCCGGCGACCACGGTGTCGGCGACCACGACGACGGCACCGGGGGCGGCGACCGGGACGGTGGCCGTGTTCTTCGTGCGCGACGGCAGGCTGGTGCGGGCCGAGCGGCAGGTGCCGGTCCCGGTCTCGGTTCCTGCCGCCCTGACCGCGCTGCTCGACGGCCCGACCGACGGCGAGGTGGCGGCCGGCGCCCGCAGCGCGATCAGCATCTCGGCCCGGCTCCTGGCTACCGAGGTCGAGGGTGACGTCGTCCGGCTCGACCTCGCCGGCTCGTTCGCCGAGGTCCAGGGTGGCGAGCAGGTGCTGGCCGTTGCCCAGCTGGTCTTCACCGCCACCGCCGTGGAGGGCGTCCGGGGCGTCACGCTGGCGCTCGACGGCCGGCTGGTGGAGGTCCCCACGGCCGACGGAACACTAAAGGCGGGCCCGGTCGGGCCGGGTGACTTCGGTCCGCTGGCCCCGGCGTAAAGGGGTGCGCAGGCGGCTTTGTCATCGAACTGCGCGTTTGTCATCGAACTGCAACGTGATGGAGGCCGGTTCGTCGCCCGCGGCGGTCACGTGGCAGTCATCATGAGGGCTGCCGATTTGGCACAAGGAGGCACGATGGCCGAGATGGAGTTGCGCAGCGGCTTTCTCACGCTAAAGGTGGAAGGTGATCTCGACTGCGCTACCGCGGCCGAGTTCCGGGAGAACGTCGCCGAGCTTCGGCGCCACCCAGCCGTGGCCATCGACCTTTCCGGAGTGCCTTTCATCGACTCTGCCGGCCTTGGTGCCCTAATCGGCGGGGTGCGCCGCATCCGTGAGGTCGGAGGCGTGGTGGCCGTGGTGGCACCCCGCCAGAGCGTCGGGCGGGTGCTGGCCATGACCGGCTTCGACCGGATCGCCACCATCTACACCTCGATCGACAAGGCCGCGGCCGACCTCCTGGTGAGCACCACCGCCGTCTGACCGGAGCGACACCGGGGCCGGGTTCGCACCGGCCCGGTAGCGTCTCGGCGATGGCCACCCGCGACCTGCTGGCCGCCGCCGGGCGGGCCCTCCTCGACGAGCGCCGCCACCTGAGCAACATAGAACTGGCGGGGCTGTCCCGTGTGCCTGCCGAGTCAGTCCCCGCCCTGGGCGCTCTCGCCCACGAGGTGCGCTTGGCCTGGTGTGGCTCCGAGGTGGAGGTCGAGGGGATCGTCTCGGCCAAGACCGGGGGATGCCCGGAGGACTGCTCGTTCTGCAGCCAGTCGGCGTTGGTCCCCTCGGGCCTGCGGGCGCTGCCGATGCTCGACCTCGATCACGTCCTGGCGGCTGCCGCCGAGACGGCTGCGCTGGGTGCCTCGGAGTTCTGCATGGTTGTTGCCGTCCGCGGGCCCGACGAGCGGCTGCTGGCCCGGGTGCTGGAGGCGGTGCCACTGATCCGCGCCACCACCGGCCTGCAGGTTGCTGCCAGCCTCGGCATCCTGACCGCCGACCAGGCCCGGCGCCTGGCCGAAGGCGGGGTCCACCGCTACAACCACAATCTGGAGACGGCCCGCTCGTTCTTCGGCCAGGTCGTCACCACCCACACCTGGCAGGAGCGGTTCGACACCTGCCGGCTGGTCCGCGAGGCGGGTATGGAGCTGTGCTGCGGTGCCATCCTCGGCATGGGCGAGACCGACGAGCAGCGCCTCGAGCTGCTGGCCCAACTGAGGGAGGTCGACCCGGCGGAGGTGCCGCTCAACTTCCTGAACCCCCGGCCCGGCACGCCGCTCTCCGACCGTGCTCTGGTCGAGCCCCTAGAGGCAATTCGTTGGACGGCGATGTTCCGGCTGGCCCTTCCCGGGGTGCTGCTCCGCTACGCCGGTGGCCGGGAGGTCACCCTCCGCCAGCTCCAGGCGCTGGGCCTCACCTCGGGGGTCAACGCCATCATCGTGGGGAACTACCTCACCACCCTCGGCCGCGACCCGGCCGACGACCTGGAGCTCCTCGCCGACCTCGGGATGCCGGTGGCCGTGCTGTCGAAGCTCATCTGACCCGATGGCCCCCGAGACCGGCGGCCAATGGTGCCCGTGGTGCGGCACCGCCTCCGGCGCCTGCTCCGGATCGTGTGCCGACGCCAGGCGGCCCGGGCTGGAGGCCCCTCGGTTCTGCCAGTCCTGTGGGCGTCGCCTGTTGGTCCAGGTGTTCCCGACCCACGTCGCCGCCCGGTGCCGCGACCATGGCCCAGTCGAGCTGAGGGCCGGTCAGGGCCCTAGAGGCGTGACGGGCCGGCCAGGCCGGGCGACAGATGGCGGCTGAGGAACCGGGCCGACGCCTCCATCTCCTCGGCCGGCACTGCGGCGTGCTCGCCAGGGTGGGCGTGCAGGCGCTTGTCCACCGAGCCGATGACGTCGAACAGCTCGAAGACGTGCTCCCGGGGGATCAACGAGTCGTGCCACTGCTGGAGGAACAGCACCGGGCACGCAAGAGCAGCAGCGTCGACGGCCAGCCGGTCGCGGGTCGGGCCGACCAGGCCCATGAGCCCGAACACCGCAACCTGTACCCGGGGGTCCGCTGCCGCCAGGGGTATGCCGTAGATCGTCCCCATCGACAGGCCCCAGTAGCCGACGGGTCCGTCGCCCACGTGCTCGAGGGTACGGAGGCCCTCGACCGTGGCGGTCCACTCGGCCACCACGTCGTCGGTGGTCCCCGGGCGAGACCACTCGGCCAGGAAGTCCCCGAAGACGACGATGTCGTCGACCGGCCCGTCTCGCCGGCGGTCGCCGTGGCCCGGCCCGTCTATAGCGGCGGCCGCGAAGCCGTGGTTGCGGACGAGCAGGCGGGCGAGGGCGAGCACGTAGTCGACCCGCTTGTGCCGGGTGGCCCCGTGGCCGATCAGGACCAGCGGTCGCGGGCCGGAGGCGTCGGCCGGCGTCCACAGGACCCCGGGGACGTGCCGCCCGTCAACGTCGAGGTCGAAGCGGCGCTCGGCTACGCCGCCAGCGGTCTTGGTGTCGTCGCTCAGGCGCATCAGGCTCCACCGACCATAGATGCCGCGCTTGGCTAGCCTCGACCCGATGCGCGAGCTGCGCACCGACGCCACCGGACTCCCGCTGCCGGTGCCTCTCGAGGGAGCGGCCTTTCCGCAGTCGTCGTCGCGCGTCGAGATGCTGGGCGCCGTCGCCCGGCGACTGCATGGCCGCGGCGACGTCGACAGCAAGCTCAGCTGGGTGGTGGATCAGGCCTGCCGGGCGACCGGCGCGTCGTCGGGGGCGTTCGTCGGGATCGAGAGCCGTGGGGGGATTACGGCGGCGTGGGGCACCTCCCCGGCGGACATCGAGCGCTTCGCCCGCCCCCTCGTCGAACGGCTGCTAGGCCCCCGGCGCCAGGCGGGTGCCGTCCTGCGGTCCGGGGAGCTGGCCGAGAACCGGCGCTACCGGGCACTGGTGAAGCGCCTCGGCCTCCCGGCTGCGACTGGTTGTCTCGTCGTGCCCGTGCCGTCGGCCGACGGCCCGTCGCACGGCGCGCTGATCCTCTTCCACTCCAAGGCCACTGCCTTCCCGGCCGACGACGAGTCGCTGGTCCGGGCCCTTGCGGCTCACGCCGGCGTGGCCCTCGACAACGCCGAAGCCATGAAGCGCCTGGCCGAGCTCCAAGCCGTGCAGCGCGAGATCGTGCATCAGCTCCAGGAGGCGGTCCGCCCGCCCGTACCAGCCGTCGAGGGCGCCGAGCTCGGCGTGCACTACGTGTCGGCCGACCCCACGTCGCCCACCGGTGGCGACCTCTACGACTGGCTCGTGCTGCCCGGCGGGGACCTGCACGTCGCCGTGGTCGACGTCATGGGCAAGGGGGTGGCGGCCACCCAGGAGGCGCTCGTCGTCGTCCATGCCCTTCGCCTCCTGGCTCTCGACGGATGCCCGATCGGCGACCTGGTGGCCAGGGCCGCCGACCTGGCCACGGCGCAGAGCCCCGACCTGATGGCGACCGTGCTGGTGCTGCGCTACAGCGCTGGAGACGGCAAGGTAGAGGTCGCCGGCGGCGGCCATCCTCCTGCCGTGCTCGTGCGAAGCAACGGCGAGGTGGAGATGGTGCCGGCGCCCGGGTCGCCGATCGGGTTCCCCCTGGCCGGCACGGACGAGGTCGTGAAGCTCGACCTCGGTCGCAACGACACCCTCATCCTCTACACCGACGGGCTGGTGGAGGCCACCAAGGACATCCTCGCCGGATTCGACCGGCTGACAGAGGCTGCCGGGGAGATGGCCCGCTACCCGGCTGGCCATCTGGCCCGTGCTCTGGTGGAGCGCTCGCTGGCCGGTGCCGTCCGCCGCGACGACTCGCTCGCCCTGGTGCTCCGGCGGCGGAGCCCACCCGGAGCGCAGACCTTCGTCGTGCCGCTCGGGGCCTTCGAGTACCACTTCTCTCCGAGCCCGGCGACCATCCCGCTCGGCCGCCACCTGCTGGGTGACTGGCTCGAGCACCTCACCATCGACGACGAGGAGGCAGCCGACCTCATCCTCGTGGCGTCGGAGCTGTGCGCCAACGCCGTGCGCCATGCCACGGGCGCCCCCGGGGCGCTGGCCCTGCGAGCCTGGGCCGAGGGCGACACCGTCGTCGTCGAGGTGGAGGACGACGGCGCCGGCTTCGAGCTCACCGAGCGCTACGACGACGAAGTCCCCGGCATCGATGGCGAGCAGGGCCGCGGGCTATTCGTGGCCGAGGCCCTCGCCGACGAGATCACGGTCCGCCGCGCCTGCGGCCGCACCTATGTTCGTGCCGTCCGCCGCGCCGTTCTCCCCCCACCCTGACCCCCCACCCCCCGCCGGCCCGGGCCCGACCCGCGTCGCCCCGCCCCAGCCGCGCGGGCAGTCAGGTCAGTCGTCGGGATCGTTCTCGATCATGCTCCAGTAGTCCTGGGGGTCCTCGACCGTCACGTCGAGCAACTCGATGTAGTCACCAACTGCGGCGGCATAGAAGGCCATCGGGGGGAACAGGGGCAAATCGATCGTGACCCAGACCTTGATGCCGGCGATCACTTCGGGGGCGTGGTCGAACCGGAGAGCGAAGAACAGCCGGGCCGCGGCTAGGGGCCCGATCTCGAACATCTCATAGCTCGGACCGGAGGCGCCGCCGCCGTGAGGGAAGAGCCTCTGGGCGCTCTCCTTGAGAAGGTCCGATACCTCGACCCTTCGTCGGCCCACTGGCCGTCGCTAGCGACCGAGTCTGTCGGCCAGCTCCTTGGCGTGCTCGACGATCGAGCCGGTCACCTCGAAGGCCGGAGCCAGGAACGCCGTCTCGTAGGGGATCACCTGGTTCATCTCGACCATGCGCCAGCCGATCTCCCGGTGGGAGAGCTCGCTCGCCTCTGCCGCCGTCTTGTCCCGAAGGGCGTCGACGGCCTCATCCACCAGGGCCAGCTCGGTCTCGGTGAACGTCTCCATGGCGACGGGGCGACGAGGTACGAGCCGATCCAACGGATAGCCGAGGTAGCGGTCTCGGACGAGCTCGGCAGCCCCCCGGGCTATCAGCTGGTCGCGAACCGGGACGAGCCGTTGCGGCGCGGGGCCGTGCTCCAACTTCTGGTATGGAACACCGGTGATCGGATGCCCATACGCCCTCATGTGGGCGAACTCCGCCGCGAACAGCACCTTGTTGATCTTCGTGGACCCGCCCTTGGGGTCGGAGAGGAGGCGTTCGGCTACGTAGAGGATGAGCTCGGCGAGCTTGCACTCGTCCGGCTCCAGGT
>JBOGIF010000144.1:0-4222 GCA_050742415.1 Acidimicrobiales bacterium | reverse complement strand
GGTGGCGGCATGGCTGTGCCCGACCTGCTGCTGGACGAAGAGTGGGTCGATGCCGTCCTCGACCAGATGGCTGACATAGCTGTGGCGCAGGCAGTGAGGGCTCAGCTCGGCCGGCAGGCCCAGGCTCTGGCGATAGGTGGCAAAGCGGTCGTTCATGTGCCGGACACTGATGCGCCCGCCCCGCTCGGTCAGCCACAGCGCCGCAGACGTGCCCGGCTGGTAGCAGGGCCGGACCTCGGCCAGGTACTCGACCACGGCCTCGGCCGCCCACGGCATCACTGTGGCCACGTTGCGCCGCTTAGGGGGGCTGCCCCGCGACGCCTTGCCGTAGCGGACGGCCAGCATCCCGAACTGGCCCAGCTCGGGAGCCGCTGCGTTGGGCCTGAAGTCGACGGTGTCGAGCATCGTCGCCTCCCGTCGGCGGAGGCCCCAGGCGTAGGTCACCTTGAACAGCACCGAGTCCCGCCACGCCGCCATGCCGCCCTTGCGGCCTCGCTTCTGGGCCAGGGCGACGCCCTCGTCCGCGTGGTCGAAGAACGCCTGCAGCTCGGCCCGGGTGAACGGCCGTCGCCCGGGGCCACCCTCGTAGTCGGCCACGTGGTCGACGGTGTTCCACTCGTGGCAGATCTGGGTCGGGTGTTCGCCGAAACGGTCCTCGCATTCGGTCACCCAGCCGTAGCGGGCGTCGCACACGTAGCTCATGAACATCGCCAGGGCGTTCTGGTAGGCCCGCAACGTCGAGCGCGCCCTGCCGGCCGACCGTAGGGAGACGGTCCACCCCTCGACGTCGCCGGGCCCCCACTTCCAAGGGAAATCGTCGGTGAAGGCCTGAAACCGGCGCAGCGTCTTGTCGCGCATGTCGACGGTCGGGCCCGCCAGCATCCGGCTCTCCTGCTGGAGGCGCCAGCCCGCCAGCATGGCCTCGAACACCGCCGGCGCCGGGCGGAGCAGCACCGCTCCGTCGGTCATCACCAGGTGAGCGGCCCCTGCCATATCAACGCGTCGCACGAGCACTCGACCATCCCGGGCCCGTCCGGGACCGACGCAGCATCGTTGCACCTGATGCATCCAAGGGCGCGGATACCCTTGCCCCACAACGAGAATTCGGCTTCTCCTATCTCACTCGGCAGCGACGCCTTCTCCTAATGTCCTTGCGCCCCAGCGTTCGCGCGACCTGCTGAGTGTTGCATCCAGCGCAACTCCGCTCGGTTCGAGACCGGTCGCGTAGGTGTGGCGCAGCTGATGGGGGGTGACCTGCAGCGGACCGTCGCCGGGCCCGGTGAGCCCGGCGCTCCGCACCGCCTGGGCGAGGCCGCGGCGAAGCCGGGCGGTGGGCAGTCGGCGGCCGTGCTCGACGAACAGGAAGTCGGCGGGCCGGCCGTGGCGGGGGTGCGGGAGCGCCCGCTGCGGGCCTCGCTCGGCGATCCACTCGTCGAGGGCGGCCAGGGTCGGGTCGTCCAGAGGAACGGCCCGCTCGGTGGCGAGCTTGCCCAGGGGGACCTGCAGCCAGGTGCCGCCGGCGCCGTAGTCGACCACGCAGTCGAGCTCGAGGTCGACCAGCTCACCGGCGCGTAGGCCGGTGCCTCGGATGACGGTGAGGCCGGTGCGGGCGAAGCGGTCGTCGATGCCGGCGACGGCGGCCATCACCGCGGCGTCGATGTCGGGGGCGAGCGCCCGGGGCAGGGGCCGGGGCTGGCGGGGGATGTCGGCGGCGAACATGAGCCGCCGGGCGGGCGCCTCGGCCCAACCCCAGGCGGCGATGTCATCGAGGAAGGTCCGCAGGGTGATGACGCTGTGGGCCGCCGCGCTAGCCGACACCTTTCGGCCACGGCTCTTGGATCCTCGATGGGGGCGGTGGGGGGCCCACTGGCAGAACGACTCGACGTGGTGGCGCCCCAGCTCGGCGAGGGTGCCCAGCTCGGGGTGCTGCGCGGTGAGGAACTCCCCGAAGCAGGCCAGGTCGTTGGCGACCCCGCTGAGGCTGCCGGGCCGCAGCACGGGGCGGCGGGCGTCGAGGTAGGCGAGCATCACCCGGCGGACCTCGGGGGCGGCCACGCCATTGAGGTAGCCGGCCACGCCCCGCGCCGTGGTGCGGATGGGCTGGTGCGCCCGGTCGACGATCCTGGCCTCGAAGAGGACCTGGCGGAGGCGGCCCAGGTCTCGGCGATGGCGGGCCCGCCGGGCTGCCGGCACCACCGGACTGGCCTCGACGGCAGAGGCAAGGGCGTCGATGTCGGCGTCTGCCAGCCCCGCCGGCGGGCGCCCGGACCAGGCCACAGCCAGCGTGAGCGGGTAGACAACGACGTGCTCGGCCCACCTGGGCCCCCACCCAAGGCGCTCGGCGGACTGGCGGATGGCAGCGAAGTCCGTGGGGAACATCGCCTCCGCGGCCCGGTGCATGCCCCCGAGGTGACGGGAGACCAACAGGTCGACGTCCGCCGTGACCCGCCGGGTCAGCACGGCCCAGGTGATCAGCGGCCACGCCTTGGTGCGGGCCAGGTCGACGAGGCGGGCGTCGAGGGGCCGGGCCATCCACGCCCCAAGGTCAGGGTGGGCAGCCAGGAACGCCTTGGCCTGGCGGTGCCGCAACCCGGCGGCGTCGGCGCCGAGCCCGAGGCCGCCGACGTAATCGTCATAGCCGCGGAGCAGGCTTGCCTCGACCAGAACGCCCGTGATGATGGGGATGCTCACGGCTGGGCCCTCTTTCGAGCGTTGGCGTACTCGACGGCGAGAGTCTCGGCTGACAGGTGCACGTAGGCAGCCGTCGTCTCCGGGGATGCGTGGCCCATGAGCTCGCGCAGCACCAGCAGGTCGATGCCGGCGGCGGCCAGCTCGGTGCCGAAGGTGTGGCGCAACCGGTGGGGCCGAACCCGGGTGGCGCCCGAGCTGGCCCGGTGGGAACGAAAGATCTTGCGCATGCCCGCCTCGGTCATCGCCTGCCCGGCGGTCGGGCCCCGCAGCACGACGAAGCACTCAGCGGCGGCGCACCCCGTCGGGCGCTCGCAACGCAGGTAAGCGGCCAGCTCGTTGAAGAACGCCCCGTCGACGGGCACGACCCGCTCCCGGCCGCCCTTGCCGACCACCCTGACGCGACGGAGGCCCATGTCGACATCGGCCAGGCGCAGGGAACGGACTTCGGCGGCTCGCAGCCCGCCGAGCACCATCACCAGGGTGACGGCCCGGTCCCGGTGGCTGCCCAGGTCGGCGATGAAGGCGGCGACGTCGCCGGGGTCGACGTTCTCGGGCAACCGGCGAGGCTGGCGGACCAGCCGCCCTCCGCCCCGCGGGCGCCCCGGCCCGAGGTGGCCGAGCATGCCCCGTCGGGGGGCACGCCAGCCGGTAGAGCGGCGCGCGGCCGGGACCGGGTTGTCGGTTCGTTCGCCGGTGATCACCGCGTACTCGAACATGCCACGCACGGCTGCCACCCGCCGGTTCACGGTCGCCGGAGCGGGACCACCGCCATCACTCAAGCGGACCACCTTCGATGTCCTCGGACGAGACCTGGCCTGCCAGTCCAGGTAGTCGAACAGGTCGGACGGGACCACCGTGGCGAGCCCTAGGTTGCGCTCGGCGAGGAACCGAGAGAAGTTCAACAGGTCGTAGGCATAGCCCCGCGCTGTCGCCGGCGAGAACCCCCGCGTCCCGAGATGAGCCAGATAGCGGTTGGCCAACCCGGTGGCCGGACCGTCGCCGTCGAGGCGGTGGCCCTCTTCGCGATGGACGACAGCGAGACCCATGCGGTGCTCCTCAAGGTCGAGTATCCACCCCCGCCGCCGGGCCCGGGCGGATGCTCAGGCCGCCAAGCGGAGGACCGGCACCCAGGGCCGGTAAACCGAGAGCTTGACCATGCGCAGGTCGCGCTCGGCCGCGTTGTTATCGTTATGCTGATATCGGTATTAACGATAATTATGCCGAGGTCCGCGTTATGCCGAGGAAGGTGCCGGCGCCCTGGCCCGACTTTGACACGATGATCGCAAAGTGGCTGGTCAGCAACGTAGAGCGGCTTCGGGGCTCGCCGGGGTGAGCGAAGATATAGAGCCGCACTCGGCCGTCGCGGACCTGAAGGCCGAGCACCGGTGTGGGTCGAACGGCCAGGATGGTGGCGTCCGTACCGGTAAGACACCGAACCCTCTGTAGTGCCGTCGAGCCTGTAGGTCAGCATGGTGGTGGAGGGCTCCCACGGGAACCGTGGAATGTTGCCATCGAGCACGAGCATCAGACT
>JBOGIF010000143.1:0-3015 GCA_050742415.1 Acidimicrobiales bacterium | reverse complement strand
GCGGGCGGCGACGGGAACGACTCCGTGAGCGGCGACGGGGGCGACGACACGGTGCTCGGCCAAGATGGTAACGACACGCTGTTCGGTCAGGACGGCGTTGACAATCTAAGCGGTGGTGCCGGAAACGACAAGCTCAGTGGTGGTGCCGGCGACGACAAGGTGGCGGGCGGTGCGGGAGATGACCTCGTAGGTGGAGGTGACGGTAACGACAAAGTGTTTGCTGGTGAGGACGGTGACACCGTCTTCGGCGGGGACGGCAACGATCAGCTGACCGGTGGCAATGGCAACGACATACTCGCCGGAGGCAATGGCGACGACACCCTGTTAGGTGGAGGCGGATCTGACATTCTCGACGGCGCCGCTGGAAACGATACGCTCGATGGTGGCAATGGCTCCGACGCATGCAGTGGCGGGGCGGGCAGCAACACGCTAACTAGCTGTCCTTGAGGGTGATGACCGCCAAGACGAGCACGCGCCGTCAAGCGCACTCGGCACTCCTCAGTTTCTTTGTTCCTTAAATGCGGCGAGGCTGGCCGGATCTCCAGAATTCAAGCGCCCAGTCAGTGACTCAAGTGACTGAGGGTGACACAACCAGTACGTCAGGTATTAGCCTCGATTATTCGCGTGGGCCCCTGAGAAACCGGTCGTAGTTCCGCGGAAAAGCCCTCCTGGCCTGGGAGAATGCGTGTTGTCGAGACAAGCATTCGAACCAAGAGGAGGGCTCCTTGAAGGTGCATCGTAGTCAGTCCGTTCGCCCTGTGAGGGTGACCACCGACGGTGAGGGACTGGCGTCGCACGCCGGCACCGGATTGCTGGCCGAGATGGCCGATCGGTCGGGGCTGACCGAGGCGATGTCGGTGGCCATGGGCGACTGCGGGATCGACTGGCACACCCACGATCCGGGCGTTGTCCTGACCCACATGGCCGTCGCCATCGCCGACGGCGCCGATTGCCTGTCTCATCTGGCGGTGCTGCGCAACCAGGCCGAGCTCTTCGGTCCGGTGGCATCTCAGGCCACGGCGTGGCGAGCAGTGCAGGCGGTGGCCTCGCCCGAACTTCGAACCATCCCCGTGGCCCGAGCCAAGGCCCGCGAGCGGGTGTGGGCCAGCGGTGGAGCACCGGAGTCGGTGACGTTGGACTTTGACGCCACCTTGGTCAACGCCTACTCCGACAAACAAGACGCCACCCCCAACTACAAGAAGGGATTCGGGTTCCATCCCTTGGGCGTCTGGTGCGATGAGACCAACGAGGCCCTGGCCGCCATGTTGCGCCCAGGCAACGCCGGGGCCAACACCGCAGCGGACCACATCGCCATGCTCGACGCCGCGCTGGCTCAACTCCCAGCCGACTGGCAGGCAGGTCACCACAGCGGCGATGAAGCAGCAGCGATGGTTCACCCGATCCTGGCCCGGGCCGACTCGGCCGGTGCCACCCACGATTTCGTGGATGCCCTGGTGGAACGCAACATCGGCTATTCCATTGGCTTCGACGTTGATGGCCGGGTCCGTAGTGCCCTGATGCTGGCTCAGGAGGAGGACTGGGTGCCGGCGGTCGAAACCGACGGCAGCAATCGCCCGGGGGCGTGGGTGATCGAGCTCAGCGACCTGGCCGATCTCGGCACCTGGCCTGAGCAGTCCCGGTTGATCTGTCGGCGTGAACGACCCCACCCTGGCGCCCAGCTCTCCTTGTTCGACATCGGCGAAGGCTTCCGTCACACCTGCTTCATCACCGACTCGGTCGGAGAACCTGCCACCCTCGAGCTTCGCCAACGTGGTCACGCCCGGGTGGAGGACCGTATCCGGGGGGCCAAGGACTGTGGACTTCGCAACTTCCCGTTTGAGGACTTCGTCCGAAACCAGGCGTGGCTGGTCATGGTGCTGATCGCCCAGGACCTGCTGGCGTGGACCGCGAACGTCTGCCTCACCGGTGCGTTGGCCAAAGCCGAGCCGGCCACGCTTCGCTACAAGATCCTTCACGTCGCCGCCCGTCTGGCTCGCCGGGGCAGGGACCTGCACCTGCGTATCGATGAGAACTGGCCGTGGCGAAACCAACTCGATGCCGCCTTCGGTCGCCTCCGTGCCGCCCTCTGCTGAGGACCCTCTCGGGCTTGCGTCGGCCCAGAAGGTCCCACCGAGACGCACCATCCCCACCATCACGGAGTCCTTGTTCAACCGCGCCCCGACATCGATCCCCACCCACCGTGGCCGTCGTCGGGCGCCGCCGCCTCGGCCAGCCCAGTGGCTACGCCGCCGGATGAATAATCGAGGTTAGCCCGGTATAGGCTCTGACGTTCAGAAGCCTTCCAGTGAGCGGAGTGTTGAAGTCGAACTTGGCTCCGGCCATGATCGATGGCACGACATTGACAAGCCGATGCTTGTCCCGGTTGCTGGCCCAGTTGATGTAGGCGAGCGGGTGCCAAGTTACGTTCTGAGCATGGTAGGGCTGCGCCCGCTCTATCTCTGTGAGAGCTGGTCCGAGGCACCCTGTTGCGAGCGTGCGGACGCTACCCCAATCACCCTTAGAGTCCGCTATTGGGAACTGGATTCGCTTCTCGTTGGGGGGAGGAAAGAGTCCGGTCCCCTGGGTCGCAAGGGCAAAAACCAAGTGATCCAACGCGCTCCGAGCGTTATGCACGTAGTCCCCGACGATAGTTCCCCAGCGGAGCGACAAGAACGGTTCCAATTCAAGGTTGAGTGTCACCTCCGTCTTATCCGTGTTGAAGTCGGAGCTAAGATGGTAATTCTTTCCGGCCTTGGCGATGTCGGCTGCAAAGGTGTCGAGATGGTGCTGCGCTCGTCGGAGCTTCATTTCGACTCCGAGCAACAACGGCTGGGCGGTGGTCCCGTTGCGGGCCACGCTACCCACGGTTATGTACCATGATCGGCACCTCCTGTTGGGGAGAGAAGGTGCCGGGCGCGCTCCAACGATCCCGGCACCTTCGTTTGGTGCGGCAAGTCTCGCGCGCTGGTGACTTGGCTACCTTGGTGACCGATGGACTGGCGTACCTGGACGGGC
>JBOGIF010000142.1:0-14824 GCA_050742415.1 Acidimicrobiales bacterium | reverse complement strand
AGCGAGCGCTGCTCTCAATCACTGCGCGCGAAAGGAGCGGCATCGACCAGGCGCAATCCCTGCCACGGAGAAGCGTGGCCATCTCACCGAAGTGCCCGCTCGATGCCAGAGCCAGCACAAGCGCGACCTGATGTAGCCCGTTCGCCGATCCTTCCGGCCAGGGGCCACCAGGCCACATCCCACTGGTCGCGAGGGCATCCATGAATGCAGCCTCCGAGCCGGGACGTGGCAGGAAACCAGGATTCGGGTCGTTCGCTACGACCGCAAACTCGTCACGTCCCGCGGCACAGACTCGGGCGAGTTCATCGAGCCGATGTGCGTTTCGCTCCTCGATCGCCACCCAGTAGCCCACCGGAATTGTGCCCCAGGCCTTGCTGCGCCGACAGAGGGCCGCGGCCGCCTGGCGGGGCTCGTGTGTCACTTTCGTGTCACGAGGCGGCCCAAGAGCCACAAAAGCCCTGGTCAGCGGCCCTCCAGGTCAGATGTCGTAGTACATGTGGAACTCGTAGGGGTGCGGGCGGAGGCGTAGGGCGTCGATCTCGTGCTCGGTCTTGTAGGCGATGTGGTTCTCGATGATGTCGTCGGTGAAGACGCCGCCGGCGCGGAGGAAGTCGCTGTCGGCCTCGAGGGCAGCCAGAGCGGCGTCGAGGCTGGCCGGCACCTGCGGCACCTGGGCCAGCTCCTCGGGGGGGAGATCGTAGAGGTCCTTGTCGACCGGGTCGGGCGGCTCGGTGCGGTTGAGGACGCCGTCGATGCCGGCCAGCAGCATCGCCGAGAACGCCAGGTAGGCGTTGGACGACGAGTCGGGACAGCGGAACTCCACCCGCTTGGCCTTGGGGCTCTTCTGGGCCAGCGGGATGCGGCAGGAGGCTGAGCGGTTGCGCTGGCTGTAGACCAGGTTCACGGGCGCCTCGTAGCCGGGCACCAGCCGCTTGTAGGAGTTGGTGGTGGGGTTCGAGAACGCGCAGATAGCGGGGGCATGCGCGAGCAGCCCGCCGATGTACCAGCGGCCGATGTCGGACAGCCCGGCGTAGCCGGTCTCGGAGTAGAAGAGGGGGTCGTCGCCCTTCCAGAGCGACTGGTGGGTGTGCATGCCCGAGCCGTTGTCCTCGAACAGGGGCTTGGGCATGAAGGTGATCGACTTGCCGGCGGCGTGGCCGACGTTCTTCACCACGTACTTGAAGGTGACCAGCTTGTCGGCCATGTTCAACAGGGTGTCGAAGCGCATGCCGATCTCAGCCTGGCCTCCGGAGGCCACCTCGTGGTGGTGGAGCTCCACGGGGATCCCGATGGAGATCAGAGTGGCCGCGATCTCCGAGCGCAGATCCTGGTAGTGGTCCATCGGGGGGACCGGGAAGTAGCCCTCCTTGGTGCGGGGCTTGTAGCCGAGGTTGGGGCCTTCGTCACGGCCAGTGTTCCAGGTGCCCTCGACCGAGTCGACCATGTGGAACGACGAGTTGCCGCTGTAGGAGAAGCGCACGTCGTCGAAGATGAAGAACTCGGGCTCGGGGCCGAAGTAGGCCTTGTCGCCGACGCCGGTGGATGCCAGGTAGGCCTCGGCCTTGCGGGCCACGTAGCGCGGGTCCCGGCTGTAGGGCTCGCCGGTGACGGGGTCGTGCACGAAGCAGTGGACGTTGAGCGTCTTGCGGGCCCGGAACGGGTCGAGGTAGGCGGTGTTGGCGTCCGGGATCAGGATCATGTCCGACTCCTGGATCTGCTGGAAGCCACGGATCGACGACCCGTCGAAGCCGTGCCCGTCGGTGAAGACGTCCTCGGTCATCTGCGACGCCGGAACGGTCACGTGCTGTACCAGACCGGGAAGGTCGCAGAACCGGTAGTCGACGAACTCGACGGCCTCGTCCTTGAGCATCTTCAGGACGTCGGCCGGGCTGCGGTCGTGCACGATTCTCCCCCTCGTTCGATGGACGCCGTGGTTCGGACGTCGCTCACCGGTGCGGTCAGCCCACCGTAGGCGAGCGGCCCTCACGCTGCCGCTGGCGGGTTTCCCATCCGTTGCGCCTCGATGAATCCCGTGTGAACTAGGCGGTTGGCGCTCAGACGGCTGCGAAGATAGCGCGGCAGTAGCCGGCCCATCAGGGAAGGACAGCCATGGAACGCCAACAGGACTACGTGCTCAGGTCCGTCGAGGAGCGCGGCATCCGCTTCATCCGTCTGTGGTTCACCGACGTGTTGGGCCAGCTCAAGTCGGTGGCCATCGTGCCGGGCGAGCTGGAGAGCGCCTTCGAGGAGGGGATGACCTTCGACGGCTCGGCCATCGACGGCTTCAGCCGGGTGCAGGAGAGCGACATGCTGCTGCACCCCGACCCCAACACCTTCGAGCTGCTTCCCTGGCGGGGGGACGAGACGCCCGTGGCCCGGATGTTCTGCGACGTCACGACCCTCGACGACGTGCCCTTCGCGGGCGACCCGCGCCACGTGCTGCGCCGCCAGCTCGACGCGGCGCGAGAGCTTGGCTTCTCGTTCTACGTCGCCCCCGACATGGAGTTCTTCTACTTCGCCGACGCCTTGGATCCCGAGCCCAAGCCGCTCGATTCGGGCTCCTACTTCGACCTGACGACGGTGGACGTGGCCACCGATCTGCGGAGGCGGACCATCCTTGCGCTCGAGGCGGTGGGCATCCCGGTGCGCTACAGCCACCACGAGGATGCGCCCAGCCAGCACGAGATCGACCTCAGCTACACCGACGCGCTGACGATGGCGGACAACGTCACGACCTTCAAGCTGGTGGTCAAGGAGATCGCGCTCGAACGCGGTGTCCACGCCACCTTCATGCCGAAGCCGTTGGCCGGCGTCCAGGGTTCCGGGATGCACACCCACCTGTCGCTGTTCGAAGGCGACGTGAACGCCTTCTACGACGCCGGCGACGAGGCCCACCTCTCGAAGGTGGCCAAGGGGTTCGTGGCCGGGCTGCTGCGCCATGCCCGCGAGATCACCGCCATCACCAACCAGTGGGTCAACTCCTACAAGCGTCTGGTGGTGGGCTTCGAGGCGCCGGTGTACGTGGCGTGGGCCCGTAACAACCGCTCGGCGCTTGTCCGCATCCCCGGCTCGAAGAAGGGCAAGGAGTCGTCGACGCGGATCGAGTTCCGCTCTCCCGACCCGGCCTGCAACCCCTACCTGGCCTTCGCCGTCATCCTGGCCGCCGGACTCAAAGGAATCGAGGAGTCCTACGAGCTGCCACCCGAGCTCACGGCCAACCTGTACGAGATGACGCCGGAGGAGCGGATGGCCGAGGGTGTCGAGGAGCTCCCGGGCTCGCTCGACGAGGCGATCACCGTCATGGAGCGCTCGGAGCTGCTGCCGGAGGCCCTGGGCGAGCACGTCTTCGAATGGTTCATACGCAACAAGCGGGCGGAGTGGGACGGATACAAGACGCAGGTGACCCCGTTCGAGATCGACCGCTACCTCTCGATCCTCTAGGAGAAGAGCGCCCGCACATGGAGCCCCTTCTGGTCTACCCCGACCCGCCGCCGCCGGCGCTGAGCACCGTGCTCGCTGAGGGTGGGTACCCGTGGCGGGCAGCAATAACCGCCGACGACGCCACCCGTCTCGAGCCGGAGGACGGCTGGGCCGGCGCTCTCGTCTGTGCCGCCGAGGAGTCCGACGGGGCCATGGCCCTGTGCCGGTCTCTGCGCAAGCGCGACATCCCGCTGGAGCCACTGCTGCTGTTGGTCAGCGGTGCTCAGCTCGACACCATGGAGCTGCGCGAGGAGCTGTTCGACGACTTCTGCGTGATGCCGCTCCGGTCCCGCGAGCTCGAGGCCCGCCTGCAGCACCTGTTCTGGCGCACCGGGCGGGGGACCAGGCCCGAGCTGATCGAGTACGGGGAGCTCGTGCTCAACCTGGAGACCTACCAGGCCGCCATCTCGGGACGCTCTCTCGACCTCACTTACATGGAGTACGAGCTGCTGAAGTTCCTGGCGACGCACCCCGGGAAGGTGTTCACCCGGGAGATCCTGCTTTCACGGGTCTGGGGCTACGAGTACTACGGAGGGGCCCGAACCGTCGACGTCCACATACGGCGGTTGCGGGCCAAGCTCAGCGAGGAGCACGCCGGGTTGATCCAGACGGTGCGGTCGGTCGGGTACCGCTTCGGCCAGTCGCGTTGGGGGCTGTGACGACCTAGGACAGCGGGCTGTGGGCCCAGGCCTCGATCTCGACGAGTGCACCGAGGGGTAGCTCGGCCACCCCAATCGTCGAACGGGCCGGCCGGTGGTCCCCGAAGGCGTCGGCGTAGACCTCGTTCATGCTGGCGAAGTCGCTCATGTGGCGGAGGAAGACGGTGGTCTTGGTCACCGACCGCAGCGACGCCCCTTCGGCTTCCAGGAGGTCGTTCAAGTTGGCCAGGGCCTGGCTGGTCTGGGCCTCGATCCCGTCGAGCAGCTTTCCGGACGAGAGGCCCAGTTGCCCGGAAGAGACCAGCCAGTCACCGGCGCGGACGACCGGCCGGTAGGGCCCGATCGGCGCCGGGGTGTCGGGTGTCAGCTGAAGGACTGGCCGCAGCCGCAGCTGCGAGTGGCGTTGGGGTTGTTTATGGCGAACCCGGCGCCCTGGAGGCCGTCCTTGTAGTCGAGCGACGCGCCCTTCAGGTATGCGGCGCTGGCCTGGTCGATCACGATGCGCACGCCACCGCTCTCGGCCACCGTGTCGTCGGCCGCGATGTCGGTGTCGAAGAACATCTCGTAGCTGAACCCGGAGCAGCCACCAGGCCGTACGGCGACGCGCAGGGCAAGGTCGGCGTTGCCTTCGGCCTTGATCAGCTCCTGGACCTTGGTGGACGCAGTGTCAGTGACAGTGATCATCGGTTCCTCCCGAAAGGCGTTCTAGGCATCAGACTACCGGAAAGACAGCTCTACCTGGCACGGCTCGCGGTCGGCGAGGGTGGAGAAGCGCTCGACCCCGGCGCCGTCGAACGACTCCACGTAGCCCTCGATCAGGCCCCGGTGGAGATGGCAGATGACCTCCGGATGGGCCTCGGCGAGCTCCCGGTATGGGCAGTGGGCGAAGGCGATGGTGGCCCGGTTGCCGGCGTCGACGACCGCGGGGTCGAAGCCAAGGTCGGAGAGCATGGCGGCGACCGCCTCGGTGCACCCGCTGCGGAGCCGGCGGTCCGAGGAGCGGTTCGTGCCAGCTTCGGCGCTGGCCAGAGCCCGGCCCTGCCTGGCCCCGGCGATGGCCGCGTCGTCGGGTGCCACGCCGACGTCGGCCGCGAGCGACGCCAACATGCCGGCCAGCATCGGTGAGGCCGGTGCCTCCAGACCGAGCGAGGGCGCGTCGGGGGCGAGCAGGTAGCGGTGCTGCGGCCGGCCCACCGTGCCGCGGCCGTCGGCCTCGACGGTGAGAAGACCCACCTCGCGCATCCGCTCGAGGTGGGGTCGCACGGTGTTGGGATGCAGGCCTAGCGTGTCGGCGACGTCGGAGGTGGAGAGTGGGAACTCGGCGCGCGCCAGCTCCAGGTAGATCGCGTAGCGGGTGTTGTCGCCAAGGGCCTTGAACACGGCCAGGCGCGAGGTCCCGTCCACGGGTGGAATAGTAACGGTGAACCCCGGTAAAATTCAACCGGTGGAAACCATGGAGACCCTCGTGCTGCCTTCCGAAGACGCGATCCGGGGTGCTCTGCGCGGCGTCGTGGACCCCGAGCTGGGCGACAACATCGTGGATCTCGGCATGGTCAACGGCATCGAGGTCGACGCCGAAGGGTTCGTGATCGTCGCCGTTGCTCTCACCATCGCCGGGTGCCCGCTCCGGGTGCAGATCCGCGACGACGCCGAGTCCAAGGTGCGCGGCGTTCCGGGCGTGACCGGCGTGAAGGTCCGGTTCGGGGAGATGGACCAGGTCCAGCGCAGCCAGGTGATGCAGCGGGCGCGCCGGAATGCGTCCGAGAATGCCCCGGACACCCAGGTGCCGCTCACCACGCGGATAATCGCTGTCGCCAGCGGCAAGGGCGGGGTCGGCAAGAGCAGCGTCACCGTGAACTTGGCATCGGCGCTGGCGGAACGGGGCTTCACCGTGGGGGTCCTCGACGCCGACATCTGGGGCTTCAGCGTTCCCCGGATGCTTGGTATCACCGGGCGACTGGGAGCGGGCGACGACCGTCGGATCAAGCCCCACGAGATCGCTGTGGGGCCCGGCCGGATCAAGGTCGTGAGCATGGGCTTTCTCGTCGACGACGAGGACATGGCAATCATGTGGCGCGGCCTCATGCTGGCGAAGGCGCTGGAGGAGTTCCTGCTCAAGGTGGCGTGGGGCGACATGGACTACCTGCTGCTCGACATGCCTCCCGGCACCGGCGACGTGCAGATGGCGCTGGGTCGCCTCCTGCCCCGGGCCGAGCTGCTGGTGGTGACCACCCCCGCCCTCGCGGCGCAGAAGGTGGCGGCGCGGGTGGCCGACATGGCCCGACGGTCCTACCTGAAGGTGCTCGGGATAGTCGAGAACATGAGCGCGTTCACGTGCGACCACGGCGAGGCCTACCCGTTGTTCGGGGTGGGCGGCGGAGCTGCTCTTGCCGGCGACCTGGGGGTGCCGCTGCTCGGCCAGGTGCCGCTGGAGCCCGCGGTGAGCGCCGCTAACGACGCCGGCCGGCCGCTGTCGTCCACGACCTCGGGAAGCGTGGCCGCCACCACCTTTGCGGCCATCGCCGGCCGTATCGCCACCGAGCTGCTCCCGCCGCCCCGGATGGACGGTTGCACGGCGCGGCTCCTCGATGCCGTCGAGCAGCGCCTGGGCGCCCGATGAGTGAGCGCAGGAGGAGCGGCCGGTGAGTGACTGGATCCGCTACATCGGGCTGTCGAACGACACGGACGAGCCGATCCTCCGCCAGCTGTTCTGGCCTCCCAACATCCTCGGCGCCGTCATCATCGCCCTGGTGTTGTCGGTGACGTTCGGGTTTCTGGGCGCCCTCGTGTACACGAGGTCCGAGACCGGCCAGATCAAGGTGGCCGACCCCGGCACCGACCCCGTTCCCGAAGCCCCGGCCGTGCCGGCCGGGGCCGAGGCGACGACCACCACCAAGCCGGTGAGCCTGAGCCCCGAAGCGCTGGCCCGCAAGGTCGCGCCGTCGGTGTGGTCGGTCTCCACCCTCGACGACGCCGGCCGCCCGGTCCAGGGATCGGCCTTCGTGGCCGGCGCCTTCGGCGGCCAGAGCTACCTGTTGACGTCGCTGTCGGTCGTGCGGGCCTCCACCCGGGTCCCGGGGCCGGGGATAGTCGTCCGCAGCGGCGGCAACCAGCAGGAGGCCACCCTCTGGACCTGGCAGGAGGAGCGCGACCTGGCACTATTGGTGGTGTCGCGCGCCGCGCCGACTCTGCGCTGGTCCGACGAGATCCCCAACGGCCGGGACGCCAACAAGGTCTACGGCGCGGCAGGGACCGGTGGGGTCACCGCGGGCGCCGTCTCAGGCGTCTCGGCCGGCGCCATCCAGCACAACATCTTCACCGACGACGGGCGCCAGGGCGGTCCGCTGCTGAACGACAAGGGCGAAGTTTTGGGCGTGCTCTCACGCGACTACGACCCCGGTGGGTCGGCCACGGACCGGGTCTTCTACGCCGTGCCCGTGCGCATCGCGTGCGAGAAGGTCCTGAAATGCGGCGCTGGCAACGCCACCGCCCCCGCTACCACGACCACCCGGCCGAGCAACCCCTAGCGGTCCCGAGCATCACCGGTTCCGCGGCGAGCGTGTCGTGGACGGGCCAAGGCCACCGAGCAGCGGCGGGAGGGTGATGAACGGCCCGTCGACCGTCGGTATCGGCGATGGCGTGGACGTGCCGGTGAAGACGGGCGGCGGGACCACGATCACGCCACCGGCGTCTCCTGCCGGCCGGGGCTGGAGGTCGAGAGGCATCCGGCGGGGGCCGGCGCTGATGTCGCCGGCCAGCGGCTCCGGCTTGGGGAAGTCGGCGGGCGGGGCATCCTTGAGGGCGGCGCCCATGTACTCCTTCCACGTGGAGGCCGGGATCGTGCCCCCGTACACGGTCGGGACGCCCTTGATGTTCTTCAGCGACCTGGTGTTGCTGTCGCTGTAGCCCATCCAGATGGCGGTTGAGAGCGCGGGCGTATAGCCGACGAACCAGGCGTCGGCGTTGCGCTCGGTGCTGCCCGTCTTGCCAGCGGAGCCGTCGGGACGGCCGATGTCGGCACCCTTGCCGGTGCCACCGCCGATCACGCCGCGAAGAACGTCGTTGATGTTGTCGGCCACGGCCTCCGAAAGGACCCGCACCGGCTTGCGGGTCGTGTTGTCCTCGAGGACCCGGCCGCTGGCGTCGGTGATCCTCACCACCGGTGTTGCTGCGAACTGCTGTCCGCGTGCAGCGAACACGCTGTAGGCGGCGGCCATGTCGAGAGGCGACACCTCGGCCGCTCCCAGTGTGAGGCTGGGCCCGTACGGCTCGCCGTTGGACTGCTTCCCGTCGGGGTTCACCATGGTCACACCGAGGCGGTGAGTCATCTCGGACACGTCCTTGACCCCGACCTCCTGGATCAGCTGGGCATACACGGTGTTGACCGAGTTCTGGGTGGCTGAGCGCAGCGAGATCGACCCGTAGCTGCCGCTCTCGACGTTGCGGACCGTGCAGCCTTCGCCGGTGCAGTCCGGGAAGGTGTAGGTCCCCGGTCCCGAGAACACCCGGCTGGGGCCGATCCCCTCCTCGAAGGCGCGAGCGAGCGTGAAGGGTTTGAACGACGATCCCGGCTGGCGCCCGGTCCCGCCGCCGGCGAGGCATACCGGCCCGCTGCCCGGGTCCGGCGGTCGGGCCGGGCATCTTCCGAGCGCCAGATTCACGCTCGACTTGGTGAAGTCCCGCCCACCCACGACGGCCTTCACGAAGCCGGTGCCGGGCTCCACGGTGACCAGGGCCATGTCCAGAGGAGGGTTGGTGGCCGAAAGCGACTTGGCCACGGTCTTCTCGGCGAGGTCCTGCAAGCGGGGGTCGAGGGCTGTCTCCACCCGGAGGCCGCCGCGGTAGACGAGGTCGCTCGGGTACCGGGCCTCCAGGTAGCGGCGCACTACGTCGAAGTAGTACGGCTCGTTCGAGGACTGTCCCTCGAGGGGGTGCACGACGGTAGCGGGGCCGTCGGGCGCCGGCCCGTCAGTGCCCAGGACGAACACGTGCTGGGAGACGGCCTCGGCGTGCTGGGCGGCGGTGATCCGGTTCTGCTCGAGCATCTGGCCCAGAACCCCCACCCGCCGCGCCTCCGCCGCCGCCGGATTGCCCCGCGGCTCGTACTGCGAGGGAGCCGGGATCAGGCCGGTGAGCAGGGCCGACTCCGACAGGCTCAGGTCCTTGACCTGCTTGCCGAAATAGGAGTCGGCCGCCGCCCCCACGCCGTAGGCGCCTCCGCCGAGGTAGATGTCGGACAGGTACCGGTAGAGGATGTCGTCCTTGCTCGACCGGCGGTCGAGCCGGTTGGCGAGGACCACTTCCCGGACCTTGCGGCCGAACGTCCGTTCGCCTGTGGTGTAGGTGTTCTTGATGTACTGCTGGGTGATGGTTGACCCGCCCTGGGTGACGGTCCGGCCCCGCAGGTCGGCCCACGCGGCGCGGAGGGCGCCCGTGAGGTCGAACCCGCTGTGGGAGTAGAACCGCTGGTCCTCGGCGGCGACCACCGCCTGCTTGAGGATCTCGGGGATGTCGGTCGGCTGGACCCGGATGGCGGTGTCGAACTTGCGTAGCACGCCGATCTCGGTCCCGGTCGAGTCGACGACGTGGGTTATGCGCGACTCGACGCCCTGCTCCGGCTCCGGTAGGTCCGGCGCCGGGAGCGGGAGGTAGATGATGGAGATGAGGGCCGTCGCGCCCGTGACGACGGGTACGAGAATGGCTATTACGACGAAAGCGGCGACGGCCTTCACGACCTGCATGGGGTCGTCGTACATTTCGCCTCGATCCTAAGGGTTCGGTAGGGGGGCCACTGGGCGGCCCTAGTCTCGGCAGGTGAGCCAGAGCCGCCCACCCTCGATAGACGCCCTGGTGAGGGACCTGGCCGACATCGACCTGCCCCATCCCTTGTTGGTCGACGTGGCGCGCGAGGCCGTCGCGGCGGGCGACCCGGCGTCGGCTCGTCAGAGGGCGCAGGAGGTGTCCGCCTCCCTGCTGCGTCCCGTCGTCAACGCCACCGGGGTGCTGCTGCACACCAACCTCGGGCGGGCGCCGCTTGGCGTATCGGCGCCAACGGGGGACGGTCGGTGGCGCGCCGCCAACATCGAGCTGGACCTGCGATCCGGACGGAGGGCGTCGCGCAGCGACCATGCGGCGCGGCTCCTGGCCCGGGCCTCGGGCGCCGAGGCGGCATTGATCGTCAACAACGGAGCGGCGGCCGTGCTCCTCGCCCTGTCCACGATTGCCGCCGGCAGGGCGGTGGTCGTGTCGAGGGGTGAGCTCGTCGAGATCGGCGGCGGCTTCCGTGTGCCCGAGGTTCTCGCCCAGTCTGGAGCGCACCTCGTGGAGGTCGGCACCACGAACCGCACACGGGTCGCCGACTACCGGGCAGCTCTCGCGTCAGCTCCCGAGACCGGCCTCGAGATCGCGGCGATCCTGAAGGTCCATCAGTCGAACTACCGGATCGTCGGGTTCACGGCTGACGTGGACGTGGCCGAGCTGGCAGCGCTGGGGCCTCCTGTGGTGGCCGACATCGGCTCCGGGCTCCTCGACGCCACCACGCCGTGGCTCGGCGGGCCGCCGCCGGCGTGGTTGGCCGGCGAGCCGGCAGCCCGCCAGACCCTGGCCTCCGGTGCCGGGTTGGTCACCTTCTCAGGAGACAAGCTCATCGGCGGTCCGCAGGCGGGCGTCATCGCCGGCCGGGCCGACCTGGTGGCGGCCTGCGCCGCACACCCTCTCAGCCGGGCCGTCAGGCCTGGGGGTCTGGTCCTGGCCGCGCTGCAGGAGGTGGCGCTGGCGTACCTGCGCCGCGACGGCGACGCCATTCCCTTCTGGCGGATGGCCACCACGCCGGTCGAGGTTCTGAGGTCGCGAGCCGCCGACCTCGGTGTGGGCCGGCCCTGCGAGACCGTCGCGGTTGCAGGTGGCGGGTCGGTGCCCGGCCAGGAGATCCCGTCGGCGGGGGTCGCAGTCGAGGGCGACCACGCTGCCCGCCTTCGGGCGAACGACCCGCCGATCGTTGCCCGGGTGAGCGGGGGCGAGACGGTTTGCGATCTGCGGACGGTGGACCCGGCCGACGACGCCGTGCTGGCCAAGGCGCTCTCAGCCTTAGCGCCCTGATGCGTGTCGTCGCCACCGCCGGCCACGTCGACCACGGCAAGTCGACGCTCGTGCAGGCGCTCACGGGCATGGACCCCGACCGTTTTGCCGAGGAGAAGGAGCGGGGTCTCACTATCGACCTCGGGTTCGCCTGGACGACCCTGCCGTCAGGGATGCGCCTGGCGTTCGTCGACGTGCCCGGCCACGTCCGCTTCCTGAAGAACATGCTCGCCGGAGTGGGGGCCGTCAGTGCCTGCCTGTTCGTCGTCGCCGCCACCGAGGGGTGGAAGCCCCAGTCGGAGGAGCACTTGCGCATCCTCGAGCTGCTGGACGTCGGTCACGGCCTGGTGGCGCTAACGAAGGTGGGACTGGTCGACGACGAGACGCGTGAGCTGGTGCGGATGGAGCTGGCTGACGAGCTGGCCGGCACCTTCCTGTCGGCCGCCGAGGTGGTGGAGGTGGACGCACGGGCGGGCACGGGCGTCGAGGAGATGCGTTCGGCGCTGGACCGGATGCTGGCCGCCGCTCCCGAAGCTCCCGATCGGAATCGTCCCCGCCTCTGGGTGGACCGGGCGTTCGCAGCACGAGGTTCGGGGACCGTTGTCACCGGCACGCTCACCGGAGGTTCGCTCGGGGTGGACGACGAGCTGGTGTGCCTCTCGGGGACGATGTCGCGTCGGGTGCGCGTGCGTGGCCTGCAGAGCCTTCACGAGCAGTTGAGGATGGTGCGGCCTGGGAGCCGGGTGGCCGTGAACCTCACGGGCGTGTCCCACGACGAGGTGGCCCGCGGGCACGCGCTGGTACGGCCAGACCAGTGGAGGCCGACCCGCGTCTTCGACGCGTCGCTCGAGGTCCTGTCTCGGCTCGGTCATGCCGTCGGCCGGCGGGGGGCCTATCAGGCACACATCGGCTCGGGGGAGAACCCGGTCAGGCTCCGAGTCCTGGGTGCCGAGTCGATCGATGCCGGCCAGCGAGGGTTGGTTCGCCTGCATCTGCCGGTGGAGGTGCCGCTGCTGCCCGGCGACCGATTCGTGCTGCGCGAGAGCGGCAGGGACGAGACGGTCGGCGGCGGCGAGGTGCTCGACGTTGCCCCGGTGCTGCCTGCGACGCGGGCCCGGCCTTCGCGGGGCGTCGACCGGGTCGTGGAGGAGCGGGGCTGGGTCGATGCCGAGGAGCTCGAGCGCCTGACCGGCGAGCGGCGGCAACCCTCACTCGGCGCTTGGGTCGTGTCGCCGACCGCCCTGGCCACGGTGGTAGCGGACGTGAGGGCGATGGTGGCCGGTGCCGGGCAGCTGGGTGTCGACGTCGCCGCCCTCGGCGACCGCGAGCGGGCCGCGCTGGCCACGCTCGACGACGTGACGGTGGACGCTGGAAGGGCCAGGGCCCGCGGGGCAGTCGACCCCCTTGTCGGCCACCCGTACCTGTCCGCTCTCGAGGGCTCACCGTTCGCGCCCCCGGAGCCGACGGGGATCGACCGGGCCGAGCTGCGCGAGCTGGTCCGGCGCGGCCTGGTGGTGGAGCGCGAGGGCTGGTTCTTCTCGCCGGCCGCAGTTGAGGAGGCGGCCAGGCGGGTCGCCCGCTTGCTGGTCTCGTCGCCCGACGGCGTCACCGTCGCCCAGGTGCGCGACGAACTCGGCACCACCCGCAAGCACGTGCTCCCGCTGCTCAGCCAGCTGGACTCCACTGGGGTGACACGGCGCCGTGGCGACTTGCGGGTCGGCGGCCCGAGGCTGCCCGAGCCTTGGGTCACAGAGCCCTGGGGTGCCGAGCCCTCGAGCGCAGACGCCTAGAGGCGGGCGGGGAGGAGCTGGCGGCGCTCGGACTCGTTGAGCCCGCCCCATATCCCATGAGGCTCCCGGATGCGCACGGCGTAGTCGAGGCATGCCACGCGTACCGGGCAGCTGGCGCAGATGGACTTGGCCCGGCGCTCCCGGGCGTCACGGTCGTCCTTGCGCTCGGTGCGCGACGGAGGGAAGAAGACGGCGGCCTGGGGACCCTTGCAGGCCGCCTGGTTCTGCCACAGATCCCCGACGCGCTGACTGCTCAACCCGCTCCCCTTACTCCAGCCGGCCGAAAGCTATCGCCGCCGGGCTGCCGCTACAAGGGGTTGTGCCAATAAATCCGCAGGTGGAGGCGTGTGCAGCGGATAACCACTCAGTGGCCAGCGTCGCGTGCTCCGCCCTCCTCGGGCTCCACCTCGAGCAGGAGCCCGTCGATGGCGACGACCCGCACGGAGTCCCCCAGGCCGATGGGGGTGGCGCGGTTGGTCCTGGCCCTCCACAGGCCCCCGGCGAGAGAGACGGTGCCCTCCGGGTCGATGCCGGTCCGGGCCTCGCCCATCCTCCCGATCATCGAGTCCCGGCCCACCGTGGGCGTGGAGAACCGGGACCGCAGCATCGACGTCATGCCCGAGACGAGGAGGGCGGCGGTGCCGGCGATGACCAGGACGGTGGTGACCCAGGGGAGGCCGACGGCCCTCCCGTCGGGGGCGTCGCCGAACAGGGCCAGCGAGCCGGCGGTCAGGCCCACGGCGCCGATCGCGGTCCAGGTGCGGGGCGCGCCGGCCTGGATGTCGATCGAGAACCCGAGCATGCCCACGACGATCAGGCCCAGGCCCAGCCCGGTGGTCGGCAGCACCGCCAGCCCGTAGGCGGCCAGCACGCCCAGGCCGGCGCCCACGGCCCCGGCCACCCCGACGCCGGCGGTGAAGAACTCGAAGACCACCAGGAACAGCGCCAGCATCAGCAGCAGGTAGGCAACCTGCGGGCTGGCGGCCGAGTGCAGCAGGCCCTCGAAGAACCCGAGCCTGGCGAACCGGACCTGCCCGGCGGCGGTCTGGCTCGGCCGGCCGTCGCGACGGGTGGCCCGCGCCGTGTCGATCACCCGGCCGCCCACCTCCCGACCGTCGAGCCCGACGACGAACTCCCCGAGCGTGGCGCTGGCCAGGTCGACGACACCCCGGCCGACGGCCTGGGCGGTGGTCAGCGAGCCGGGGATCGAGCTCGACTGCCCCAGGCGCGTCCTGGTCGCCATCCCGGCCATTGCGGCCGCCTCCACCAGGCGGGCGGAGCCCCCGTGGGCCACCGCACCGGTGGGCCCCACCCACACCGCCACCGGCACGCGGGCCGAGGAGACGCGGGTGAGGAGCCGGTCCAGGCGGTCCGGGGACAGGAGTGATCCCGGGCTGTCGAGCTGCACGACCACCACCTCGCCGTCATCCGACTCGGCCCGGTCGATGGCCCGGACGACGAAGTCGGCGGTGACCGGGTCGAGGCGCCCGCCGACCTTGACGATGTCGACCACACCGACGGCCCCCGCCGGGGCGCGGCCCGGTTGGGCGGCCGCCGGCGGGACCGGCGCGACGGTCGGCACCAGCGCGGTGCCGAGGGCCAGGAAGGTGAGAAGTAGTCTCCGGATGGTTTGGATCCTCGCGAGTTCTGCTGCCAGTCGCGGGTGCTAATCGTGGCTGGCAAGGGCGGTGTGGGCAAGACGACGGTTGTTGCCACCGTGGCCCGGATGGCGGCAATGGCCGGGCTCGAGGCTCTGGCGATCGAAGTGGCCGGCGACGCCAAGCTGGGCGGGCTGCTGGGGCCCGGGCCCCCCGCGGG
>JBOGIF010000141.1:0-10621 GCA_050742415.1 Acidimicrobiales bacterium | reverse complement strand
CTGCGGGCCAGCTCGATGCCGACGACCGACAGCGTGATGGGAAGCCCCATCCGGCGCCGCACCACCTCGTTCAGGTAGGAGTTGGCAGGGTCGTGGTAGCGGCCGACGTTGCCACTGAACCCCAGGTCGACGAAGACGTGGCGCCGCCAACCCTCGAACGTCGCCCGCGGGCAGTCGGCGGCCAGGTCGTCGAGGACGCGGATCTCGGCGGCCACGTCGAGGCCGGGATGCGCGTGGGCGGCGATCAGTAGCGCCGGCTCGTCGAGCGCCATCCCCTCCTCGGGACCGGCCACGAGGTCGGCGAACCTCTGGGTGGGACCGAAGGCGTCGCCGTCGGGGAGATTCGAGCGGTTGGCGTCCAAGCCGTCCAAAGGTAGCTTCGCCGACGGGTCGGGCCGTCTTCTACGATCACCCGATGGCCTCTGCTTCCCCCGCCCCGACCCCGAACCCCAACGCCATGAGGTTCGGGCTCGACACCACCTTGCCGGGCACCATCAACTTCGCCGACGCGGAGGCGGCCGCCGGTAACCCGTTCGCCGCTGCCGTCTTCACCAACGAAGGCGTGGCGTCGCTCTTCGGCGTGAACGACTTCGTGACGGTCACCCGCCGGGCGGGTGCGGACTGGACGGCGATCATCGACACCGTCAAGGCCGCCGCCAGCGAGCACCTCTAGAAGTCGGGTCCTCCCGGCGTCAGGAGCCGTCCGCCGCCAGCGAAGGACGGGCCAGCAGGTCGCTGAAGGCGTCCGCCGGCTGGGGACGCGAGAACAGGTAGCCCTGGCCGTACGGGCAGCGCAGGCGGCGCAGCTGGGCCAGCTGGCGGCGGGAGCTCACGCCCTCGGCCACCGCGTCCAGCCCCAGGTTCGACGCCAGCTTGATCACGGCGCGGGCAAGGGCCGACTCGTGCGGGCCCTCGGCCACCCCGTCGATGAACGACTTGTCGATCTTCAAGACGTCGACGGGGAGCCGCCGGAGGTAGCCGAGCGACGAGTAGCCGGTGCCGAAGTCGTCGATGGCGATGCGTACGCCAAGCCGCCGCAGGTCCTCTAGATGCGGAACCACGACGTCGAGATCCTCCATCAACGCGCTCTCGGTGATCTCGAGCACGAGCTGGCTCGGGGCCACGCCCGACTCCTCCAGCGCCTGGGCCACGTCGTCGGCCCACCCCGGCTGGGCGAGCTGGAGCGACGACACGTTCACGCTCACACGCAGCGGGCTGGCCGATGCCCGTTGGCGCTCCCAGACGGCCGCCTGGGCGCACGCCTCCCTCAGCACGAAGCGCCCGAGGGGGACGATGAGACCGGTGGCCTCCGCCGAGGGGATGAAGTCGGCAGGCGACACCATGCCGCGCTCGGGATGCTGCCAACGGACCAGCGCCTCGAAGCCCACGATGGCGCCGGTGTCCAGCACGACGATCGGTTGGTATACAACCCGCAGCTGGCCGTGGCGGATGGCGGTCCGCAGGTCGTTCTCCAGGGCAAGCCGCTCCGACGCCTGGGTGCGCACCACCTCGTCGAACACCTCGAAGCTGCCGCCGCCCCGCCGCTTGGCCCGCTCCAGGGCGAGCTCGGCATCGCGCAGCAGAAGGTCGGCGCCGTCACCGTCGCCCGAGGCCAGCGCCGCGCCAACACTGGCGGTGACCGCCACCTCGGACCCCTGGAATGTGACACCGGTCGCGACGACGGCGAGGACCTCGCGGGCCAGCGCTGCCACGTCGTCGGGGCCGGCCACGTCCTCGCGCAGCACGGCGTACTGGTCCCCGCCCAGCCGGGCCACGGTGTCACTCAACCCCACCATCTCCTCCAGCCGCTCCGCGATGATGGCCAGCACCTGGTCACCACCGTCGTGGCCGAGGCTGTCGTTGACGGCTCGGAAGCGGTCGAGGTCGACGATGACCAGCGCCACCGAGGCCGAGGCTGAGGGTCGGGCCGCCGCCCGAGCCAGTGAGTGCTCGACTCGGTCCCTCAGCAATACCCGGTTGGGCAGGCCGGTCAGGCGGTCGTGGAGGGCCAGACGGGCGAGCTGGCCCTCGAGGGTGCGCCGCTCGGTGAGGTCGCGCACGAAGCCGGCGATCCCGCCCGCCTTGCCCACGCCGGTAGACCACAGGGTGAGCTCGACGGGGATCTCCTCGCCCGACCGCCGCATGGCCACGAGCTCCCGGGTGGCCGGCGACGGCTCACCACCGCCGACCCGGAGTTGCCGCAGCCCCCGCTCGTGGGCGGCGCGGTAGCGCAGGGGGATCAGCAGCTCGCCAACCGGCCGACCCATGGCCTCGGCCGGCGACCAGCCGAACAGCGCCTCGGCGGCGGCGTTCCACTCGACCACCGCCCCGGAAGCATCGACCTCCACATAGGCGTCGGAGGAGGCCTCTAGGGCACGGCGACGGGCCGACTCGGCGGCCGCGGCCCGGGCCCGGTCAACCACCCGTTCGAGCTGGTCGACGGCCGCTTCCACCACCGCGAGGCGCGCCGCCGATACCTCCTCGGCGGCCGACTCGGCGTAGAACCGCAGGACGGCGACCGGGCCGTCGCCCGACGCGACCCGGAAGTCGTAGGCGCGGCCGAGCCCCGCCTGCCCGGCCGCCTCCGGCAGATCGTCTGGGGCGCCCGCAGTCGCCACCGAAGACGAGACCCGGGTCACCTGCCGCAATACCCGGAACCGTTCGGGATCGGCCACGCACCAGGTGCCGGTGGGCGCCAGCCGGCCGGCCGGGTCGACCAGCAACAGGTGGCCCACCGGCCATGAGGTGAGGCCGCACACACCGTCGACCACCACCTGGGCGACGTCGTCGAACGAGCGCTCGCTCCTCACCGCAGCCACGGCTAGCTCGAGAAGGCGCCATTCGGCCGAACGGTCGTCCGGCGAGGACGGGGGCGTCATCCGAAGCCCTCGACCAGCTTGGCGCCGCTGACCCAGTTGCCCTCCACGTCGCGGAACTCGCCGCTCTGGAGGTGGAGGATCCGTACGAACGGGTTGCAGACCGACCGCAGGAAAGGCAGCTGCTTGCCGTCGCAGGTATAGGGATGTCCCATGAAGGCAGGGTGGGCCTTGGTCTCCTTCAGCCGGCGGACCAGGTCGGCCGGTGTCAGGTGGTCGGCACCGGCCTCCACCAGCAGCTGGCGCAGGTTCATCACCGTGGCAAACCCGGCCTGCGACAGCGAGCTCTCGTCGTCGGTCCGAGTCCGCCACGTGGCCACCTCGGGCGAGGGGTCGCCGAACGGCAGGTATCCCGACGCGAACCATGCGCCCTCGGCGCCCTTCCCGGCGGCGTCGACCACTGCCTTCGACGCGCAGGCCCCGGGATAGAACATCTCGGCCTTCAGGTCGAGGGCCTGGCGGGCGGCCATGATCCGGGCGCAGCTCTGAGCCGGGAACACGACGAAGATCGCGTCCGGATTCCCCTGGCTCACCGACTTCAGCGCCGGGACGAAGTCGGCCGCCTCTGCCTTCTCGGCCACCACCTTCACGTCGGTGGCGCCCTTACTGCGCAGGACGATCTGGGCGGCAGCGATGACCGTCGACAAGGAGCCCGGTACGTCCACGTACAGAGCGCCGATCCGCTTGGCGCCGAGCGTGTCCAGCGCGAACTGCGCCTCCCCGAGGAGGTCGGCCACCGTGCCGCCCGCCAGCATAAAGGCGTTGGACGACATCAGCTCCTCGCCCAAGGTGGGCGAGCCTCCGACGTAGGGGATCCCGGCCTTGGCGAACACCGGCAACGATGCCGATGCTCCGAGGTCGACGCCACCCAGCACCGCCACCGGCTTCTTCGCCGTCAGCTCCAGCGCGCACGCCTGCGACGACTCGGGCGTGCCTCGGGTGGTGCACACCTCCAACCGGATGGGACGGCCGCCGATGCCGGCGAGGTCCTCGTTCACGTGGGCGACGGCCGCCTCAGCGCCGCGCCGAAGCTCGGGAAACGACCCGAGAGGCGCGCCCTCCTGGTTGACCAGGCCGACGACCACCGGCGGTCCGGTGGCCCGGCCCGTGCCGCCACGGTCGGGCTCCCGACCCTTACCGCCGCACGCCGTCAGCGTGGCTGCGACGGCGACCGCCACCCCGGTTGCCGTCAAGGCCCGACGCACACCGGTGAGGCGGACGGCGGGTGGACGGGTGACCATCGCCGGCCATTGTCTACCCTCGGCCGATCGACGGCTACGTCGGCTTCCTCCTTCTCGGGCTGGGTACCGGCGCCGTCTACGCCTCACTGGCGCTTGGCCTGGTGCTGGTGCACCGGGTCTCGGGCGTCGTCAACTTCTCCCAGGGGGCGACGGCGATGCTCGCCGCCTACCTGTTCGTCGCCCTGGAGCCCGCCATCGGCGTCGTCCCCGCACTTGGAGCGAGCGTGGTCGCTTCCGCGGTCCTCGGCCTCCTGGCCCATCAGGTCGTGTTCCGGCCCCTCGCCGACGCTCCCGCGCTCGCGGGGGTGGCGGCCTCGGCCGGCCTGCTGACCGCACTACAGGCGACCGCCACCCTTGCGTTCGGGCCGGACAGCCGTCCCGTGCCGCCGCTGCTGCCCGCCCGTGCCGTGCACATCGGCGGGACCATCGTTCCCGGCGACCGCCTCATGCTGGCGGCAGTGGTGATCGCCATCGCGGTAGCGCTCTGGGCCGTGTCCCGGTTCACCCGGTTCGGGCTGGCGTGCCGGGCCGCCTCCGAAGACCGACGGTCGGTTGCGCTCCTCGGCTGGTCTCCCGACGCTCTGACCGCCGCCAGCTGGGCGCTGGCCGGCGTCGTCGGGGGTCTGGGGGCGGTGTTGGCCGGACCGATCACTGCTCTGGACCCGGTGAGCTCGACCCTGCTGGTGGTGCCGGCGTTGGCCGCTGCCGTCTTCGGTCGTATGAGCTCGATCGGGCTGACCGTGGCCGCCGCCCTCGCCCTGGGGATGGCCCAGTCGGAGCTGCTCGTCCTTCAGGACCACCTCTCGTGGCTGCCGAGGGCAGGCATCCGCGAGGCGCTGCCGCTCCTCGTGATCGTCGTCGCCTTGGCGCTGGGTGCCGGCCGCAGGCTGGCCCGCACCGGGCCGACCGAATCCAGGTTGCCCGTGGCACGCGCCTCGAAGCACCTGGCCCGGAGCACCGTGGCGAGCGTGGTCGCGGGCATCGTTGCCCTCGCCGTGCTGGGTGGGCAGGACCGCCTCGCCCTGGTGAACAGCCTGGTGGCGATCGTGGTCTGCCTGTCGGTCGTCCTGCTCACGGGGTTCGTCGGCCAGATCTCGTTGGCCCAGATGGCCTTCGCCGGCCTGGGTGGATTCGGGCTTGCGGTGCTCGGCGGGCGCCTCGGCTGGCCCTTCCCCGTGGCGCCGCTGGCCGCTGCTGTCGTTGCCGGCCTCGCCGGGCTCCTCGTCGGCCTTCCTGCGCTGCGGGTGAGGGGCACGAGCCTGGCCATCGTCACGCTCGCCGCGGCCGTGGCGATGGAGGACCTGGTGTTCAAGAGCCCGGCCCTCACCGGGGGCCTCCGCGGGTCGTCGGTGCCGGATCTCCGGCTGGGCGGTCCCGGCGCCTTCGGGCACGGCCTGTTGGTGCTGGGCGTGGCGGCCGCCTCGGCAGTCGGTGTTGCCCGGCTGCGGGCTGGTCGGCTGGGCCGGCGCTTCCTGGCCGTGCGCGCCAACGAGAGGGCGGCCCGGGCGATCGGCATCGACGTGGTGGCCACCAGGCTCACCGCCTTCGGGCTGTCGGCCTTTCTCGCCGGGCTCGGTGGCGCGCTGCTCGGCTACACCCAGGGCCAGCTCTCGTTCGGCTCTTTCGGGGTGTTCGTCTCGCTCTCGGTGCTGGCCGTGACCTACCTGGGCGGGATCGCCACCGTCTCCGGTGCCGTGGTGGGTGGGCTGCTGGTTGCCGACGGCCTCGTGTTCCGAATGCTCGACCGGGTCGCCGGGCTGGGGCGCTTCCAACTGCTCGTGAGCGGCGTGGGCCTGGTGGCCATCGCCATCCTGCGGCCCGAAGGCCTCACCGGCCGACGGCCACGCCCATGACCGCCGTCCTCGATGTAAGAGGGCTCACCGTCACCTTCGGCAATACCGACGTGGTCCACGACGTGTCGCTGTCCCTCGCGGCCGGACGCGTCACCGGGCTCATCGGCCCCAACGGCGCCGGCAAGACGACCTTCGTCGACGCCGTCGACGGGCTCGTCGCCAGCCGCGGTTCGGTGATCCTCGACGAGGCCCGCATCGACTCCCTGCCGGCCCACCGCCGGGCCCGGCTCGGACTCGGTCGAACGTTCCAGTCCCTGGAGCTCTTCGAGGACCTCACGGTGGCCGAGAACGTCCTCGCCGCCACCGAAGCTGCCGGCGTCGGCGACCCGGCCGCAACGCTCGCCTCCGAGGCCATGTCGAAGTTCGGACTCGACGACGTGGCGTCCCGCCTTCCGTCGACCCTCTCCCACGCCTCGCGCGCACGGCTGGCGATAGCACGGGCGGTCGCAACCGGTCCGCGGGTGCTGCTGCTCGACGAGCCCGCCGCCGGACTGGACGGGCCGGGTCGACAGGCGCTGGCCGATCGCGTCCGCTCGCTCGCGGACGACGACGGGCTGGCCGTACTCCTGGTGGACCACGACCTCGCTCTCGTGCTGGACGTGTGCAACCAGGTCGTCGTGCTGGACCGAGGAGCGGTCATCGCCTCCGGGCCACCGGCGACAGTCCGCAGCGATCCTGCGGTAGTGGCCGCCTACCTGGGGGCTGCGGACCTCCCGCAGGCGCGACGGGCCGCAGTGGCGGTCTCCGAAGCCGGCACCGGCGATGGCGGTGTGCCCGCGCTCAAGGTGTCCGGCCTTCAGGCTGGTTATGCCGGCGCGGCGGTGGTCCACGACGTCGGCCTCACCGTCGCACCGGGCGAGATCGTGGCGCTCCTGGGCCTGAACGGTGCCGGCAAGACAACCGTCCTGTCGGCGATCTCGGGACTGATTCCGCGAATGGCCGGAGTGGTGAAGGTCGACGGCGTGCCCCTGCCCGCCTCGGCCCATCTGGTGGCTCGACGGGGAGTGGCCCACGTTCCCGAAGACAACCCCCTCTTCGCGGGCCTGTCGGTGAACGAGAACCTGGTGCTCCGACGGGCCGGCGCAGATTCGGCATCGGCCTCCGCTGAGTGCGAGAACCGGTTCCCCGAGGTGGCCGCTCTGGGCCGACGCCGGGCCGGCTTCCTCTCCGGGGGCGAAGCCCGGATGGTGGCTGTTTGCCGGGCGCTGGCGGGCACGCCCCGCGTGCTGCTGCTGGACGAGCCGAGCCGGGGCCTGGCCCCGAAGGCCGCTGGGCAACTCGCCTCCGCGCTTTGCTCGGCGGCCGACAACGGAACCGCTGTCCTGCTGGTGGAACAACATCCTGCGCTTGCCCTAGGCATCGCCAAACGGGCGTACCTACTGGAACGAGGCCGGGTGACAACGAGCGGCGCCGCCCGCGAGATCGACATCGGGATTCTCCTCGAAGGCAGCCCCAGATCGTGACGAACTGCTCAGGTCGCCGCTCCCTCCGGTCGATACCAGACGCATGCTCGCCATCACCAGCTCATGGCAGGACGATCTCGCCACCGAGCTCACCTCCACCCTCGGCATCCCGTTCCAGTCCGACGGCGCCACCATCGGGTTCCCCAAACCTCTCCGCCTGACCGACTGGTCGGTTCCCCTCATCTTCGACGGTCATGCCGGTCACCGGGACGACGACCTGATACCGATCGACTTCGTGGGCCACGTCCTGTGGGCGTACCTCGACGCCACCACGACTCCGGAGGACTCCCGGTCCTGGTGGACCTGCCGGCTCACGCCCTCCGCCGCCCAGGCCATCCTCGAGGCGGTCACGCCCGACCTGGCCTGATCTGGCTTTGGACGCGGCAATGCGGCAGGGCCCGTCGGGCCCCGCCGCACCAGTGTCGTGTGAACGTGTGCCTGCTAGTCCTTCCTCTTTTTCGCCGAGCCCGGCATCGTCTCCGGCTTGGTGGCGTCAGGGCGCGGGTTGGCGGTGTTCCAGTGGCCCATCTCCGACCCAGCGGGCATGGCTCCAGCCTGCGACATCGTCACGCCCTCGTCCGGGTTCTCGTCGACGTTGCGCTCGTCGTCGTCTTCGATTTCGGTGTCTTTTGCCATCGGGCATCCCCTTCCTCAGGGACGGACCGGGACCAAGAGGCTCTTGCCTCAGGCCCGGACTCGTCCGTGCGGTACGCAGACGCCGATCGCCTGCCACCCCGTCCTGCCCACCGGCACCGCCACGGAAACCCGCACGAACGGCGTGCTGGACCGGTGCCGTCAGTTCCGGAGCAGCCCGCCGAGCACTCCGCCGCCTGCCCCGCTGGTCTCACCAGGCATGAGGCGGCGGATCCACGCTTCGAGCGCCGAAGGGTTCCTCGTCTGGGTCATGACCCAGCCCGGCCCGGTGAAGTCGAAGACGAAGCCCTCACCGGACTTCAAGGTCTGGATCACCCCGCCGGCGACCTTGCGGATCTGGCTCTTGACCGCCGCCCCGAAGGCCACGACATGGCCGGTGTCGATGGTGACCGATTCGCCCTCGACGAGGGTGATCGTGTCGAGGGCTCCGTAGCAGGCCAGAAGAACCTTGCCCGTCCCGCTGGCGTGCACGAGAAACCCGCCTTCGCCCCCGAAGAGGTTCTTGAAGCCTCCCCATTTGGTGTCGAGCTGGACCTCCGGCGACGATGCCAGCCAGCAACCACGGGTTATCGACATCGGCTCTTCGGGGGTTATGTCGGCCACCACGATGTCGCCGGCCAGGTGGTGAGCGACGTCGACCCATCCGCCGGAAGGAGGCGCCTTGAACGTGGAGACAAACAGGCTCTCCCCACCGAGCAGCGAGCGTTTGAGGCCCTTCAGCACGCCGCCCTGGGTGCTCGACTCGACGGCGACGCCGAAGGACGTCGCCATCATTGCCCCCGACTCGGCTCGGACCTGCTCACCTGCTGCGAGCGTTACGCGAGCGGCAGCGAACGATGGCGCATGACGTACCTCGATGTCCATGACGCAACGATAGCCCGACCACAGCCCGGGATAGCTATAGGTTCAATGTCCTTAGTCAATCTCTGACCTTCCACCTTTGAGGGGTAGCTTTCTCGGGGCACCTGTGATCTAATGCGCCCGGGTTTTCCGGCATCCGCCAGGAGGCTCCAGCATCGGCGGATTGGATGCGTGGCGTAATTCGTCGCGCAACGACAAAGGAGACCAACTTGACAGAGAGAGCTGTATTTCCGCGCGTCATGTTCCTGACAGCTGCGTTGACAGCGGTGATATCCCTGGCTGTCACCAGCGCGTCCGCGGCCACCCTGTCTTCGGTCACAACGGCCACTGGCAGCGCCTACGGGATCAAGGGCTCGGGCGCGATCACCGCGGCGACCCTTGCTCTCGTCCCGATCAACATTCCTGAGACACCGACCGTCGCAACCACCAACTCGGCGCTCGCGTCGACCAAGACCGTCGCCTCCGTCTACGTCCCGACGCTGTGCGCGTTCTTCACGCCGACCTGTGCCGTCAACGCCCACGCTTTGAAGGTCAGCACCAAGAACGTCGCGGGCGCGACCGGATCGTCGGTTGCCAGCTCGGATGTCAAAGATGCCAGCCTTCTGTTCGACCTCATCAACGTCAAAGTCCTCCACGCCGAGTGCAAGGCCGACAAGGCCGGCCTGACGATGACGTCGTCCCTCGTCGTCGCGCCGTCGACGCCAACGCTCCCCGTGGCAGTGCCTCTGCCCACCTCACCGGCTCAGGCACCCAACACCATCATCCCGATCGGCTCGGGCACCACGGTGGTCGGCACTGTGATCTTGAATGAGCAGATCGACACCAGCAACCCGACCCGGAACTCGGGCGAGGTGAATGCCATTCACATCAAGATCCCGGCCGGCAGCCCGCTCAGTGCAACCGGGCTGGATCTGATCGTCGGCCACGCCGCCTGCAGCGCAACCGGGCCCGCGGCCACAGCTTGATTTTCCACTAACACCCAGCACCACCACCGCCCTGCCCCGACCGGAGCCGTCAAGATGACAGCCGCCGGTCGGGGCAGGCTTATTGGGTCGGGGCGACGTCGCGGGTGCAGAACGCGCAGACGGTGGCGGCGCGCGGGATGGAGCTGAGGCAGTGCTCGCAATCCTTGGTGGTCGACTCGACATCCGGCTCGGTCTTTCGGCGAGCCATCAGGGCGTTCACCGGCCGCACGACGAAGAAGAACACAGCGGCCGCGATCGACAGGAACGAAATGAGCGCGTTGAGGAAGTTGCCGTAGGCAAAGGTGCTGTTGCGGATCGTGAAGTGCAGCGAGCTGAAGTCCGCTTTGCCCGGTATGGCGATCAGGGGCGTGACCAGGTCCTCTACCAGTGCGGTGACAAGGGCCCCGAATCCCGCTCCGATGACGACCGCCACCGCCAGCTCGACCACGTTCCCTCGCAGCAGGAACGCCTTGAAGTCCTTGAGCACGTCGGCCCTCCTCCTCCCATCGGCACTGACGACCGGACGCTAGTTTCAATCACAGCCGTCCCAAGAGGCTCGCTCCAACTCCCCGACTGTTTCGGATCCTTGCTGGACGCCGCTCACCCTAAAGGAATCCCGGGTTTCCTTGCTGGTGGCCGATCTCCCGGGACAACCTGCTCCGGATCGCTGATACGAGGCAGCGCTGGGTCGTCTGGCCGGGGCCGGGC
>JBOGIF010000140.1:0-7113 GCA_050742415.1 Acidimicrobiales bacterium | reverse complement strand
CCGCTCAGCCCGTCGCCTCTCGGCGACGGACCGGGGCCTGCTACCGGGCTCTCCGGCGATTACCCGGGCGGGACTCGCACCCGCTGGTCTGGTCCAGCTTTCAGGACGCAACATTCGACGACCCTATGGGATCCGTAGGTCTTGACAGGGCCGGGGAGACGTGGGGAATGCTCGTAGCCCTGATGGCAAAACCGCTGGTGATCGTCGAGTCCCCCGCCAAAGCTCGGACCATCTCGCGGTTGCTGGGCTCCGACTATGTGGTCGAGTCGTCGATCGGCCACATCCGCGACCTCCCGAGAGGCGCGGCCGAGGTGCCCGCCAGCCACAAGGGCAAGGCCTGGGCCCGGCTCGGTGTGGACGTCGACGAGGGGTTCAAGCCGCTCTACGTCATCACCAGCGACAAGAAGCCGGTGGTCGCCAAGCTCCGAAAGGCCCTCAAGGAGGCCAGCGAGCTCTATCTGGCCACGGACGAGGACCGCGAAGGCGAGTCCATCGCCTGGCACCTGCTGGAGGTGCTGTCGCCCCCGGCCCGGATGCCCGTCCGCCGCATGGTGTTCCACGAGATCACTCCGGCCGCCATCCGTCGTGCGGTGGACACCACCCGCGACGTCGACCGGAGGCTGGTCGACGCCCAGGAGGCGCGCCGGATCCTCGACCGCCTCTATGGCTACGAGGTATCCCCGGTCCTGTGGAAGAAGGTGCTCCCCAAGCTGTCGGCGGGCCGGGTCCAGAGCGTGGCGACCCGGATCCTGGTGGAGCGGGAGAGGGCCCGCATGCGGTTCCGGGCCGCCACCTACTCGGGATTGGAAGGCACGTTCTCGGAGCTGGACGACCAAAGAGACGGCGGCGGCGCCGCGAGCTTCGGGGCCGCCCTCGTCCTGCTCGATGGGAAGCGGCTCGCAACCGGCCGCGACTTCGACGAGACCGGGAACCTGGACCCGCGCGCCGACGTACGTATCCTGAGCCGCGACGAGGCCGTGGCTCTGGCCGGACAGCTCCGGCCGGAGCGGTTCACGGTGCGGTCGGTCGAGGAGAAGCCGTACCGGCGGTCGCCGTACCCGCCGTTCATGACCTCGACGCTCCAGCAGGAGGCGGGGCGAAAGCTCCGGTTCACGACCCAACGCACCATGGGTGTGGCCCAAAGGCTGTACGAGAACGGCTTCATCACCTACATGCGCACCGACAGCACCTCCCTGTCGGACACGGCGATAGCGGCGGCCCGCGCCCAGGCGACCGAGCTCTACGGGGCCGACTACGTGCCGACCGAGCCGCGCCGGTACGCCAAGAAGGTCAAGAACGCCCAGGAGGCGCACGAGGCGATCCGGCCGGCCGGCGACTCCTTCCGCACGCCGGACCAGGTAGCCGGCCAGCTAAAGGGTGACGAGCGGGCGCTGTACGAACTGATCTGGAAGCGGACGGTGGCTTCCCAGATGGCCGACGTGCGCGGTGCCAGCATGCAGGTGCGGCTCGGGAACACGCCGTCCGCAACCTCCGGGCAGGCGCGAGCTGCCGAGGATGCCGAGTTCTCGGCCGGCGGCAAGGTCATCGACTTCCCGGGGTTCCTGCGGGCCTACGTGGAGGGCTCCGACGATCCTGAGGCCGAGTTGGAGGACCGCGAGGTCCGCCTACCCCCGCTGGCGCCCGGCGACGTCCTGAACGTGGAGGACCTCGAGGCCAAGGACCACAGCACCTCTCCGCCCGCCCGTTACACCGAAGCATCGCTGGTGAAGGCGATGGAGGAGCTCGGAGTGGGCCGGCCGTCGACCTACGCCTCGATCATCGGCACCGTGCAGGACCGTGGCTACGTGTGGAAGAGAGGCACCGCGCTCATCCCGTCGTTCACGGCCTTCGCCGTGGTCGCCCTCCTCGAGCGGCACTTCTCCGACCTGGTCGACTACGCCTTCACCGCCCGGATGGAGGACGACCTCGACAGCATCGCCAGGGGCCAGGCCGAGTCCGAGCCTTGGCTATCGAAGTTCTACTTCGGCAACGGGACGGAGGGCCTGCGGACGATGGTCGGGGACCGCCTGGAGGCCATCGACGCCCGCGAGGTGAACTCGATCCCCCTCGGCAAGGACTCCGAGGGCCGCCCGATCGCCGTCCGAGTCGGCCGCTACGGGCCCTACCTGAGCCGCGAGCCGGACACCGCCGCGGTGCCAGAGGGCATTGCCCCCGACGAGCTCACCATCGAGAAGGCCGAAGAGCTGCTGGCCAGCCCCAGTGGCGACCGCCCCCTTGGCACCGACCCGTCCACGGGCCTCTGCGTGCTGGCCCGGGTGGGCCGGTTCGGTCCCTACGTCCAACTCGGCGAAGACCCGGCATCCGACCAGAAGGGCGCCGCCAAGCCACCGACGGCGTCGTTGTTCAAGACCATGGCCCTCGACTCGGTCACCCTCGACGACGCCCTGCGCCTGCTCAGCCTGCCTCGAGTGCTCGGCGCCGACCCCGTCGGAGGCGAGGAGGTCGTCGCCCTCAACGGCCGGTACGGGCCATACGTCAAGAAGGGCACCGACAGCCGCAGCCTGGACGACGAGGAGCGCCTCTTCACGGTCACCCTCACCGAAGCCCTGGCCATGCTGGCCGAGCCGAAGCAGCGCGGGCGGCGGGCGGCGCCGGAGCCATTGCGCGAGCTCGGACCCGATCCCGTCTCCGGTGGCCCGATCACGGTCAAGGAGGGGCGGTTCGGACCGTACGTGACCGACGGCACCACGAATGCGTCCCTGCGGACGGGAGACGACGTGGCGAGCATCACGCCCGAGCGGGCCGCCGAGCTGCTCCAGGACCGGCGGGACCGCGGTCCGGCCAAGCCCCGTGCCGCCGCCAAGCGCCGGCCGGCAGCGGGCAAGCGCCGGTCAGCGTAGGGAGCACGTCCTTTAGCCTGGGTCGGTGGCAGCGCGGAACCCGTCCCCCGAGGAGCCCGCCACCACTCCGATGAGATCGGAGGGCGACGGAGGCCCTCGACTGCTGGGTTCGAGGTCGTTCTTCAGGCTCTGGCTGGCCCAGGTCATCTCTTCGCTGGGCGACTGGATCGGGCTGGTCGCGATCCTGTCGATAACGGCCCGCGTCGGCGGCAAGTCGCCAGAGGCGGCGATCGCCCTGGTCATGAGCGCCCGCATGATCCCGGGGTTCTTCCTGGCGTCTGTGGGCGGAGTCCTGGTCGACCGGTGGGACCGCAAGAAGGTGATGGTGGCCTGCGACGTGGGACGCGGCCTGGTGCTGGCCAGCCTTCCGCTCGTCGAGACCATCCCCGGCCTGTTCGTAGCCTCCCTGGTGCTGGAGATCCTCACTCTGCTGTGGTCGCCGGCCAAGGAGGCGTCGGTGCCCAACATGGTGCCGACCGACAAGCTGGCCACCGCCAACTCGTTCTCGCTTGCCGCCGCCTACGGCACGTTCCCCCTGGGCTCGGCCCTGTTCGCGTCCCTGACCAAGGTGTCCCAATGGGTCGGCGAGCACGCCGGGCCCCTTGCCTTCCTGCGCCTGAGCCAGGAGTCGCTGGCCATCTACGTCGACGTCCTGACCTTCTTCGGATCGGCTCTCCTGTTGTCAACACTCGCCATCCCTCGCAACGGCGGGCGCCGGGGAGACGGACCGATCAGCCTCCAGGGCCGCCGGTTCTGGAGTAGCGCCCTGACCGAGGCCAAGGAGGGCTGGCAGTTCATCAGCGCCAACCCCCTGGTCCGCTCGGTGATGATCGGCCTCGGCACCGGGCTCATCGGCGGCGGGATGGTGGCGCCTCTCGGGCCGACGTACTCCAACGACGTGCTCGGTAGCGGCCCGGCCGGTTTCGGGCTCCTGCTGACGGCCCTCGGCACCGGTCTGGCTGTCGGGGTGGTCGGCGTGTCGACCATCCAGCAGCGCCTCGCCCACCAGAGGATCTTCCCGCTCGCGGTGCTGGGCGCAGGGGCCTCGATGATGGTGGCCGTCTCGATGTCGAGCCTGGCCGTCACCATGGCGTTCATCGCCCTGATGGGCGTCTGCGCCGGGGCGGTCTACGTGCTCGGCTTCACCATCCTCCAGGAGAACGTCAGCGACGACCTGCGGGGGCGGATCTTCGCCGCCCTCTACACGCTCTCGCGGCTCTGCCTGCTCATCAGCCTCTCTCTGGCTCCCCTGCTGGCAACGATCCTCGACCGTCTCACGCCAGTGCCCGGTGTGCGGGTGACCCTCTGGCTCGGCGCGTCCATCATCGTCGTCGCCGGCATCCTGGCCATCCGCACGTTGCGCCCGAGCGGAGAGGAGATAGCCACCTGAGCACCAGGGGTCGTCTCATCGTGTTCGAGGGCGGCGAGGGGACTGGGAAATCCACCCAGGCTGCGCTGCTGGCTGCCGAGCTCGGCGCCCTGTTGACCCGGGAACCGGGAGGCACGGCGTTGGGCAGGCTCGTGCGCAGCATGGTTCTCGACGTGGGGTCGGGCACACTGGATCCGAGAGCCGAAGCTCTCCTGCTCCTGGCCGACCGGGCCCAGCACGTGGCCGAGGTCGTGTGTCCCGCACTCGAGAAGGGGACCGACGTCGTGAGCGACCGATTCTCAGGCTCGACGCTGGCCTACCAGGGCTGGGGCCGCGGCCTCGATGTCGACTGGCTGGCGCAGCTGGCAGAGTGGGCATCCGGTGGGATCGAGCCCGACCTCGTCATCCTCCTCGATGTCGGCATCGGCGTCGCCGCCGGTCGAGTGTCGGGTGAGGCCGACCGGATGGAGATGGCCGGTGTCGCCTTCCACGAGCGAGTGCGGGACGGCTACCAGGCGCTGGCGGCGGCCGATCACCGGTGGGTCGTGGTCGACGGTGCCGGCCCGGTCGAGGTCGTGACTAGGAGGGTGAGAGCTGCGTTCGACCGGTGGGATTCCTGGACGAGGTCGCCCGGCAGTGGCTGATCCTTTCGACCTCGTGGTCGGCCAGGAACGGGCCGTCTCGGCGTTACGCGCCGCGGCCCGGACGCCGGTCCACGCCTACATGCTGGTCGGCCCGCCTGGTTCCGGAAAGCGGCAAGCCGCCATCGCCTTCGGTGCTGCCATCCTGTGCGCCGACGGTGGCTGCGGGCACTGCGAAACATGCCGGCGGGCGATGGCCGAGGTTCACCCCGACCTCGTTGTCGTCGAACGCGAAGGAGCCTCCATCTCGGTGGAGCAGGCCCGTGAGATCCGGCGCCTGGCCCTGCGCAGCCCCCACGAAGGCGACCGCAAGGTCCTCGTGCTTGCCGACTTCCACCTCGTCCAGGAAGCCGGCCCCGTGCTCCTCAAGGTGGTCGAGGAACCGCCGGCCAGCACGGTCTTCGCCATCCTCGCCGAGCACGTGCCGCCCGACCTGGCCACCATCGCATCTCGGTGCGTCCAGGTCAGCTTCGACGCGGTCCGCTCGGAGGAGGTGGCCGCCCATCTGGTGGCGACCGGCGTGGACCCCGGCACCGCGGCCGAGGTTGCCGTGGCCGCGGGCGGACGGTTGGACCGGGCGCTTCTCTTGGCCGACGACCCGGGCTTCGGCACCCGGCGTGACGCCTGGCGGGCGGTGCCGTCGCGCCTCGACGGCACGGGAGCGGCGGTGTCGGTGGTGGCCGCCGAGCTCGTGGCGATGCTGGGCGAGGCAGCCGTCGGGCCCCTCGAAGCGCGCCACGCCACCGAGCGAGCGGAGCTGGACGAACGGGCCGAGTGGGCCGGCGAGCGGGGAAGCGGCCGCAAGCAGCTGGCGGACCGGCACAAGCGCGAGCTGCGGCGCCTGCGCACCGACGAGCTGCGCTTCGGGCTGGCGACCCTGGCCGCCGTCTACCGCGACGCCATCACGGCCGGCACGGGCGAGGCCCGCCGGTGCGCGGCCGCCCTCGACGCCATACAGGAGACGGCGACCGCGCTGGTGCGCAACCCGAGCGAGACGCTGCTGTTACAGGCGATGCTCCTTCGCCTGGCGCCCCTACGCTCCTGAGACCGCGGCCGAGCCGCGTTCGGCCCGGACAGGGCATGCCATACTCGGCAGCTTCGCCCGGGTAGCTCAGTCGGTAGAGCAGCTCACTCGTAATGAGCAGGTCAGGAGTTCGACTCTCCTCTCGGGCTCCAAGGGGTCCTGAACTGCACTTATAGGCTTCCGGCGCCGACGTCGCCGCCTGCACAACGTTGCTGGAGCGTATAATTTTGGTCCTGTGAAGCGGCCGTCAGACGCCCAAAACGGTGATCTGGTAAGCCTGATTCCGTCGTTCGAGCGGTCGCTGAGAGCACGCTCGCCCCGGACCATCCGGTCCTATGTCGAGTCGGCTCGGCTCCTGGCCGCGTTCCTCGCCGAGCGGGGCATGCCGACCGTTGCTGCGGACGTTCGGCGTGAGCACGTCGAGGCCCTCATCGAGGACCAACTGGAACGCTGGGCGGCGGGCACGGCGGCCTCGCGCTTCCGCTACATCCAGCAGTTCTTCCGTTGGCTCGAGGAGGAGGGTGAGATCCCGATCTCGCCTATGGCCGCATGAAGCCGCCCACGGTGCCTGAGAGTCCCGTCCCGGTCCTGGGTGACGACGAGTTGAAGCGCCTGCTGGCGGCGTGCGAAAGGCCGGACCTACTCGGAGCGCCGCGACGCGGCGATCATCCGGCTGTTCCTCGACACCGGGGTGCGCCTGGCCGAGCTCGCCGGCCTCCGTATCGAAGACGTCGACTTCACGAGTTCGGTCGTCCTCGTGGTTGGCAAGGGACGCCGTCCGCGGGCCTGTCCCTTCGGTTCCAAGACCGCCCAGGCCCTCGACCGGTACGTGCGAGTCCGGGCCCGCCATCCGCTCCAAGCCCAGCCGTGGCTGTGGCTGGGGTCGAAGGGTCGGCTGACCGACTCAGGCGTCGCTCAACTCCTCCGTAGACGGTCGACCAAGGCCGGGATCGAAGCGGTACACCCGCACCACTCCGCCACACCTTCGCCCACGGCTGGCTGGCACAGGGCGGCAACGAGGGCGACCTTAAGTGGCTCGCCGGTTGGCGCAGCCGCCAGATGGGCCAGATGCTCCAACGCTACGGAGCGTCGGCGGCGGACGAAAGGGCGAGGGAGGCACACCGCCGGTTGAGCCCAGGCGACCGGTTCTAAGTCCCGGCTTGCGGAACGAAGACTTCGCTGTTTAGACCGAAGTTAAGTGGCGGTTCGGCCCCGGAT